>JASJYA010000140.1 GCA_030125685.1 Actinomycetota bacterium
GATGTTGACGTGGACGGTGCCTTCGAGCTTCGGCAACGACCGGATCTCTCGCGCAGCTAACTCGAAGAACATGTCCTTCTCGAAGCCCTTGGCTGCAATCACATCCCAGAGGTGGTTGATGACGTCCTCTCCCTGGGTGGTGACTTTCATCTTCACGACCGGGTTATACAGGAGGTAGCGGCGGTCCTCAGGCGTGGCCGACCGCATGTAGTCGGCTGCACGCAGGGCTACGAGCTTCATGGCGACGAGGCGCGCGTAGGCGTCGGTGAAGAGGCGCTTGACGTGCGGAAAGTCCGTGACCGCCATGGAGTAGAGCCTGCGGTGCGCTGCGTGGTGGATCGCCTCGTACATGGCGTGGGTGCATATGCCGATCGAAGCCCAGCCGAGGTTGTATTTGCCGATGTTGACGGTGTTCAGTGCAGCGTTCCACGCCTCCTCGCCGCGCGACAGGATGTCTTCATCAGTGATCGGATAGTCCCTCAGCTCATATTCAGCGACGAAGCTCTGGCTGTGCACAACGTTCTTGATCACGCGATACGAGGGATGTTGGGAGTCAACGGCGAAAAGACGTGCTCCCCTGTTTCTGCGATCTTTCCGAACGTGGACACCATCGCCGCCTTGTTGGCGTTGCCGATGTAATACTTCCTGCCGTTTGCCACGTACTCGCCCTCCCCTGTCACGGTCAACGCCATCTCCGTGGAGTACAGATCCGCGCCGTGCTCCTTCTCTGAGAGTCCGAAGGCGAAGATGGCGCCGTCGTCGAGCAGCTCCACCGCCTTCTCCTTGAGCGCTTCGTTCTCACTCATCCAGATGGGCCCGAGACCGAGGACGCTCACCTGCCACACGTACCAATAAGGCAGGCCGTAGAACCCGAGAATCTCAGCGAACTCTGCGTTTCGCCAGGTATCCCATCGGGTGTCGTTCGCGCCATATCCCGGCAGGCGTGCACAGCGTTGCGAAGATCCGCTCGCGCTTCACGAAATCGACGAAGTCCTCATACCACTCCGCGGCGTGATCGTCCTCCCTGAGCCGTACCAGGCCTTTGGTCTCGAAGAACTCGATGGTCTTGCGCATCACCTCCTCGGATCGTTCGTTCGAGTAGCTGCGCTGCCTGTGGTGTGGGTGTAACAGGAACATCGAGTTCTCCTAGCCCGGTAACCGACCGGCTCGCTATGTGCCACGAACACACTGGACCTGCGCTCCACTGTAGAAGCGACTGCGCTCCTGCCTCGAATCGGTCGACCTTCCGACCTTTACAAGAGCTTTACACGCGACTGCTCTGCCCTTGACGTGCGCGTGGTTTCATACCAGGGAATCACGCAACGATCAATCAAAGGAGAACAAACATGATGTGGTCAATGGGAGGTATGGGGATGATCTGGATGCTGCTCTTCTGGGTAGGCGTCGTCGTCCTCGTGGTGTGGGCGGTTCGCAACGTTGGAGACAGCAAGGCCAGACGTGACACATCCAACCGGGCGTTGGAGATCCTCGACGAACGGTACGCGCGCGGAGAGATCGACACCGACGAATTTTACAGTCGGCGTTCGGAACTGGAGCGGAGCTGATGAAGAATCGGACGCTGCTCGCCGTAGGCATCGGCGCCATCGTGCTCGCTTTCGTCGGTCCTGCACTGGCGGGAACGTTCAACGACCACGGATCCGTGGGGTGGGGGCCGTTCGACCAGATGCGATCCCGGCACGTGGGCGGCCACATGGGCGCCATGGGTCGAGCCATGATGGGTGGAGTGTCGGGTGACTTCGGATCGGGAGATGTGCCGCCGTCAATCGAGGGCGCGGCCGAGATCACAGTGACGCTCGACGACTTCTCGATATCGCCATCGATGGTCGTCGTCATGGAAGGCCAGGCAACCAACATCACCGTGGTGAACAACGGCTCGGCGCCACACGACTTCACGGTTCCCGCCCTCGGCATTCGCATCGAGGTCGCCCCAGGCGAGACGGTCACGGCCGGAATAGAGGCTCAGGCCGCTGGAACCTACGACACGTTGTGCACCATTGCGGGCCACGAGTCGCTCGGCATGGTCGGTGGTTTCGTCGTCGAGAGCCAGGCGTGAAGCTCAACGACCTACCATCTGACCATGCCCGCCCATCGCATCCTCATCGTCGATGACGAGCCTGAGCTGCGATCGATGCTGCGTCAGTACTTGTCGCGCGAGGGGTTCGCCGTTGGAGAGGCCGCGACAGGGAGCGCAGCGCTCGACGCCGTTTCCGGGTCCGAACCCGATCTCGTGCTCCTCGACGTCGGCCTGCCCGACATCGACGGCTTCGAGGTGCTCCGCACACTTCGCATGACCTCGAACATCCCTGTGATCATGCTCACAGCCCGAGACGACGAGATCGACCGTGTCGTCGGGCTGAGCGTCGGCGCCGACGACTACGTCGTCAAACCGTTCAGTCCCCGCGAACTGGTCGCGAGGATCCAGTCGGTTCTGCGGCGGAGCGCTGGCGGGTCCAGGGGCGCCGATGAGCTGCTTCACTTCACCGGTCTCACGATCGACCTCAGGTCACGCGAAGTGAAATTGGAAGGTGAGCCGGTTGATCTGAGCGCCCTCGAGTTCGATCTTCTCGTTGCTCTTGGGCGGCACCCGAACCGCGTGTTCACACGCGAACAGCTTCTGGAACGGGTGTGGGGCTGGGACTACTTCGGTGTCGACCGCGTCATCGACGTCCACATCGGGAACATTCGCAAGGTGCTCGGTGACGACGCGGCTAACCCCCGCTACATCGCGACTGTTCGCGGCGTCGGCTACAAGTTCATCGGTGAGCCACTATGACGAGACGCTCGGACAGCCTGCGCGTCCGCATGATCCTGTCTCATGTCGCCGTCGTGTTCGCCGGGGTGATCACCGTTCTGATCGCGACCAATCTTCTCGCTCCGGCTTTCATCCACGACCATGTCGCTGCCATGCGACAGATCGCCGGCGCCGGGGCTGAAGCAGCTGCGATCGATGAGTTCGAGATCGGCGTGCTGACCGGGTTCGGCCAGGCGCTCTTCCTCGGCGCGATGGTGAGCACGATCGTCGCGCTCATCGTCGGTATCGTCGCGTCGAACCGCCTCCTCCGACCGATCGAAGGTATTCGCGCTGCGACAAGGCGACTCGCAAGCGGCGCCTACAACGAACGGATCGAGCTACCGCCGGAAGTAGAGCTCGCGGCGCTCGCGGCGGATGTAAACGCTCTCGCACAGACTCTCGAAGAGACCGAGCAACAACGACTCCGCCTGATCTCTGAGGTCGCCCACGAGATCCGGACTCCGCTCGCGACGATCAAGGGCTACATGGAGGGTCTCGTCGACGGTGTCTTCCCGCCGACGGACGAGGTGTTCATCGCCACCGGACGCGAGGCTGCGCGCCTCGAACGCCTGGTAACCGATCTCAGCGAACTGTCACGCGTACAAGAAGGAGAGCTAGATCTGGAATTCGAGCCTCTCGATCTCGGTGACGTCGCGCGCGATGTGGCCGAGCGCCTGAATCCCCAATTCGAAGACAAGGGCGTGACTCTGCGTGTCGCCGATCTGCCGACGCTGCGAGCGCTTGCGGACAGAGACCGCATGGCGCAGGTGTTCACGAACGTCATCGGCAACGCACTGTCCTACACGCCGGAGGGCGGCACGGTCGAGATCACAGGGAGAGCCGCATCTGGTCTGGTTACCGTCAGCGTCAGAGACACGGGCCGGGGCCTCGACGACCATCAACTTGAGAGCGTGTTCGACCGCTTCTACCGCGCCGACCGCTCATCTCCGGGGGGCGCAGGGATCGGGCTGACGATTGCGCGCAGCCTCGCCCACGCCCACCGCGGGACCATCGATGTTTCATCCCAGGGTCCTGGACACGGCGCAACATTCACTATCACGCTCCCCACCACCACAGCCTGACCACCGGATCGCGAATCCGCGGCGCACATCCGATCACTCACGTTCTCAGGCGGACGCCAAGTCTGCGAGCGTCGGAATCCTGTTCCTGACTCTCTCCCCCACCCCCAACACGCCTCTCGTAGCTGGTTATCGTCAGCTTCGGTGAATTCTTCGTGATGCGATCAACGGGTCGAGGAGGTGACGGTGCAAGAGTTGGTTGAGTTTCTGTGTTCGCCAGCCTGTCTGCCACGTAACCCGGGCACAGACGGCGGCCTCGCCGCGCGCGCCT
>JASJYA010000141.1 GCA_030125685.1 Actinomycetota bacterium
CCGAAGCGAGGCCTGCTGCTGCCGGATGAGTTCATACCTCTCGCCGAGGAGAGCGACATGATCCGTGCGCTCGACCGCTTCGTGTTGGAGACAGCAGTCCTCCAGCTCGCCGAATGGCGACGAACGATTCCGGCAGCCGCGTCGCTGACAGTCGCGGTCAACTGCTCGACGAGACACTTCGTCGATCCTGGAGTCGTGGCGTGGATCTCAGCTACCGTCGAAGCGGCGGGGCTCGACGGCAGCCACCTGATTCTGGAGATGACAGAGAGCGCTCTCCTCGAGGATTCGGAAGTGACGATCGGGATTCTCGATGAGCTTACGGCTCTCGGTGTCAGCGTTGTAATCGACGACTTCGGCACCGGTTTCTCAGCGCTGAGCTACCTCCACCGACTACCTCTCTCTACCCTCAAGATCGATCGGTCGTTCGTCAGCGCGCTCACACCACATAACGGTACCGCCGACATCGTGCGATCGATCATCGGGCTTGCCAGAAACCTTGGATTCAGTGTGATCGCCGAGGGCGTAGAACACCAGACCCAGCTTCGGGACCTGCAACGGATGGGGTGTGACGCAGCACAGGGATTCCATCTGGACCGTCCCCTCGATCCGTCGGGCGCCACAGCGCTGATTGCAGAGCGAAAAGCGATTCTCACCGCCGGGTACGTGAGCAGCGATGAGGCGCGACCCGACTCCAAGCCGGCAAGCAGCGGTGCTACCGTAGACGTGAGTACGGTTCCCTCCAGCGTAGGGATGGGGTGATCGGAGTGGCCAGCGGTGCAGCAGTGGCTATGGGAGACCGTTACCGGGAACTAAACGAGCGAGACCTTCCCGAGCAAGTAGATCGACAAGGTGCGACATTCACGGAGAACACAATCGTCCACCAGATGCTCGACGCAGTTCCCGATTCGTACATCGCTGTCAACCATCGCCTCCAAGTTGTGTTCGCCAACCAGTCATTCGCTTCGATGACACAGCGAGACCGCGAATCCCTCTACGGGGAACGGTTCGGCGAGATAGTCGGTTGTGTCAACGCCGGCGTTGGGCCGAACGGATGTGGAACGTCCCAGGCCTGCAGAGTTTGTGGAGTGAGCGGATCCATCCTCGAATCGCTCGACGGCAGAGCGGTTGTTCGCGAGGCAAGATTGACCCTCAACAGCGGTCGATCAGTAGACCTACGCGTCCACGCAAGGCTGAT
Source organism: Actinomycetota bacterium (assembly GCA_030125685.1). Classification (GTDB taxonomy): domain Bacteria; phylum Actinomycetota; class Acidimicrobiia; order Spongiisociales; family UBA5794; genus B3-G11. The sequence continues at coordinate 1,196 of JASJYA010000141.1, forward strand.
GGAGGGGACGCCCGAGCCGACCGTCCTCCTTTCGATAACCGATATACAGCACGAGCAACGCCGCCGAGTGTTGGAGAGGACGTTCTTCCACGACGTTCTCAATACCGCCAGCGGCGTTCAGGGCCTCGTCGGATGCTCCCCCTCGTCGATTCACACGAAATGCCGGAGTTGTTCGAGGTTCTTGGCACGGCGACATCACAACTCGTCGAAGAGATCAAGTCCCAGCGGACGCTGATCGATGCGGAGTCTGGCGACCTCACGGTAGAACAACTGGTCATCGACGCCGACAGCCTCGTCGACGACGTGGTCGGGTTCTACCGCAGTCACGACGTGGCCAGGGAGAAACACATCGTCATCGAGTCTGATGCTCAAGGCCTGGAGACGGAGTTCACCTCGGATCCGACACTGGTGCGGCGCGTCCTCGGGAACCTCGTCAAGAATGCACTCGAAGCGACCGAACCGGGGATGACCGTGACCGTGCGTGTCATCAAGCGCGACGATACCGTTGAATTCTGGGTGCACAATGACGAGGTCATCCCTGAAGGCATGCAATTCCAGATCTTCCAACGCTCCTTCTCTACCAAGGGGAGGGGGAGAGGAACCGGCACCTACAGCGTCCGCCTGTTCACCGAGCGGTACCTCGGAGGGAGAGCGTCATTCACGTCGTCGCGGGACGACGGCACACGGTTCTCCGTCATGTTTCCCCGTACTGCCGAATCACCGCTCATCGAATCTGGCGCGACACCCCGGACGTAACGAGGATCGACTTACTTGACTCAGATCAGGGTCGCGGGCACATGGTGCTCAATCGCGGCGAATAGGTCATCTGGTCGGACGGGCTTTGCGAGAAAACCGTCCATGCCTGCGTCCTCAGCGCGGTCGATATTCGGTTGATCAGCAAATGCCGACACACCTACGATCCGGGGCCGTGTCTCCGATGCGCTGTGTGCTTCAAGGATTATCCGGGTTGCCTCGAGGCCGTCCATCACCGGCATCATCACATCCATCAGGATGACATCGAATGTTCCGCGCAGACTCGCCTCGACGGCCTCGACTCCGTCGCACGCAATTGCTGTGGAGTGGCCTCGTTGCTCCAACATCCGAGTCAGCAGGAAGCGGTTTGTGGAGCTGTCGTCTACTACCAACACACGCAGGCTCGGACGACCCTCTCTCAGCCAATGGCGGGTGACGAGCGTCGTGGTGTCCCCCGAAGCGTGCAGCGCCAGGGATGAACGGATCACATCAACAAGGTCGCCGGAGTCGAGCGGCCTTGGTAGATAGCCTCTGACGCCTCGCTCGCGACAGCGGGCTGCGTCGCCGCGCTTGCCTGAGGCCACTATGACAACCACCGGTACCGCACCCGAGACCACCGCGTTGAACTCGTCGCATACCGCAAACGTGTCCCCATCAGATTCGATGACGACCAGAGGCGGCAACGCGCCGTCGTCACCACTCTCTCCCCTTCCGGCTGCCCAGGCCTCGACACTCGGCGAAATCAGGAAAGGGATCTCAGCGTCGGTGAGAGACTTCGTGACTGAGCGACGAGATTCGGCAGAGGCCGCTACCACAAGAATCGGCCTGTCGATGGAAGATCGTCCATCAAGGTTCGGGCGAGGCTCGCGCGCAGAGTCGCTGACTTGTAGACGAACCGTAAACTGAACGGACACGGCGTTTTTCTGATCGTGAATCACGCTGACGATTCCACCCATGCGTGACACGGTCTCGTGCGCGACCGGCATTCCCAATGCGCCGCTGTCGAACGATGAAGGTGGGGCGCCTACCACGTCGTCCATAGCGCTCGGAATTCCAACGACGGCCTCGGACGCGGGGCCTGCCCCGACCGACTGAATGGTGAAGCGCAGTATCATCGCGCCTGGGGTCCTCTCGTCTACCGTAACCTTCACATTCGTATGGTCCGTCGAACTCCTTGCAACGACCGTCTCAACGAAGCTGATGATGACGAGGCGCAGGCGGCCAGGATCACCGATGACAGCGTCGGGAACATCGGGGGCGATGTCAACTGACATCTTCGGATCCCGAGTTCGCGAAGCTGAGCCAACGGTTTGTTTCATATGCGAAACCAGGCCGCGCAAGCTGAACCCCTCTGAGCTGAACTTGAGGTGCCCGGCCTCGAGCATGGACAGGTCGTTGATGTCATTCGCGAGCGTGAGCAGGGTCCTCGCCTTGTCTTCGATCAACCCGAAGGACTCGAGCGCATGGGCAGGAAGCGCAGAATCAAGGGAGCGGCGCGCAACTTCTAGGAGTGCAGCACTTGGAACTCGCAGCTTCTCGGCTATCCGGAACAGCAGGCGAGTCCTCGTCGAAATATCGCTGTCGACAGCGATGCCCGCGTCGCTCAGCCGCATCAAAGACCGTGTCTGCTCCACAGCATGATTCAAACTGTGCTCGAGCAGACCGGACTCGATGGTGTCCTCGACGACGTAGCAGGCGGCGCCGGCCCTCACGGCGGTCACCCCGGTCCCATGATCCGCCGAACCAGCGACAAACACGATAGGTACCCGTGTTCCTCTGGCCTTGATCCATGACAGAAGCTCGAATCCTGTGCGCGTCCCAACAAGATGAGACAGCACGCACACGTCGTGGTCGCCCGCCTCCACAGCATTGAATGCGTCCTTTTGCGTGGTCACACGATCAACGATGTATCTTCCGTCTTGCACGCCGATGGTGAGCCGCCGAAACGCCTTCGATCGAGGGGCGCCATCGTCGACGAGGAGAACTCGCAACGGATAACGGTCTCGCGCACCGGCCTCAGCTCTCCTGTCCGACATCGAGCGGCCGTCCCGCTCCTTGTCTGACGCGCTAATGTGCACTGAGGTCTCCCCTTGCTGTCCTGCCGCGTTCTTCGCGACATCCTGGTATATCGACCTCTGGACGGGCTACTACATCGATTTGTCGCCCGCCTCGCGAAAACATCTTG
>JASJYA010000005.1 GCA_030125685.1 Actinomycetota bacterium
CCCGTCAGGTACATCCACGGTCATCTCCGCAACATCTGTGCAAGGAAGGCTGAGCGTCAGAGGTTCCTCGATCCGAGGTTTCGGTTATCTGGCTCTTCGGAAGTGAACGGGGTCAGTTCAAAGTGGGCACGTGACAAACAGTACTACGTCATACGTTCTGAGGCTTCTCGCTACTCACCTCCGGACTCTTCGCCACACCCCGCTCAAATCGAAGAGTCGGTTCCGGGAAACGTCCACGGCACTCATCGACGGCGCCGATCCTTTCGCCGATCTCGACTCCCCGGTCGGATTGAGCTGCCGCATCCATGTCACCGTCGATGGTATGGCCGGCTCCCCCTCCCTCGGACAGCTACGCGAGGCGACGGCGGCTTCCTCGGCTGAAGCCTGATGCACCGCAGAAGGCTCGTTTCTGGCCTAGCTTCTTCCGTCGAGTCCTGCTCGACGAATCGCTGATTCAGCGACCAAGCGAATGCTCTCGAACACCTCTTGCAATTCGTTGAGGAACGGCTCATCCGATCGTTGCTCCACGAGTCGCATAACCGTCGTCCAGTCCACTTCGCTGCTCGTCGCAACCAGCAGGGCGACTGCGTCATCGAACGTGACCGGCGTGCCGTCCGTAGCCTGGATGAGCCGATCCACGACGAGGTCAGACAGCGAGATCACTTCGACAGCGACCCCTTCTGCCAGTCGAACTGTGTCCGTCGAATCGATGTCGGTGAGGTCGGTGGGAAACTCGACGAGCTCAGGGGGCTCAGAGTCTCTCAGATGCAACTCGATGTGTCGGTGACCGATTCCGCGATCGATGAATCCATGTTTGGCGAGAGTCTCGAACTCGCTTCGTCCGACACCCGTGGCCGCGAGATCGATGTCGGTTGGCCGGTATTCGCCTGTGTAGAGGTTGTGAGCAGCGCCCCCGATGAGCACGACCCGTCGGTCAAGTACCTCGCTGACAAGCGCAGTGATCCAGAGCGTGCGCTCGATTGAACCGGACTCCGCCGATGCCGCCCGGGCCTTCAGCACCTCAGCGTCCATGGGACTCGGATGCGGCCAGTACGCGAGCCTCGGCTGACACATCGTCTCCGAGGGCGGCCCTCCGACCGATGCGACGCCACGGATCGGATGACTCGATGCCGCAGGAGGCCAGAATCCGGTTTCCTCGACTCGCTCGGTCAAGCACACCCTGGAGATCGAGGGGACGACGCTCTACAACGTCAATCTGGAGATCGAGCGCGCTCATCATCCTCTCAACGGTGGAGACGCGCGGGTCCGTGAGTCCGCGTTCTATCCTCGACAAGTTGGGTCGAGGAATGCCGCTCCGGCGAGCCAGCTCGGCGAGTGACATCCCTTGATCGCGTCGCTGTTGTCCCAGGATCTGCAGTATTCCGGTCATCATCTGCGTAGCTTATCAGCTACCGTCAAGTCCGTCCAGTAGCTATTACGCTATCACTCCGTTCTGCCACGCCGGGTTCCGCCGCGGCCCGCCCACTCGCCGGCTGTGCCCGGCAACCGGGTCCGAGATTCCGACAGACTGTCGAGCGGTAGCTCGATAGCCTCCTGCGGCAATGGACTCCACGCAACCTATCGGTGTGCTGCTCCTCCAACTCGGCACACCGGATTCACCTTCAACCAAGGATGTCCGTCGCTACCTGTCCGAGTTCCTCTCGGATCCCAGGGTGATGGACATATCGGCGCCGGTTCGCTGGCTGGTGCTCAACGCTGTGATCCTGCCGTTCCGCCCACGCCGCTCCGCCAAGGCGTACCAGATGATCTGGTCAGAGGAAGGCTCCCCGCTCCTGGTGCACACCGAGGCGCTCGCCAAGGACGTACAAGCGAGCGTCGGTGACGGCTACCTCGTCGATTTCGCCATGCGGTACGGCTCGCCGTCGATCGCAGGCGCCCTCGACAGACTCGTGGCTGCCGACGTCAATGACATCCGCATCCTGCCCCTGTTTCCTCATTACGCGTCCTCCGCAGGAGGATCCGCAACGCAGCGGACGATGGAGCTGCTCGCTGAGCGTTGGAACGTCCCCACGGTGTCATTCTTACCTGAGTTCTACGACGACCCCGGCTTCCTCGCCGCCGTCGCCAACGCGGCGGCGGAGGAACTAGGCCGATTTCGCCCCGACCATGTGCTTTTCTCCTATCACGGCTTGCCCGAACGTCAGGTGAGAAAGGCCGATCCGAGCGGTGCGCACTGCCTCGCGACAGAGAGCTGTTGTGACACCATCGGGCCGGTCAATCGCCGCTGCTACCGGGCACAATGCTTCGCGACGACGAGGTCGCTGGCTACCACACTGCACCTCACCTCCGACGCTCACTCCACCGCGTTTCAATCACGGCTCGCGGGCACGCCCTGGATCACACCTCACACCGACCGTGTCCTCCAGGGTCTCCACGACTCAGGGGTCCGCAGGCTCGCGGTACTGACTCCGTCATTCGTCTCGGACTGTCTCGAGACACTTGAAGAGATCGGTATCCGACTCCGCAAACAATGGATAGAGCTCGGTGGCGAGGATCTCCTCCTCGTCCCGTGCATAAACGAGGCGCCTCTCTGGGTCGATACCGTCGCTGCCATGGTGTCTGGCGAGGAGCGACCGTGAGTATCGTCAGGGAAGAGATCGTCGAGTTCTACGGGGGCGTCCAATCGGATCTGTGCGCTTTATTCGAGGAATTCGACTCCACGGCGACTTTCGGAGTCGAGAGATGGGCGCGTCCCGGAGGAGGAGGGGGCACGACAAGGGTGCTTCAGGGCAATGGGCCCTTGGAGAAGGCAGCCATCAACGTCTCCGCCGTGTCTGGCGCGGTACCGTCGAAGCTCTCGGAACGATTGGCTGAGCACGCGAACAACTTCTTCGCAACCGGCATATCGATGATCTTTCATCCACGCAACCCTCACGCCCCGACCATGCACGCCAACCTCAGGTATTTCGAGACCGACACCGGTGCTGCCTGGTTTGGCGGCGGCCTCGACCTGACTCCCCACTACCTCTACGAGAGCGACGCGACATGGTTCCACCGCACGCTCCGAGACATCTGTGGGCGTCACGCCGTTGCGGACTATCCAGCCTGGAAGCGAGACTGCGACGAGTACTTCTTCCTTCCGCATCGCGACGAGGCGAGAGGCGTCGGAGGGATCTTCTACGACCATCTCACCGCAGAACTCGAATCCGTCGACACTTTTCAGCGGGAACTCGGACAGGCGATCGGAGATGCGTATCTCCCGATCCTAGAACGTCGTGTCGATATGCCGTACGGGTCAGACCAGGAACGGTGGCAGCTTCAGAGACGGGGACGCTACGCCGAATTCAACCTCGCGATTGATCGAGGCACGAAGTTCGGACTCGAGACCGGTGCGGGGACAGAGAGTGTGCTTGCATCGCTGCCGCCACGAGTCAGATGGGACCACGACGTGACGCCCGAGCCTGGCACGCCTGAGTCCACCCTCATCGAAGTGTTGGTGCAGCCGCGGGAGTGGGCGTGAGCACGACTCTTCCGACTTGCTGTCGGCATTTCCTGATACCACCCTGTCCAAGATCGTCCCGGAGGGCGCCCTGAACGACTTCCAGATCAGCTCAGTGTCGTATGCGTATCCAGCCGTCATCGGCGACGACCGCGCAGACCTCGTGACCGCGCTCGGCACGATCGAGGCGGCGCTCGCGCGCGCCGATGATGCCGGCATTCCAGCGTTCGTGCTCTCCACATGCCTTCGAATCGAGATCGCTATCCCTGAGGCGATGGACAATGTTGAGCGAGCACTCGCCGTTCTCTTCGGACATGCGCCCACGCTCAAGGGGTCCATCAGTCGTTCAGGCGCCGAAGCTGTAGAACACCTCTTCCGGATCGCTTCAGGGCTCGAGTCGCCCGTCATCGGAGAGAGGGAGATCCTTGTCCAGTTTCGGCAGGCAGCCGCCTCGGCAGCTACCCACGGAGAGGTCAATGGCGCCTTCCGAGGCCTTCTCGATGCGGCCATCGCGACGGCACGATCCGTACGCGATGAGCTGCCGGCCGATCCCCGGCGATCCATGGCCGCGATCGCTGCCTCCCTCACACCACCCGCCGATCGCGTCGGTGTGCTCGGACATGGCACGATGGGCAGGTCCGTCGCCGAAGCGCTCCTCGCCCTTCCAAACCCACCGACAGTCGAAGTCTTCGCCCGTCGTCCCGACTCAATCGACACCCAAGGAGTAATCGCCCGGTCGCTCACCGAAGCTCCTCGTGCGCTTCGGACACTGCCTGCGGTCATCTCGGTGACCTCAGCCAAGACCAGGCTGATTCCCGGACGTGAGCTCTCCGAATTGCTCGCCGGGCGCACAGAACCGCTGACGATGATCGACATGGCGATGCCCCCGGACTTCTCACCGCCCGCGGACGCCGCCATTCGCTACCACGACATCGATGCTTTGGCGGATCTCGCGCGGCAGCACATCCCCAGAGAGGACGCGGATCACACGGTCGCTGAAGCCGCTGCTGCATTCATACACAAGGTCCGGGTGGCGAGACGCACCGGCGGCCTCATCGAGAACCTCTTCAGACAGGCCGACAGTGCAGTCGCTGAGGTCGTCGATCGATTCGCAGGGCGACTTGCTTCTCCCGAGGACAGGGCGTTGCTCGAACAAGCAGCCCGGACGGCAACGAGGAAAATCCTCCATGGCCCGGCCACCTACCTCTCCGGTGAAGGTGCTGACGAGGCCGCCACGGTCGCCGCTGCGTTCGGAATAGATCTCGATGACTGAGCTCACCCTCGCCACTCGGGGCTCGAAGCTCGCTCTCGCCCAATCCGGCCTTGTTGCAGACGCCATCACGGAGACCTTCCCCGATGTCACCGTTCGCCTCGTGACCGTCGAAACAACCGGCGACCGGGACCGCTCGACGGACTTAACCGCCCTTACGGAACTTGGCGCATTCGTCAGAGCGGTGCAGAGCGCCGTTCTCGAGGGCCGCGCCGACCTGGCCGTCCACTCAGCGAAGGACCTCCCCGTCGTCGGACCCAGCGCCCTGATCGGCTTTCACCCGAGGCGTGCCGACGCGGCGGATGCGCTGATCGGGGAATCCCTCGAAGACCTGCCTGTTGGAGCGACGGTTGGCACGGGAAGCCCACGCAGGAGCGCCCAACTCCAGGCGCTCCGAAAAGACTTACAGGTCGTCCCGATCCGCGGCAACATCGAAACCAGGATCTCGCTCGTAGGGAGCGACGCAGTCGACGCCGTCGTCCTTGCGGTCGCCGGTCTCGATCGAGCAGGGCTCTCGCAGCACGTCGCATACCGGTTCTCGCCTCGCGAAATGGTCCCCGCGCCCGGTCAGGGCGCCCTGACCATCGAGACTCGGCCCGGAACCCTCGCCGCAGAGATCGCAGCCAACCTCGAGGACGAGGACACCAGGGCGGCAGTCGATGCCGAGCGGTCTCTCTTGGAGATCACGGGCGCAGGTTGCCGATCCGCGCTTGGCGCTCTCGCCAGGGTGGAGGGAGAGCGACTCGTAATGGACGCTTTCGTCGCAGACAAACGCGGGCCTCGCAGAACGACGGTCGAAGGCATCGACCCCAGGGACGTCGCTGAGGCTGCGAAGAAGGAACTTGGACTGTGACCATGCGCCTCGGACTCACCACGACACCGGACCGGATCCGGACGCTCGCACAAGACGTCGAATTATTCGGTCTCGTACCGGTCTCTCTTCCCTGCATCCGTATCGACGCCAAGCCCTCGAGCCTCGACAAACTTGACGCCGCAGTTCGGAGCGCGGACCTGCTCCTTGTCACCTCGGTCCGCACCGTGGAGTTGCTCGCCCCCGCCGGACTCCCGTCGCTTCCGATCATCGCTGTGGGCTCCAAGACCGCGAAAGCTGTCGAAACCGCAGGAGGCAGTATCAAGTGGGTCGGATCGGACGGTGTTCGCGAACTCGCCTGCGAAGCGGCGCACCTCCTCACGGGCAGGAGGATCGTCGTCGCCGGTGCGTCGAACACGGCGCGCCGGAACGCCGCCGCATTGGAGGCGGTCGGATCCTCCGTCGTGTCGGTACCTCTGTACACCACGGTTCCCGTTCCTCCTGCGGGCGATCACGTCGACGCGGTCCTCTTCGGGTCCCCGACCGCCGTCGCCGGATGGCTCATGTCGCGAGGCCTCTCCGGTCTTGTCATCGGAGCGATCGGGCCGACGACAGCCTCAGCGCTACGGGAGCGAGGATTCGACCCCGATGTCGTTCCTGAGCAACCGGGATTCACCGAGACAATCGAACGCTTGGCCGCGCTGCGACCTGAGAGGATCGTCCCATGACCGATTTCCCCCTCCAACGACCGCGACGGCTGCGCCGAACGCCGTCTCTGCGGCGTCAGGTGACCGAGACGCGGCTCCACCCATCCATGTTTGTCCTACCCGTATTCGTCGTTCCGGGAACAGGTGTCCGCAACGAGATTCCTTCGATGCCTGGTACCTACCAGCTCTCGGTCGACGAGCTCATCCCGCTCGCCCAAGAAGCTGAATCGGTCGGAGTCGGCGGGATGATCTTCTTCGGAATCCCTGAGACAAAGGACGAACAAGGAACGTCTGCGTGGGATCCCCAAGGGCCCGTGCCACGAGCCGTCACCGCAGTCAAGGAGCATGCGCCAGGTCTTGTCGCCTGGGCCGACGTCTGTTTGTGCGAGTACACGAGCCACGGCCATTGCGGAGTCCTCAAGGGCGATGTCGTCGACAACGACGCCACGCTCCCGCTGCTTGCGAGAGCGGCGCTCGCATACGCGTCCGCCGGCGCCGACGTCATCGCGCCTTCGGACATGATGGACGGAAGAGTCGCCGTGATACGGGGCACCCTTGATGACGCAGGGTTCGGCGACATCGCGATCTGCTCGTACTCCGTAAAGTACTCGTCCGCCTTCTACGGGCCCTTCAGGGACGCCGCCAACTCGGCGCCCGCGTTCGGAGACAGGCGTACCCACCAGATGGATCCGCCGAACGTCCGGGAGGCGCGGCGCGAGGTCGAACTCGACGTCCGTGAAGGCGCAGACATGGTCATGGTCAAGCCTGCGGGACCGTATCTCGACGTCATCAGAGAGGTCAGAAACATAGTTGACCTCCCCGTCGCCGCCTACCAGGTTTCCGGAGAGTTCTCAATGGTGAAAGCCGCCGCAGAACGCGGCTGGATCGACGGCGACCGCGTGATGATGGAATCCCTCACAGGGATCGCCAGAGCAGGCGCGGACATCATCCTCACATACTTCGCGATCGACGCCGCTCGCGCGCTCAGGGCGAGCCAATGAGCACTTCCTGGAACCGCGCAATCGAAGTGATGCCCGGAGGGGTCAACTCGCCGGTACGAGCATTCACAGCCGTTGGCGGCACGCCCCCGTTCATCGCGTCCGCATCCGGTCCATACCTCAAAACCGAGGACGGTGCCGAATTTATCGACTTCATCGCGTCGTGGGGCGCGATCATTTTCGGCCATGCCGACCCCGAGGTGGTCGAAGCCATCGCGAGAGCGGCAACCAAAGGCACGAGCTACGGCCTCCCCACCGTCGGTGAAGTCAAGTTCGCGGAACAGGTAACGAGAATGGTTCCGTCGATCGAGATGCTGCGCATGGTCAACTCGGGGACAGAAGCGACTGCGTCGGCGCTGCGGCTTGCCCGGGGTTCGACCGGGCGGGATGTTGTCGTGAAGTTCGAGGGTTGCTACCACGGGCACGCGGACGCCTTCCTCGTGAAAGCCGGATCAGGCGCCGCCACCTTTGGTGTGCCCGACAGCCCTGGTGTTCCTAACGGCACGGCGTCAACAACCCGGATCGCCCGCTTCAACGACATCGCCTCCGTGGCCACTGCCATCGAGCCCGGTGATGTTGCTGCGGTGATCGTGGAGCCGGTGGCAGGCAACATGGGTGTCGTCCCTCCCGAGCCAGGGTTCCTCGAAGACCTTCGCAGACTCACCGAACTCCACGGCGCGCTTCTCATCTTCGACGAGGTCATGACGGGCTTTCGGGTCGGGCCGCAAGGAGCGCAAGGCCGGTACGACATCGCACCCGACCTTACGACGCTCGGCAAGGTCGTCGCCGGCGGAACGCCCGGCGCGCTGTTTGGCGGAGGCCGAGATCTGATGTCTCAGATGGCGCCCTCAGGGCCTGTGTACCAGGCGGGCACGCTGGCGGGGAACCCGATCGTGGTGAGCGCAGGACTCGCGACGCTTCGACGCATCGCCTCAGACCCCGGGCTGTATGGCCGTCTCGAAGCTGCCGGGAGTGAGCTCGAGACGCGCTTGGCCGCAGCGATGCACAGACATGGCATCGACGGCGCCGTCCAGCGGGTCGGGGCCATGCTCACCGTGTTCTTCGGGCCATCATCCGTGCGGTCATGGGACGATGCTGCGACCCTAGACCGTGACCAGTTCGCGCGCTTCTTCCATGGCGCCCTGCGCCGCGGCGTGATGCTGCCGCCATCACCATTCGAGGCGATGTTCCTGATGGACTCCCACACCGACGCCGATGTGCTGGAAGCTGCCGCATCGGCACTCGAATCGGCGATAGGAGACGCCAAGTGACACTGCTCTTAGACACCCTTGCGCTCCAGCCTGTCGATCGCAGACCCGTCTGGGTCATGCGTCAGGCGGGTCGCTACCTCCCGGAATACCGTGAATTACGACGCCGTCACGCCTTTCAGGACGCTATCCGAGATCCGAAGGTTGCCTCCGAGATCACGCTACAGCCCATACGCCGCTTCGGCTTTGACGGTGCAATCATGTTCGCAGACATCATGACGCCGCTCGAAGCGATGGGTGTCGACATGACATTCGATCCGGGGCCGAAGCTGAGACCCATGACCCTGGTAGAGATCGCCGACCTCCCTGACCTCGATCTCGATCGGGTTGAGCACGTCGCCGAGACGCTTCGAATCGTCCGAAGGGAAGTGCCTGATGAGGTAACCGTCATTGGATTCGCCGGGGCGCCGACCACCCTCCTCGCGTATCTTCTCGAAGGGAGCGGCTCGAAGGAGTACCTCCCCCTGCGAACGGCGATGCATGAGGGGACACCTGAACTCGACGCAGCGTTGGCCAAACTCACGACGAACATGCACGCGTATCTCGCGATGCAGATCGGAGCCGGCGCACAGCTCGTCCAGCTCTTCGATTCGTGGGCAGGGATCCTTCCCCGCGATCTCCTTGAGAGTCGTTCCTACGTTGCTGCGAGGGATGTCCTTGCCGGCCTTGACGCTCCCACCATCTACTTCGCGCCCGGCACAGGCCATGCCCATAAATCCATGGGGGAAGTGGGAGCTACGGCGTACGGCGTCGACTGGCGCGTCCCGATCGATGTAGCGTGGGATCGGATCGGATCCGACATCGCCATCCAAGGCAACCTCGACCCTGCGATCTTACTCACCGATCCTGACCGCATCCGTCGCTGCGTCGCCCGACTCCTCGAACGCACCGCAGGGAGACCGGGCCACATCGTCAGTCTCGGCCACGGAATCGACAGGCATACACCGCTCGAAAATGTCGCCGCCTTCATCGACGCTGTACGAGAAGCGACATGACGAAACTCTCCCCGGAGCTACTCGAGCGCTACGACCAACCGGGGCCGCGGTACACCTCATACCCGACGGCTATCGAGTTCGCCGACGACTTCCAAGCTGACGCATACGCGAAGCGTCTCGCGTCTTACGAGGCAGACCCCGACGCTCCGTTGTCGCTGTACGTCCACCTCCCTTTCTGCGAGTCGCGCTGCTCGTTCTGCGCATGCCACGTCGTGGTCTCCAAAAACGAGTCGGTCGCCGACGCCTATCTGGCCCGTGTCGAGCGAGAGGCTCAGATCGTCGCCGAGCATCTCGGCGAAGGACGTCCCCTTCTCCAGTATCACTGGGGAGGAGGAACCCCGACCTACTACCCGCCGTCAACGCTCGTCCGTCTCCACCGCTCCCTGACCCGCTGGTTCGACATCCAACCGGATGCAGAGGTCGCTGCCGAAGTCGACCCGCGGGTCACGACGCGAGCGCACCTCGAGACTATGTGGGATCTTGGCTTCAACCGCCTCTCATTCGGGGTTCAGGATCTCGACCCGAATGTCCAGGAGTTGATCGGACGTGGGCAGACCGAGAGTGAGACGGTCGAGCTTTACGACGCAGCACGGGACATCGGGTATCGCTCGATCAACCTCGATCTGATCTATGGCCTGCCCGGGCAGACCGAGGACACCATGGCCGCAACCCTCGACACCGTCACATCGCTGCGCCCGGATCGGCTTGCCATCTACTCCTTCGCCTACGTCCCGTGGATGCGACCGCATCAGCGACGCATCCCCGCCGACAGCCTCCCTGAGCGCGAAGAGAAGTTCCAGCTCCTGTCGATGATCGCCGAGACGTTGACCTCTGCCGGATATAGGGCGATCGGTATGGATCACTTCGCCCTGCCCGAGGACGACCTCTCGCGTGCGGCCGACGCGGGGACGCTCACTCGAAATTTCATGGGGTACTCGACACAGAGCGGCGCCGGTGTCGTTGCTCTCGGAACGTCGGGGATCAGCGACATATCCGGTGCGTACGCCCAAAACCATAGGCGGCTCGCCAGCTACTACTCCTCGGTCGACCAAGGCGTCCTCCCTATCGAACGGGGGTACAGCCTCACCGCAGACGACCGCGTCCGGCGCCACATCATCACGGAGCTGATGTGCAACGGCGAGATACGTTTCACAGACATCAAGGAACGCTTCGGCATCGACTTCGCAACGGACTTCGCGCGGGAGCGCAAGACACTGACCGCTCCAGGCGGCCTTGCCGACGAAGGCATGGTTGATGTGCGGGAAGACGCAATCGTCGCCACGGACCTCGGCCGGATGTTCATCCGCAATGTTGCGCGGGTATTTGACGCTCACACCGGAGAGCGGGCGCAGAAGCCGATGTTCTCCAAGTCGATCTGAGCCGTGCAGGTGACCAGCACACTTGACACAGTCGTGATCGGCGGAGGATTCAGCGGGTTGTTTCTCGCGACCCAGCTCGCTCGCCTGGACCGCGACGTACTGCTGCTCGAAGCTTCCCCCCGGCCAGGAGGCGTCGCTGCGACGGTCATAGAAGACGGCTTCGTCCTTGAGCCCGCGGCCGGTACGTTCATGCTTCCCCACCGCTCCCTGACCCCCCTCCTCGACTCGGCGGGCGTCGCCGTCGAGGAAGCGTATCCGGACGCCGCGCTGCGGTATGTTTGGATGAGAGACAGCCTCGTAGCCATCCATTACGGCCCCAAGGCTCTCGCCACCTCAGCCCTGTCGAAACGCGGGAAGCTTCGCATGGCGGCCGAACCGTTCATCCGCTCGTCACCACCAGACGAGGGGGTCGAAGAGTCGTTGCGGGAGTTCCTCACGAGACGTCTGGGCCGAGAGGCCGGCACGCTGCTGTCGCACATTGCCGCATCGGGCGTTTACGCCGGCGACCCGAACAACATGTCAGCCGCTGCCGCCTTCCCTCTCTTCACGGAACTCGAAGCCGAGGCGGGAAGTATTGTGAGGGGCGGGATCCGCCGCGTGAGGGCTCTCCCGAAGCCGAGACCGCCCAAACCGAAGAGTCACATACCCGTTGGTGGGATGTCTGAGGCGGCTGCAACTCTTGCAGCATCGCTCGGTGAGCGGTACCGCTCCGAGCACCCTGTGACTTCCGTCACCAAGGAAGGGGACTACTTCCGTATCGAGGGGGCGGAAACGCTGCATGCCCGGTCGGTCGTCATCGCCCTCCGACCGGACGCGGCTTCGGCGATCCTGCAGGACATCGACACTACGGTCCTCCATGGTTGGCCGTCGTCCCGAGTGGTAGTCGTCGGTGTCGGTGGCGCCGCCCAAGACGTTCCTCTGCCCTCCGGCTTCGGGTTTCTCACCGGACCTGACACCGATGCTGTCACCCTCGGCTGCCTCTTCGAATCCTCCTACGCCCCCGGGCGCGCTGCGCCGGGCCGTTCACTCGCCAAAGTCATCGCCGGCGGTGCTCGGAATCCGGGCTTCGTCGATCGCTCTGATGAGCAGATCGTCGAGGCCGTCGTGTCCGAGATGGAACGGGCACTCCGAGCCACTATCACACCGTCATGGACGAAAGTCCTCAGAGATGCTGCCGGCATCCCTCAGTACGACCTTCATCACCGGCGCAGGCTCGCGGCCGTCGACGACCTTGAGGCCGCGAATCCGGGACTCATCTTCGCCGGATGGGCCTATCGCGGGATCGGTGTAGCACACCTCGCGACCGACGCCCTGAGAGTCGCCGACCGAATCCCGTGATAGTGCGTCGGAGCTGACAAACGCGCACTTCGGAAATGAGCGGAGTCGGTTCGAGCTGGGATTGTGGCAGGCTGTAGTACGAAGTACGAGAGAAAGAGGTGGGAGAGAGAGATCGTGCGGTCAGCAGTCAGGCCTTCGACGCCTTCCAGTCGTCGAGCATGGCGTACGCCTCTTCCTCCGGGTAGGGACCGACCTCGATGCGCTTCTCAACCAACATATCCATAATCTCGCCGATGACTCTCGAAGGCTTGAGATCGAGATAACGCATCACGTCGTTACCGTCGATCGGTGGGCGCATCTTGTCGAGTTCTTCTCTCTGCGCGAGGTCTTCGATGCGCTCCTCAAGTTCGTCGAGCCGCTTCGAGATCGTCCGAGCGCGACGTTGGTTCCTCGTCGTCACGTCACAGCGCACCAACTCGTTCAGGTCTTGAACCAGCGGTCCGGCGTCACGAACATATCTGCGCACAGCGGAATCCGTCCACCCCATCTTGTATGTATGGGGTCTCATGTGGAGAAACACGAGCTGTGAAACATCCTTGATCTCGTCTTTCGGGTACCGAAGCGCCTGCATGCGCTTGCGCGTCATGCGCGCGCCGACAACCTCGTGATGGTGAAATGACACACCACCTGCGCCGAACTCCCTCGTCGCCGGCTTCCCAATATCGTGGAACAGCGCAGCGAGCCGAAGGCGTAGCATCGGACTCACCTTGCCGACGACGGCAATCGTGTGCGCGAGCACGTCCTTGTGCCTGTGGATGGGATCCTGCTCAACAGCAAGGGCGGGAATCTCCGGGATGAACTCACCTAACAGCCCACTGCCGACCAACGACTCAAGCGCCTCGACGACGCCGGACCCGACCATCAACTTGTCGAACTCTGCCCGAATCCTCTCAGCAGACACGATCTGGAGGCGCTCCCTGAAACCGGCCACGGCATCGAGTACCTCGGCGGTGGCAGTGAACCCAAGGGTCGACATGAACCTGAACAGCCGCAGCATCCTCAACGGATCATCTCCGAAGGACACTTCCGGGTCCAGCGGCGTCCGAAGTGTCTTCAACGAGAGGTCCACCAAGCCGCCGAACGGATCCGTCATCTCGGGAGCGTCTCCCCCACCGGTAGGCACCTTGATCGCCATCGCGTTCACAGTGAAATCGCGCCTCGAGAGATCCTCCTCGATGTCGTCGCTGAAGGACACAACCGGCTTCCGGGAATCATCGCGATACATCTCTGAACGGAACGTGGTGATCTCGGAGACTCTGTAGTCCTTCACCAGGCCGATAGTGCCAAAGGCCTTCCCAACCACGTAGATCGATTCAGCCCAAAGGGCGCCGATGCGCTCGATATCGTCCGGCCTAGCATCTGTCGTAAAGTCGAGATCGTCGCTGTCGCGCCCGAGAAGCCCGTCACGAACCGACCCACCGACCAGGTACAGGTCGTGGCCCTCGGCTGCGAACAGTTTCGACAGTTCGCAGACGTCGCTGGACATGATTGACGACAGGCGCTTGGGAATCATCTCCACCCCTCCACCCTCCCGCGGTTTGCCAACTCGTCAGCGTATTCGTTCCACCGGAAACCGGCATGCGCCTTGATCCACCTGAGTTCAAGCTCAGAACGATTCTTGAAGGCCGCGTATGCCTTCTTGACGAGATCGAGGTTCTCAACGGGGCCGCTCTTGCGCTTCCAGCCCCTCTGCTCCCAACCGGCGGCCCACTCATTGATCGTACGCACGGCAAGGTCGGAGTCCGAATACACCGTCGTGTTGACACCAATAGGAACGAGATCGACCGCGCTGATAAGCGCGAAGAGCTCCATCCGATTGTTCGTCGTATCGCCGCCGTATCCATACGCCTCAGACACAATCTCGTTCTTAACGACGTAGACCGCGCCCCACCCCCCGGGGCCAGGGTTAGGCGCAGAACTTCCATCCGTGAAGACCCCGGTCGTCGGACCCTCATCGGACGCATGGTTTGCGCCTCCGCTGTTGCGTGCTGAAGCCTGGGCGTTGCCCCTTCTCGTTCCCCTACACGAACGGCATTGCTTCGGAGTCCAACCGGGATACCTATCAAGCACCTGTTGCGAGAGTGAGAATGTGGCGCCGCAATCGCGGCAGTCGAATTCGGGCATGGAGGGCAGGGTAGGAACATCTCCGGCTCGACCGGAGAGATAACCAGCTACAGGGCTGCGGCCTGGCCTATTCCCGCAGCAATTTTGAAGTCGCGCGGCGACACCACGTCCCCAACGGCTCCTCCGAGCCCATCGACCGTTGCCGACGCCGAAGCTGAGAGGGCGCCGAGGTCGTAGCCCCCTTCGAGCATCGCGATCACTCTTCCCGAGGCCACCTGATCAGTCACGGCCTTCGACATCCATCCATAGTGTTCCGATTCGAGAAGGAAGCTGCCGAGCGGATCGAGCCGGTGGGCGTCGTACCCGTTGCTCACGACAATCCAGTCCGCGGCGAATTGCTCAAGCACAGGTATCACGATGCGGGCGAAAGCGGAGAGGTAGATGTCAGCGTCCGTGCCGCGCGCCAGAGGCACATTTACGGTGGCGCCCTCGCCTGCTCCCGCACCCATTTCACCGATCGAACCCGTTCCCGGGTAGAACGGGAACTCGTGCATCGACACGTACAACACCTCGGGATCTCGGTAGAAGGTTGCCTGGGTGCCGTTTCCGTGGTGCACGTCCCAGTCAACAACAGCGACCCGCTCGCCGCGGCTGCGAAGGTAGGCGGCGACGACGGCGACGTTGTTAAAAAAGCAGAAGCCCATCGCTTCACCCCTCTCCGCGTGGTGGCCCGGCGGGCGGACGAGCCCCCTCCACGACGGCAAGGACGCGCTCCACGCGTTCGGGATGCCCTACAGGGGTGATGTGCTTGAGGCTCGAGGGGTGCGTGACAAGAAGTACAGACATCAGGTAGATTGTCGCACGCACTCGACCCCCATGAACCGGGGCTAGCCTGTCAGTACGCGGCGCGACCCTTGGAGAGGCTTTGGCCCTTGTAGATTCACCGCACAAAGTTTTTCAACGAGGCACCTGGCCGGGTTCGGTGTCGCTGCGCCGCGGCTGGGCCAGGGCGGAGGCCCGGCCGTGGAACTCCTCTGTTGAAGACGCAGTACTGCGCATTATCCGTGGAGGAAGCGGTTTTATCAGCGCCTGTGTCGAAAAACTCGAGCTTGCGGGCGCGCCTGCAGTGTTGTCGACCCCCCTCTCGCGGTCAGCGCGTAAACCATGGGAGGCTGCCGGCTTTGTGTCCCATATCGATCTAGCTCTCATGCGCCTCTCTCTGGATCAGCCGATATCTGCGCCGCAGCATCTCGTCGCAAGAGTCGACATCCCCGACCTTGACGCCATGCTCGCAATCGACAAGGCCGCTTTCCCTGAGTTCTGGAGATTCGACTTCCCCTCCCTCGTCGAGTCGACCCAGGCAACCTCGGAGTCGAGTGTCTTCGTGATCAACGACGGTGACCTCGGCATTGCCGGGTTCGCCGTTGTGGGATACGGTCGCGCAATCTCGTATCTCCAGCGCGTCGCCGTTGAGCCTCGATGGCAGGGACAGGGTATGGGCCGAAGCCTCGTTCGGGCCGCTGCGAGAAACGCGAGACGTCACGGGTCGAGAGCCCTCCTGCTGAACACGCAGCACGACAACACGCCGGCCCTAGGGCTGTATGAAACCGAGGGATTCGTTCAGCTCCCTGAGTCGCTGGCGGTTCTCAAGTCCGGATAGATGCGATGCCTCCCCGCTTGCCAGAGCGATATCGGCTCAACATCCGACTCGGAAGCGACGGTGACATCGAGGAGTGGTTCGCCCAGGACGACACCCTCGACCGCCCCGTACTGATCCGGTACCTTGCCCCGGAGTCGCCACCCTCCCGGCATACATCGTTCCTCGAAAATGTCCGCTCGGCCGCGGCGCTGAGCGACATCCACATCCAGAAAGTCTTCGCGGCAGGGGAGACGACCGCCTCCGCCTACTCAGTATCTGAATGGGATGGCGGTGTTACCATCGCTGACAGGCTCCGTGCGGATGACGCGCTCCCCGTAGCTGAATTTCTCCCGAACGCTTCAGGACTGTGTCTCGCGTTGTCCCGGTATCACGCTCTCGGCGGAGTCCACGGCGCCATAGACACGTCAGCCGTCCGGTTCTCAGCAGCCCATCCTGTCAAACTCGGCGCATTCGGTCGAGAGACCCGTTGGTCGGATCCTGGAGAAGACACAATGGCTCTCGCCGAGGTGTTGCGAGCCGCTATCACCGGCACCTACGACACAAGCGTCTTCCCCTCCGACGTCGTTGACGGCGTCCCCCCGGCTGTCGACGACGCGCTCCGGGCCGGCATCACCGGTGCCCTCGACGCGGCCGGTCTTGCGAGGTCTCTCCAAGCGGTCCGTCACGTCGAACATGCTGATGGATCCCCGATGAAGCCTTGGCGGTCACTGACGCTCTTCGCGTCGATCGTCACGCTCATAGCCGTGCTCGCCGCTATCGGTCTCGCCGTCGATTTCGATCCGAACTCTCCTGTGCTGTATCCGATTGGCGCCTCACCGAACACTTCGACATCCACCCTGCCCATACAGGCGATCACCCCAGGGGACGAGTCGGAACGTATCAGCGCGACCGCCTCGGTATACGATCCTCTGGGAGACGATACTGAGAACGACGACACCGCCGAGAACGCTATCGACGGAAGCCGCTCCACGAGCTGGTCGACAGAAACATACTCCAGGCCGCTCCACGAGGTGAAAGCGGGAGTTGGCCTTGCGTTCGACTTGCAAGGAACTCCCTCAACCGTGTTCATAGTGGGGACGCCCGGAACGGTGTTCAGCATTGGATGGTCCCCCACGATACCTCCCCATCCCGCCGAGTGGGAGCACATTGCACGTGGCACGCTCCAACTCGCCCAGTCTCGTATCGGTTTGCCGCTTCGTGGCGGTGGCTTCTGGCTGCTCTGGATCACTCAGCTCCCGGTGCGCCCAGACGGCTCGTACCTGGCCGAGATCTCAGACGTTCGGTTTGCGCCTTGAACAGATACCAGACACCAGATACCAGAATCCAGATGTCTGGAGTCTGTTCGCCGTCTACCGTGCCCTAAGAAATGACTGATCGCGCCGATTGTGACATCGAACTCATAAACCAGTACCTTGCTGGAGACCTCAACGCGTTCACCGAGTTGGTTTCAGCCCACGAGGATCGCGTCTTCGCAATCTGCCTCCGCATGCTACGAAATCGGGAGGCGGCCCTCGACGCGGCCCAAGACACATTCCTCACGGTATTCCGAAAGGCGGGCAAGTACAAAGCTCAGGCTGCGTTCTCGACTTGGCTGTATCGAGTCACCGTCAACACCTGCTACGACTATCTCCGGAGACAGAAGCGCAGCCAAGCCGACCGGCTTCCTGACGGATATGACCTGGCCGACCCCGCGAGCAGCGATGCCTTCGAGGCGGCCGACGTGCGACCTGACATCGAGGCCGCCCTTGCGGTGCTGAGTCCGGAGTTCAGGGCGGTTGTCGTGCTCGTCGACCTTCAGGGGATGTCGCTAGAGCAAGCCGCCGATACCCTTGAGGCGCCGACAGGGACCATCAAGAGCAGACTCTTCCGAGCGCGAAGACAACTCGCTCAATCTCTCGGGAACCTCAGACCACCTTCGGAACATCCAATAGGAGACCTCGGAGCATGATGAACGACCAGGATCAAGATCTCGTTTCTGCACTCGCAGAAGGCCGCCTCAGTGGAACAGCCGCTGAGGACGCCCTGGCGCGCATCGAAGCCGACCCTGAGCTCACATCGGAGTACGCGGCACAACGTACGGCGCTCGCTCTCCTGAGATCGGGCGCCGCCCCGCGCATGACGTCGATCGAGCGCGAGACGCTGCACGCGAACCTGCGAACGGAACTCAACCTCGCAGCGCCAGTCGCTGCCGCGCCGCCCACCGGCCGCAGAATGCCTTGGTGGCAGCCTGTCTTCGGCCTCGCAACGGCCGCAGCCGTGGTTGCAGCGGTCGTCATCCTCCCCGGTACGTTCACACAAGAGGATGCAGAGGTAGCGTTCCAGGAAGTCGACGTGGCACTCCAGGACTTCGACCAAGACATGGATGGCGGAGCTTTTACGCCTCCAGAGACGACCGTCGCCGCGGAGCAAGAAACTACGACCGTCGCCGGTTCAAGATCCGCGGACGAGAGCGACATCTCGGTCTACTACACCGACGCCGTAGCCCTCGAAGATCTGCTCCGGCGAACGAAGGGCGCTGACAACCAGGACGACGTCGAACAGCAGCTCTCGTCTCTCAGCTTCTCCTCCCTCGTCGACTTGGACACCCGCGAGATAGAACTCTGCAAAGACGATCTAGCAAACGAACTTCCAGAGGGGATAGTTAACGTCCTCGTCATAGGCGCCGACTTCCAGGGCGACGAGACGATCGTCCACCTCGGGTTCGACTTCGGCGACGGCATCGAGGATGGGCTCAGCTTTGTGCTCGGGAACTGCTCTCTCGTTGAGCACGGGCCACAGGGCTGAATCCCCGAAACCGTGAGCTACTAGGCTCCTGGTCACTATGTCTGAGCAGAATCCACGCATTTCGACCCGCATTGCTGACGGCCTCGAACAGGTCTCAACGAAGATCAGAGAGCTCTCTGTTGACCGCGCCGCCCAAGCCATCACCTGGGCAGCAGTCGGGCTAATCCTGCTAGTCGCCGCCGTCACCGCGGTCGTTTGGACTCTCGTGGGAATATTTCGAGCTCTCGGTGCGCTGATTGGCGTGGAAACCGCATACGCCGTGGTGGGCTTTGTTCTTGTCCTTGCGGGCGCCTTCATCTGGTCACGGCGGTTTCCCCAAGACAGATCTTCACAACAGGAGTAGCCATGACCGAAAAGGTCCTCATCATCGGCTCAGGTCCAGCCGGTCTGACGGCAGCTATCTACGCTTCACGCGCCGACCTCAACCCCCTCATGATCGAAGGGATGGAGCGCGGCGGCCAATTGATGATCACGACCGACGTGGAGAACTACCCGGGCTTTTCCGATGGCATCATGGGTCCGGACCTGATGGAGCAGATGCGAAAACAAGCCGAACGGTTTGGGACGCGGATCATCAGCTCGGATGTCACTGACGTCGATTTCTCCGAACAACCGTTCAAAGTCTCCGTCGGCCGGGAAACCTACAATGCGGAGAGCGTCATCATTTCCACCGGAGCGTCAGCTCGCTGGATCGGTGTTCCGGGAGAAGATCGTCTGCGTGGCTTCGGAGTCTCGGCCTGTGCCACATGCGACGGCTTCTTCTTCAAGGACAAAGAACTTCTCATCGTCGGCGGCGGCGATTCCGCCATGGAAGAAGCAATCTTCCTGACACGCTTTGCATCACGAGTAACCATCGTTCACAGGCGCGACGAATTCAGAGCGTCTCCGATTATGGTTGACCGAGTTTTCGACCACCAGCGAATTGACGTGCTCTGGGACTCTGTGGTCGACGAAATCCTTGGAGACCAACTCGTTACCGGCGCCAGAATCCGGAATGTCAAGACCGACGAGGTGACCGACTTCGAAGCCGACGGCGTTTTCGTCGCGATAGGCCATACGCCGAACACCAAGGTCTTCGGCGGCCAGATTGCACTCGACGAAGCTGGGTACATCGAAGTTGAGCGCGGAACCACCCTGACGTCGGTTGAAGGCGTCTTCGCAGCGGGCGACGTTGCGGACAAGGTCTACCGCCAAGCCGTCACAGCGGCAGGCATGGGGTGCCAAGCCGCTCTCGACGCCCAACGCTGGCTTCACGATCGTAGCTAGCCCAAGACTGGAGACACCATGGGTCAGAACACAACAACCGTCACAGACGCTGACTTCGCATCAGCAATCGCCTCAGATATCCCGACACTCGTCGACTTTTGGGCAGAGTGGTGCGGCCCTTGCAAGATCATGGACGGCCCCCTCGATGAGCTAGCAGCGGAGAACACGGGCAAACTCACCGTGGCGAAGCTGAATGTTGACGAAAATCCCGCAACGATGAGTTCCTACGGGGTCATGAGCATCCCGACTCTCATCATCTTCCAGGGCGGCGAGGAGAAGCGGCGTTTCGTCGGGGCTCGGAGCAAAGCACAGCTGGTCTCGGAACTCGCCGAGTTTCTCTAGACAAAACCTGTAACAATCTAGCTCGTGAGGCTCTATCACAAAGGTGACCGCGGAGAACCTGTCCGGGACGTACAGGAGCGCCTCTCCGCGCTCGGCTACGGTCTCTCCTCCGAACCAGACGGCGTCTTTGGTAAAGCAACGTTCCAAGCGGTGTGCGACTTTCAGAGCAACCGGGGCCTCCCCGTCGACGGCGTCGTCGGCCCCGAGACGTGGAGAGCTCTTGTCGATGCGGGGTATCGCCTCGGAGACAGACTGCTGTATCGCCGGATACCGATGATGCGCGGTGACGACGTCTCTAACCTCCAGGCCAGCCTCAACTCCCTCGGATTCGACACCGGCAAGGTCGACGGAATCTTCGGTCCGAATACGATGAACGGAGTCCTGGACTTCCAGCACAATCGTGCACTGGCAGAAGATGGGATTTCTGGTCGAATCGTACGCGACGAACTGCGGCTCATGGAGATGGTATTACAGAAGCCAGGAAGGGAAGCCGTGCGCGAACGGCAGTGGCTCGCCACCCTCCCCAACACAATCGCGGGCCAACGTGTCTACCTTGATCCAGAGTGCAGAGACTCTCAAGAGAGTAAAGCCACCTGGATCGCGGCCTCCGAGGCAGCCGTAGAGCTCCAGCTTCTCGGAGCTTGGCCCACGATCAGCCGCAGCATAGACACTGCGCCTCCGGCTCGGCTCAGGGCACAGCGCGCGAACCGGCTCGACGTTGACATCGTCATCGGCTTTCTCGTCGACGCCAACGACGAGGAGGGTGTGTATTACTTCGAATCCGAATACTCCCGCTCAGAGGGAGGCCTTGCGCTAGCAAACCGTCTCGCCGACAGGCTTGGTGTCGCTCCCCGTGGAAAGACCATCCCGATACTCAAAGAGACTCGTTCACCCGCTGTCGTTGTGGCGCTCAGGTCCATGAACCGACGAACCGGGCGCATCTCAGCAAATTCGATCGCCTCAATGTACGAAACCTAGACCGGCACATCTGGAGCGAGCGTGGTCGGCTCAAACTGGGGACGTGGCAGGCAGTAGTACGAAGTACCCGGAGTCCCCTGGTATGGATGTGGATCCCGGCGGGGGACGATCGGCCTGTGAAGGCTCGTGCGAATGACACGTCCCCCCTTCAGGGGGGGACAGCAGAGCGAGGCACGAGCGATGCAGGGGGGAGCGCGAGCCCGCGAGCCCCGTCTCCTAACTCCTCCAGGCTCGCAATCCCCTCTACGCGCCCGGCTCAAACAAATGGCGGTAGATGCGTTCGAGATCCTCGGGTGAGGCGTACTTGATCGTAATCTTCCCGCCTCTGCCCCGATAATCGATGCGCACCTTCGTCCCCAGGCGATCCTGGAGCTTCTCCTCCAGTTCGATGATCGCCGCCGGCCTGATCTTCTTGGACCGCACGCTATTGGTCTGTCCTTGGGAGGCCCGGAGCCTGATCGCCTCCTCAACCCTGCGTACCGTCCATCCTTCCGCCACAGAGCGCTGCGCTATATGGACCGCGTACGCCTCATCGTCTGAGCCGAGGAGAGCCCTTGCGTGGCCCTGAGAGAGATCTCCCTCGATGAGCATTCTCTGGATAGGAGCGGGGAGTTGGAGCAGCCGCAGCGTGTTTGTAACGGCCGAACGGCTCTTTCCGACCTTGAGGGCGATCTCGTCATGAGTTATCCCAAAATCTTCCAGAAGATGCTTGTACGCAGCCGCCTCCTCGAGCGCGTTGAGGTCCTCCCTCTGAAGGTTCTCCACAAGCGCCTCGGTCAGATTCGTCCCGTCGTCCGACTCGCTCCGAATGACCGCGGCGATGCTGGCGAGGCCAACCTGCTTGACCGCCCTGAGGCGTCTCTCGCCGGCCACAAGGACGTAGCCCTCCCCTTCCGGACGAACAACAATCGGTTGTAGCAGTCCTACTGCCACGATCGACGCAGCGAGGGAATCGATTGAGTCCTGGTCAAACCCGGATCTCGGCTGGTTGGGATTCGGACCGATCGTATCGACAGCAATCTCTGCGTACCCTGCGATCGGCCGCTGTGGGATCAGCGCCTCGAGACCTCTCCCTAATCCAGTCTTACGTGCGGCCATGGCGCCTCCTGAACTCCCTCGCAAGTTCCCGATATGCAATCGCACCCCGAGACATGTCATCGTATGCTTCGATCGGTTCGCCGTACGACGGCGCCTCCGATAATCGGACGGTCCTTGGAATGACGGTCCGATATGCTATCTCTCCAAAGTGGGCTCTAACCTGCTCCACGACCTCGGCAGACAGAGTGGTCCGACCGTCGAACATCGTAAGCACGACACCCTCAATTTCAAGTTGAGGGTTCAGGCTACCGATGACCAGGTCGATGTTTCGAGTCAGTTGGGTCACGCCTTCGAGCGCGTAGTACTCACACTGGATCGGAATCAGAACTTCATCCGCGGCGGCAAGACCGTTGATCGTTAGAAGCCCAAATGAGGGAGGGCTATCAATCAGAAGGAAGTCGTACTCTTCCCGTACCGGGGCGAGGGCTTTCTTGAGTCGCTGCTCTCGCGAGAACATCGATACAAGCTCTATCTCAGCACCGGCGAGTTCAATCGTCGCGGGGACAACATGAAGACCTCGAACTGACGTAGGCTCAAGCACGTCGGCAATTGCGACATCATCTACAAGGATGTCGTATGTCGACACGTCGATCGCTGATCGGTCGACACCCAGGCCGGAGCTTGCGTTGCCCTGCGGGTCAAGGTCGACGATGAGCACTCGCTCTCCTTGCAGGGCAAGACCGGCGCCAAGGTTGATCGCGGTAGTGGATTTGCCAACTCCACCCTTCTGATTGGCAATAGCTACAATCGTGCCGCCAGACATCGCGAATTCTCTCCTACTTCGATCCGATTACCTCATCCTAAGGAACCACGCGGGAGAGTCAAGTATCCCGGCGCCCTCGGCTTCGAGAGAGAAGGTAGTCCCGGTCGGGGGATCTGGAATCGCGTCAGGCCGCGTCCTGCGACTCAGGGCGAATATCCCCTCGCCGCCTTCCACCGCGAGTTCCCTGAACACCGCTGCCGCAGGCAGTATCTGAAGCGACGCCCGAAACGTCACGACATCGAACATTTCGCTCACCACACCTGCATCGCAGGTTCTGATACGGACGTTTGGCAGCTTCAGAATGCGCACTGCCCGCGAAGCGAGGCTTGATCTCCGTTCTGATCTGTCAATCGCTACAACATCCATCTCCGGAAGCGCGATCGCGATCGGTATTGCGGGGAGGCCGACGCCCGTCCCCACATCAATGAGCGTCTCGGCGCTCACGTCGATTATCCGAAGAAACGCGAGGGAATCGGCGATATGGCGGTCAAAGACCCTCGGTTGCTCTCCCGGGCCGATCCCCCCCGCTGGCAGCGCTTCCTCGACGAGCCACCTCTCGTACCGAACAAAGAGAGACCTCTGCTGCTCAGACCACTCACAACGGAGCCAACGGGCGAGTCGGTCAAGATCTGCCTTGGAACTCATCAATGTTTCATGTGGAACGCGGTCATTCTACGAGTCCGGTGTTCCACGTGAAACGCAGACCGCCTGTAGCTCAGGTGTCCCCGTCGAAAGAGATAACAACGGCACGACGTGGCTCTTCGCCCTCGGAGTAGGAACGAACACCCTCTATCTCACCCGCAGCATCGTGTACCACCTTGCGATCAGCGGCATTCATCGGCTCGAGCATGATCTCCGACTCGTCTTCAATCACCTGGGTAGCGAGCTTTCCGGTGTAAATCGTTAGCGCCTCGCTTCGACGTGCTCGGTATCCCGCTATGTCGATTCTCATGCGTGGGGCGCCATAGGTCTTCCGCTGAACAACCGTACGAGTCAACTCGTGTACCGACTGCATAACCGATCCCTTGGCCCCGACGAGTGCCTCCGTCTCGGCGCCCTCGACGTCGATGTACAGTATGCCGTCCTCGATTCGGGTCTCGACTGTTCCTTCCAGACCGAAGGCTTCGAGCAAGCCAGTGATGAACCCTGCTGCTACCTTCGCCTGTTCCTCAATGGGCGCCTCTTCTGGACGCTCACTCGTCTCTCTCTCTCGCTGCTTCGGATCTGTCTTGGACACTTGCTTCTCCTGACGGGGTTTGCTCGACTGTCTGCCCTGGCCGTCTCTCCCTCTTCGGTCGTTTCGCTGACTCGAAGACTTCTCCGGAGACTCTGCGGATCGACCACGACGCCGACGACGCCGGCGTCGCTTCGGAGCGTGCGACACCTTCACGATTGCGTCTCTGCCGCCGATTCCAAGGAATCCGGCCTTCGGTTCCTGAATAATTTCTACCTTGGCGTCTTCGCGTGTCTGCAAGCCAAGTTCTGTGATGGCGACTTCGACAGCAAGGTCGACTGTCTTTCCCTGTACCTCAACCCATTCCATGGGGCTACTTCCTTCGTCGGCGGTTGCGTTTCTTGCTCGCATGCGGGCTGGGACGGCTCTTCTCCGGTTCGCTCGAGTGATCGTTCGGTGGAGGATCCGCGCTGGCCGCTGAATCCTTGACTTCACCTTCGTCGTCGTCACTGAGTCGCAGGATGACTGCCTGTTGCCCGATTCGAAATAGGTTCGACGTAGCGAAGTAGAGCCCCAGCCCTGCCACAAAGTTCCAGGAGATGACACCGAAGATGATTGGCATGAATTTCATCGCCTTCTGCATGCCCTGCATCTGCGAACTGAGTGAGTCGCTCGAGCTCGAATTCTTCTGGTGGCTCATCATCTGAACCTGCTGGTAATATCCGGCAGCTACGATCGCCAAAAGCAGTGCAATGTAGGGGAGCGATCCGACGATGTTGCTGAAATCAACAGCCTGAGAGGGGCTCACAAGGAGATTCATCCCGAGAAAGGACACGTGGCTGAAGACCGGGTCTGTGATCGGCGTGCCGGCCTCGAGTGCAGCGCTCGCTTGTGCGAACACCCCTGAGAGTTCCGAGCTCTCCGGAACTCCTCGTCCCTGCCAGAGAACGCGGTAGAGCGCGAACCAAATCGGCATCTGCACAAACATCGGGAGGCAGCCTGCTGCTGGGTTGACGCCCCGTTCCTGGTAGAGGGCCATCAGTTGCTTGTTGAGTTCCTCACGATCCTCTTTGTACTCCTTTTGGAGCCGCTTGACCTCTGGTTGGATCTTCTGCATCGCCCGCATGGATTTCGTCTGCTTGAGCGTGAGGGGGAATAGGATGAAGCTCACCGCGAGAGTGAGCATGATGATTGCTATTCCATATTCTGGAATAAGGTCGTAGAAGAACGAGAGGGAGCTGCCCAGCGCGTTCAGCAACAATGTCCAAGGGTTCACGACAAACTTCCTTGTGGCTCTTGAGGTCTCCCTTCAGCCGACCCTGGGACAGGATCGAGTCCACCCTCGTGGAACGGATGGCAGCGCCCTATCCGCTTCGTCCCTAACCAAGATCCCCTGAAGGCTCCGTGGATTTCGATCGCTTCGTACATGTAATGAGAACAAGACGGGTAATAGCGACACTTCTGACCCAGTAGAGGGGAGATCGCCCTCTGGTAGGCGCGAACGGAACGCAGAAGCGCTCGGGCGCCGATACCCCGTCTACCGTCTTGGTGATATTTCATCTCTCGTCCTCGTTCCCTGTTCCGTCATCATCCGACACAAGAGATGACAGCGATGCCACCAACTCGCTGAACGACACAGCCACCACGTCGGGGGAAGCTACGAGCACGTATGCCGTGGTCGGTTCCAGATCGACGCGGCGGGCGGCCTCCCTGAGCCTTCGCTTCGCCTTGTTGCGCTTGACCGCGTTCCCGACCTTCCTTCCTGCCACGACACCTACTTCGGGGACCGGCGACCGGCCCGGAGCTAGAAACACGGTCAGCCCGCCCGACCGCCTTCTCCGCCCCGTACGGTACACGGATCGAAATCGGGATCCCGGACGGAGCGAAACATACGTGCCCACCTCAAGCGGAGAGTTTGTGTCGGCCCTTGGTTCGGCGACGCTTGATCAACGCGCGGCCTTGCCGAGTGCGCATGCGGCCGCGAAAGCCGTGCTTGCGCTTTCGGCGGCGATTGTTCGGTTGGTATGTACGCTTCATGATGAGGTATCCCTCGTTGGGGGAGTCGCGTGAAATCCATAGAATGTCGGAAGTAACGAAGGCATTCTAGGAGAATCGCACGCCAAACCGACAGCTGGCCGCAAGGCCGCGAAAACTCGCTTGTGCTCGCGAAAGACAGGATAGAGCCGATTCGGTGAAAGTAGCAACACTGGAGACTGGAGACTGGAGACTGGAGGCCGCTTGGAACCCGTCTGCTATAAGGGTTTACAGCCCGCGGCAGTCGCTGCTGATGGAGTGGCTAGTCGCGGTTTTGTCTGTCTTGAAGTGTTGTCGATGTCCTCCCTACACTCGCTTCTGCTCGCTTGGCGGATCTCCGCTCTTCCCCTAGAGAGCGCGCCACGGATCGACACGTTCGAACGTGGTACATCTTTTCCACATCCTGTGGATAGATGTGTGGACAGTTTTTTTGGCTGGGCGCGTGCCTGATGGGAGACGACAAGCGTGGGTGTCACATCGACCCCTTCGACAGAGCTTGCAACGAACGACGCCGACCGCGTCGACACGAGGATAGATCTCTTTCATAGCCGTCTCCGTGACGTGATCGGTGTGGCGAAGTGGGAGACGTGGATCAAGCCGTTGTCTACGTCGTTCGAAGACTCGGGGCTACAGCTTGTCGCACCGAATCGCTTCAACGCTACATGGGTGCGAGACAACTACACCCACCAGGTGCGCGAGATAGCGTCCTCTGTGTGGCCGGAACCCTTCGACGTCATGATCACCGTCACTACCGAACCTGCCTTGGTGGAAGCGACTACGGTGCCCTATCAGCCGAGGCTCGATGTTTCCCCCCCCACCGATAATGGTTCCTCACCGCATCGAAACGATACTTCGAATCTTCTGGCGCGATATTCCTTCGAGAACTTTGTCGTTGGGCCATCGAACCGATTCGCCCACGCAGCCGCTCAGGCCGTCGCCGAACAACCTGGCCGTCACTACAACCCGCTGTTCATCTACGCAGGGTCTGGGCTCGGGAAAACCCACCTCCTTCACGCCGTCGGCCAACACAGGGTGGAATTGGACCCAACGACCATTATCCGATATGTGACATCGGAATCGTTCTTCAACGACTTCATCAATTCGATCAGGCGGAAACGCATGGACGACTTTAAATCTCGATATCGAAGAGTGGGACTGTTGCTGCTCGATGACGTGCAGTTTTTCGAGGGTAAGGAACAGGTTCTCGAAGAGTTTTTCCACACCTTTAATTCGCTCTACGAGTCAGGAAACCAGCTTGTCATCTCGTCGGATAGGCCGCCAAAAGAACTGCGAACGATCGAGGATCGTCTTCGAAGCAGATTTGAGTGGGGACTCACCACCGATATACAAAGTCCCGATGTCGAAACGCGGCTAGCAATTCTGAGAAAGAACGCTGCGTTGAATCCGACGGCTATCCCTGACGATGTACTTGAGTTCATTGCTGAGAATGTCTCTGACAACATCAGAGAACTCGAGGGCGCCCTTACGCGAGTTGCGGCGTTTTCGACACTGACGAGCGAGCGCGTCACGCTTGATCTCGCGTCGAACGTTCTCCGTGACATCGTCGGCCTTCAATCCGCGACGCCGTTGACCGCAGAATCAATCATCACGACTGTCGCACACTTCTACGAAATTCGACAATCGGATCTCGTCGGGAGTTCACGCCGGCAACCTCTAGCCCGTCAGAGACAAGTAGCCATGTATATCTGCAGGGAACACACAGGACTCTCTCTCCCGAAAATCGGCGCCGCCTTCGGTGGGCGGGACCATACGACAGTGATGCACGCGGTCAACAAGATCAACGGACTCATCCAAGCAGACAAGACCATATTCGACGAGGTCTCAGCAATCACACAGCAGTTGAGGACAAAGTGACACTTCTCCACAATGTTCGAGCTGCTGTCGACGCCTCTGGGGATATCCGCCTGGATATCAACATGTGTTGTGGACAAAAAACGTTGGCACACACGCTAATTTCGGGACATCTCCACAATCCACAGGGCCTACTACTACTACTACTCTTTAAGAATACTCAGCAGTAGCAACAGCAGGGAAAGAAACACGTGCGAATCAGAGCAGAACGAGACGACCTAGCAGACGTTCTCGCAAGGGCGGGAAGGGCTGTAAGCACCCGTTCACCACTCCCGATCCTCCAGGGCATCCTGTTGGAGGTCTCGGGTGGGAGACTGACCGTGACTGGAACGGATAACGAGGTGACTGTTCGCACATACCTTGAGGTCGAGGTGACTGAGGATGGGAGATCTGTGATTCCGGCGAGGCTCGCCGCTGAGGCTGTGCGAAAGTTGCCGGTGGGGGCGGTTACGTTGGCGTCCAACGAAGGAGAGATGGAGATCACCGGGGGAGGGCCACGGTTCAGACTGCGCGAAATGGTCGCAGATGACTTCCCGAAGATCTCGGATGTAGCGATGGATGACAGCATCCAAGTGGATGGAGGCCAACTGATTCGAGCTCTCAGCCAGGTGGGTATAGCCGCATCGACAGACGACGCAAGACCGACGCTGACAGGGGTGTTGTTCGAGGGTGAAGGCGACTCCCTGCGCCTCGTCGCTACCGACTCCTACCGTCTCGGCGTTCGAGACCTTGACGGCATCAAGACAGAGGGTTCCAAGATTGTTCCCTATCGGGCCTTACGTGAGCTCGGCCGTACGATCGGGTCTGGGTCGATGTCCATCCTGCTCGGTGATCGAGAAGCGGCTTTCGTCACCGCTGATGGGAGGCTCACGGTGAGAGTGATTGACGCAACGTTCCCGAACTACGGGCAGTTGCTTCCTGACGGCCACTCCAACCGGCTTACGGTTGATAAGGAGGCGCTCCTTGAGGCCGTGGGCAGAGCTGCGCTCGTTGCTGAGGATCACATCCCCGTGAGGCTTGCGATGCACGCAGGCGGGGTCGAGCTGAACGTGGTTCGCCAGGAAGTTGGTGAAGAAACAGAGTTCCTCGAGGGCGAGTACGTGGGCGACGACATGACAATCGCTTTCAACACCCGATATCTGACCGATGGCGTGAACGCGGTTGATGACGAGAAGATCGTGATCGAGACGAGCGATCCCTTAAAGCCAGGGCTTCTCCACGGAGCAGAGAAGACCGACTTCCAATATCTGTTGATGCCTGTTCGACTGTGAGGTGAGATGCACCTCACGTGGTTGGAGCTTGTGAACTTCCGGCCGTATGAGGCGCTTCGATTCGAGCCGACGGAGGGGGTGAACATCCTTGTCGGTGAGAATGGCGCAGGAAAGACCTCTGTTCTCGAAGCTATCGGCTATCTCGGCATGATGCGCTCGTTTAGGGGAGTGCCCGACCGGGCGCTCATTCGTGAGGGAAGCGCTTCTGCAGTTATTCGAGGAGGTATCGCCGGAGGTGCTTCGGAGACGACGGTGGAGGTCGAACTTCCGAGCGACGGTCGCAGGACGGTACTTGTCAACGGAAAACGACCCAGGAGAGTGCACGACACGTTTCTGTCCGTGCCTGTGGTGGTATTCCTCCCTGACGATCTTGATGTGATCAAGCGTGGCCCTCGCGTGCGCAGGGAGTATCTCGACGATCTTGCGGCAACGCTCTGGCCCCAGGCCGGGCAGGATCTCACAGAATACGATCGTGCGCTGAGACAGAGAAACGCATTGCTAAGACAGGGAGGAAGGGAGACAGACACCGGGACGCTCGACGTCTGGGATGGTCGCGTCGCCGTCGCCGGTGCGAAGGTGCTTCTGCACAGACGAACCCTCGCGGTTGCCCTCCAAACCCACCTGCACCACGCCTATAAAGAGGTTGGTGGATCGGGTTCCGTGCATTGGATGTATCGATCGACGTGGGACTCCCACTCGGCTGGTGATATCGAGGCGTTGCGGGTTGCCCTGGCAGAGGCGCTCGTCGAGAGTCGCCCGAGGGACATGGACGTTCGCACGACGACGGTCGGCCCTCATCGGGATGAGCCGGATCTGCTGCTCGACGGGAGGCCGACACGTACTGAGGCGTCTCAGGGGGAGCAGAGGACGGTCGCCCTGGCGCTGCGAATAGGGGCATACCGGCTGATCGAGGATGTCCGCGACCAGAAGCCGATTCTCCTCCTCGACGACGTCTTTTCTGAACTCGACAAAGAGCGTGCACGGAGAGTCGTGCCGCTGATCGAGAACGGGCAGGTTTTTGTCACAACGGCGAGAGATGATGAATTGCCGATCAGAGGACGCCGTTGGTCGGTGAGCGAAGGGAGCGTGTCGTGATGCGCGCCAAGTATCTCAGTTACGAAAAGAAGAACGACCCAACCGAGATCAGTGAGGTTCTTGGACGGCTCATTGAGAAGGCTTCGGTACGGATAGACGTCCGCCAGGGTGAACTTATTCAGCGGTGGTCTGAAATCGCCCCGAGAGACTGGTCCGAGGTCGCGACACCCATCGGAATTCGAGAGAGAACGCTTCTCGTCGAGGTCCAGAGCGGCACGGCGGCGTCACTTCTCAAGTACCAGAAACAGCAGCTTCTCGGAGCAATCGTCGATGCCTTTGGGAACGATCTTGTGAGCGCTGTGCGCATCCGAGTCAGCAGGTAGCGGAATCACCGAAAAGGCAATGAAAATAAGGGTTTTAACCTCACAACAGAGTATACTTACAACGTTGTTATCAGCCGTTGAAACTGCATCGCTGCGGCGAATCAAAGGAGCCTCGTGAGCAAACTTAAACGTTCCGCGACCGCGTCATATAAGGCTGATTCAATTCAGGTGCTCGAGGGCCTTGAAGCGGTGAGAAGACGGCCCGCTATGTACATTGGAACGACCGGTCCACGCGGTCTCCACCACCTGATCTGGGAGGTCGTTGACAACTCGGTGGATGAAGCGATGGCAGGCTTCTGCACCCGCATCGAGGTAGCGCTTCTCGAGGACGGCGGAGTCAGGGTGAGGGATAACGGACGCGGGATACCGGTCGATGAGCACGAAAAGACACGCGAGTCCGCCCTCACGACGGTGATGACGACGCTCCACGCAGGGGGCAAATTTGAGGCAGGCGCATACCAAGTTTCCGGTGGACTCCACGGCGTCGGCGTTTCTGTCGTGAACGCGCTGTCTCGCCGAGCGCACGTTGAGGTCGTTCGAGACGGATACCTGTGGGAGCAGACCTTCGAATACGGCGATCCGGTGACGGGGGTGGAGAGAGTCAAGCCGATGAAGCGCACCGGCACCCAGGTGACGTTCTGGGCCGACCCTGAGATCTTCGAAGAGACGACCGAGTACTCGGCCAAGACCGTCACCACACGACTGCGTGAGATGGCGTTCCTCACGAAAGGCCTCGAGATCCGATTCTCGGATGAGCGGGGAGAAGACATCGTAGAAGAGACGTTCCGGTACGCCGGGGGAATCATCGATTTCGTCAAGCACCTCAATGCGGCGCGCGATCCAATTCACAGCCAGGTCGCGTACTTCGAGCACAAGGACGACTCCGCAGAGGTAGAGATAGCGATGCAGTGGACGAGTGGCTACACAGAGTCCGTGTTGTCCTTCGCCAACAACATCAACACCCATGAAGGAGGAACCCACGAAGAGGGGTTCCGTACATCCCTCACGAAAGCGATCAACGACTTCGCGCGGTCCCGAAACCTTCTCAAGGAGAAAGAGAAGAACCTTCAGGGAGAAGACGTGAGGGAGGGACTCACAGCGGTGATATCGACCAAGGTCGCCAACCCGCAGTTCGAGGGCCAGACGAAGACGAAACTCGGAAACACAGAGATACGTTCGTTCGTGCAGAAGGCGATGAACCAGGCGTTCCCAGAGTGGCTTGGTAAGCATCCGAGTGACGCTCGCCGGATAGTCGACAAGGCGAACCAGGCGGCGCGAGCTCGTTTTGCTGCACGCCAGGCTCGTGACCTGACACGGCGAAAGAGCCTCCTCGAATCTGGAGGCCTCCCGGGAAAGCTGTCGGATTGCTCATCGAAGGATCCCGAGCTATCTGAGATGTTCATCGTTGAGGGGGATTCGGCGGGCGGCTCGGCCAAACAGGCGCGGAACTCCGAGTTTCAAGCGATCCTCCCCATCAGGGGGAAGATCATCAATGTCGAGAAGAACCGTCTCGCGCGGGTTCTGCAAAACACGGAGATCCAGTCGTTGATCACCGCCATCGGGACGGGGATCGGCGACGAGATGGATATCTCCAAGGCGAGATACAACAGGATCATTCTCCTCACCGATGCAGACGTCGATGGCGCGCACATCCGGACGCTCCTCCTGACCTTCTTCTTCAGGCACATGGTCGATGTCATCGAGCATGGCTATGTCTACATCGCTCAGCCACCGCTGTATTCGGCGAAGATCGGCACGAAGACGACCTGGATCAAGAAGGACGAAGACCTTGATCGTTTCAAGGCCGAGAACGAAGGCCGAAAGATCAATGTTCAGCGCTTCAAGGGTCTTGGCGAGATGAACGCCAACGAGTTGTGGGAGACAACAATGGACCCCGACCGGCGCACGTTGCTTCGGGTCGAACTCGAGGATATGTTCTCGGCGGAGCAGACCTTCTCGACGCTGATGGGAGTCGACGTTGAAGCGAGGAGATTGTTCATCCAGCAGAACGCGAAAGACGTCCGTTTCCTGGACGCGTAGGGAGATCTTAGAAAGAATATGTCGAACGAATCCGCAAACCAAGGAATCACCCTGCCGATCGACATCGAGAGGGAGATGCAGGACTCGTTCCTCGAATACGCCATGTCGGTCATTGTGTCGAGGGCGCTCCCCGACGTTCGAGACGGTCTGAAGCCGGTGCATCGCAGAGTGCTCTACTCCATGTGGGACAGCGGTATTCGGCCCGGCACGCCATACCGCAAGGCATCGCGCGTTGTGGGTGACGTGGTCGGTTGGTTCCACCCACATGCACCTGAGGCTGTTTACGACTCCATGGTCCGCCTTGCCCAGGACTTTGCGTTGCGGCATCCCTTGGTAGATCCGCAGGGGAACTTTGGCACGGTCGACGACCCTCCGGCTGCGATGAGATACGTCGAGGCGAGGCTCGCGAAGCTCTCGGCGCACATGCTCGACGGTATCGATGAAGATACGGTCGACTTCGTTGACAACTATTCAGGCGAACGGAGTGAGCCAACGGTCCTGCCTTCCCGCTTCCCGAACCTGTTGGTAAACGGCTCGACCGGCATCGCGGTAGGCATGGCCACCAACATGGCGCCCCACAACTTGCGTGAGGTCGTGAACGCCGTGCTATATGCGCTTGACCACTCTGATGCGACGGTCAGCGACCTCATGGAGTTCGTCAAGGGGCCAGACTTTCCAACCGGCGCCTTCATCGTGGGCAACAAGGGTGTGAACGACGCCTTGATGACCGGTCGTGGTTCGATCAAGATGCGCGCCGTGACAGATGTCGTAGAGATACGAAAGGGCCGCACGGCGATCGTCGTCTCTGAGATCCCGTACCAGGTGTCTCGGGACAGCATCACGGCGAAGATCGCCGAGATCGTGAACTCAAAGAAGGTTACGGGAATCGCCGATGTTCGTGACGAGACTGATCGGTTGGGAACCCGTATCGTCATAGAACTCAAGCGAGACGGCAACCCTCAGGTTGTCCTGAATCAGCTATTCAAACACACCAGGCTCGAGGACAGTTTTGCTGTCAATAACGTTGCTCTGGTTGATGGTGTGCCCAGGACGCTGAATCTTGCCCAGCTCGTCCACCACTACATCGATCACCAACTCGAAGTCGTCGAGCGGCGATCACGCTTCCGGCTCGCAAAGGCTGAGGCGAGGGCGCACATCCTGCGCGGTCTGCTGATTGCCCTGGACAATATCGACGAAGTTGTTGCCATCATCCGAGCGTCAGAGAACGTAGACGTTGCCCGCACTGGGTTGATGGAGGCGTTTGAGCTGTCGGAGATCCAGGCGAACCACATCCTCGACATGCCGCTGCGTCGGTTGACAGCACTCGAGACGAACAAGCTCAGGGACGAACTTGAGGAGTTGAAGGCGACGATCTCCTACCTCGAGAGCCTCCTTGCGGATGAGGAGAAGCGCCGTGAGCTGATCGGCAAGGAATTGACGGAGATCAGGGAGAAGTTCGCAGACAGCCGACGGAGCCGCATCATCCCTGACAGCGGGGAGATGTCGCTCGAAGACCTGATAGCGGACGAAGAGCTCGTTGTGAGCGTTTCAGCCGCGGGCTACGTCAAGTCGGTCCTAGCAAAGGTCTATCGCACCCAGGGGAGGGGAGGGAGGGGTGTCAAAGGCGCCGGCCTGAGAGACGATGACATCGTGGAGCATCTGGTCCACACGACCGCACATTCGTACCTGCTGTTCTTTACGAACAGGGGCAAGGTATACCGGGTGAGAGCTCACGAGATCCCCCGAAAGGATCGGACTGCAAAAGGCCAGCTCATCCAGTCTGTGCTCCCGATGGAGGCCGACGAGGTCGTCGAGGCGATCATCGATACCCGTGACTACGAGACGAGTCGGTATCTCGTGATGTTCACGAAGAACGGACTCGTGAAGAAGTCGAGATTTACAGACTATGACTCCCGGAATCAGGTTCTGGTCGCTATCAATCTCTTGGATGGAGACGAGGTTGTTGCTGTGCGACAGACGACAGGCGAGTCAGACCTCATGATGTTCACCCAGAAAGGCCAGGGCATCAGATTCAACGAGAACGATGTTCGGCCGACGGGACGAGCGTCTCAGGGTGTGCGTGGGATCAAGCTCAGAGAGGGCGACTCGGTTGTCGGTGCAGCCATCGGGGACGAAGCCGAAGCGGTGCTGCTTCTGACCACCGGTGGATACGGAAAGCGAACCCTGATGGAGGAGTTCCCGTGCCAGAGGCGGGGAGGTAGGGGAGTCATCGCGATGAAGATCGTGTCGACTCGAGGGACACTCGCGACGGCGACGGCTGTGGCGGACTCAGACGAGGCAGTGATCACATCCTCGGACGGCATCGTTATACGACAGGTGGTCGCCGACATCAACAGATACGGACGCAACTCGATGGGAGTCAAGGTGATGAACCTCACCGATGGCGCGACGCTGTCTGCTCTGGCGATCGCTCCTGTGGAGGGCGAGTAGGAACGGTTCACGACCGGGCGCCGTCGGTACACTTGCATGGAAGGAGGACACATGCCGGTTCGTCGGGTTCGGCGTATCGTTCGAAAAATCGACCCATGGACGGTGCTTAAGGTTGGATTCGTTCTGAACCTCGTCGGTGGGATCGTTTGGATCCTCGGTGTGTGGGTGGCGTGGTCGATCGCGGTGCAGCGCGGCATTCCCGACTCCTTTGTGGACATGTTCGGGCGGCTCACGATCGTCGTAAGCCCCGATGGGGAGCTCTACTTTCGCGTCGTGCTCATGATGGCGATCGTTGGCGTGATCG
The DNA here is from genome assembly GCA_030125685.1 of Actinomycetota bacterium. Taxonomy (GTDB): domain Bacteria; phylum Actinomycetota; class Acidimicrobiia; order Spongiisociales; family UBA5794; genus B3-G11. The sequence goes on from JASJYA010000005.1 coordinate 35,746, forward strand.
TGATGACAGCGGTCATGACCCTGGGCGCTGTGCTGTACAATCTCATATCGGATGTGGTTGGCGGAGTCGAGGTGATCATGCTCGAAGAAACATATGAACCTACGCAGCTTCAGGCAGCGGCGCATCCGCGCCCAGTTGTGCGCGTTCCCGCAGGCAACGGCGACTCAGAGCTAAACAGCATGGACACCGTGGAGCACTCCTGACGTAGGAAGTAGTACGTATCACGTAGTACGTAATACGACTG
>JASJYA010000045.1 GCA_030125685.1 Actinomycetota bacterium
GACAGGCGACAGGCGACAGCTCTCAGGCTCGATACCTCGCGACTCTCGTTACTGTTAGCTAACAACCCCATACCGACCCAAGACCGTTGGTGCCATCAACTGCTTCGGCAGGGCATAAGTCGCAAGACGCCGGCGCAGGCCAATTCCACACGGAAGCTCCTGGTCTCTTGGATCGGGGGCTTTGATCATTTCAGAGTCCACATGGGGCAGGAAACGAAAGTCCGATTTGAGGAGACGACACATGCCAAGACCCGAGAAGGTCCAGGCGGTCGCCGAGATCAAAGAGCGTATCGAGGGAGCACAGGCTGTGTTCCTCGCGGAGTATGCAGGTCTGTCGGTTAAGGATCAACAGGTGCTGAGGCGCGAGCTGCGCGCCGCAGGCGCCGAGTTCAAGGTCATGAAGATGTCCATGGCTCGGCTCGCTGTTGCGGAGTTGGAGATTGACACTCTCGATGAACTGTTGCTTGGCCCAACCGGCCTCACGTTCGCCGACGGTGATCCGGCTGGAGCTGCGAAGGCGCTGAAGAATTTCGCGAAGACCCACAACGTGTTTGTGGTCAAAGGCGGATTGCTCGGCTTCGAGTTTCTCACGCTTGAGAAGATCTCAGAGCTCGCCGAGCTCGAGCCTCGTGAGGTTCTCCTCGCGAAGCTCGCGGGCGCCATGCAGGCGCCTATGGCGAACTTTGCAGGCCTGTTGGCTGCGCTGCCGCGCAACACCGCAAACGTTCTCTCGCAATTGCTCGAGAAGAAGGAAGCGGAGGAGCACGTCACAGGCGACAGCCCACAGGTGACAGACCAAGAAGACACGTTGGCGGAAGACGGAGAGCCGTCATCCGGCAGCGATCAGCCTTCAGACGCGTCAGAGCCGTCAGACGAGGAAGATCCTTCACCCGAAAGCTCCGTTGAGACCGAAACGACCGTTGAAGCATCCAAGGATGCAGGCGACGAATCCAATGATCAAGCCGACGAGGCGTCCCAAGACGACGCAGCCGAGGAGTAACCATGGCCAAGATGACAACTGATAAGTTGCTCGGCGCATTCGAGGAGATGTCTGTCCTCGAGCTGTCCGAGTTCCTAAAGGCGTTCGAGGAGAAGTTCGACGTCACCGCTGCTGCGCCCGTCGCGGTTGCCGCCGCCCCCGCGGGTGGGGACGCCGACGCCGAAGCCGAAGAAGAGCAGGACGAATTCGATGTCGTACTCACCGGCGTAGGTGAGAAGAAGATCCAGGTGATCAAAGAGGTTCGCAGCCTCACGAGCCTCGGCCTCAAGGAAGCCAAGGAGCTCGTTGACAAGGCGCCCTCCGCAATCATCGAAGGTGCGGACAAAGAGACTGCCGAGAAGGCGAAGGAAGCCCTCGAGGCTGCCGGCGCGTCGGTAGAGCTGCGCTGAAGCTTCGCCGTAGTACGTAGTACGACGAGAGAGGGGAGCGGCTTCGGCCGCTCCCCTCTCCTTATTGTCTGTCATCTTCGGTCGTACTACGTCATACGTTCTTCTGTGCTTGACCGTTTGTCCTTTGCGGGGTATCCTGTCCAGCACAGTTGAAGACGTTTCTACGACTCTCCCCAGGCAGAGCTGGAATAGCGGCGCGCTATCCCGGATTCGTGCTATCCTCATCTATTCGCCCTTATCACTGCTCCTAGCCGTGTGCTGTTGCAACATCTACGCAGAGGAGGTTCGCGTTGGCTCGTGCGCGTTCCCAAAGGATGTCATTCGCCAAGATTCCCGAGGTCCTGGAGATCCCCGGTCTCCTCGATGTTCAGAGGGATTCCTTCCGAGCTTTTCTCGACACCGGGCTCAAGCAAATGTTCGAAGAGGTGTCGCCGATTGAGGACTTCACCGGCAACCTCGCGCTCGAACTGACCGACCACCGATTCGAAGAGTCGTCGATAACAGTCGAGGACGCCAAGGACAGAGATACGAATTACTCTCGTCCGCTCTTTGTCACGGCCCGATTCCTGAACAAGGACACCGGCGAGATCAAGGAGCAGCAGGTCTTCCTCGGCGACTTCCCGATGATGACCAAGAACGGCACCTTCATCATCAACGGTACCGAGCGTGTCGTCGTGAGCCAGCTCGTACGCAGCCCCGGCGTCTACTTCGACAGGACGATCGACAAGACATCGGGTCGTCCCGTGTACGCATCCAAGATCATCCCCGGCCGTGGAGCGTGGCTCGAGTTCGACATCGACAAGAAGGACACCATCGGCGTCCGCGTCGACCGAAAGCGTCGCCAGTTCGTCTCAACATTCCTTCGAGCGCTCGGAATTGCAGAAACCGATGAGGAGATCATCGCACTCCTCGGTGACTCCGAGCTCGTTCGCAACACACTCGAGAAGGATCCAACGTCCACGAAGGACGAAGCTCTTCTCGACCTGTACCGCAAGCTCCGACCGGGAGAGCTGACCACCGTCGAGTCCGCGCGAAGCCTCATCAAGACGCTGTTCCGCACCCCCAAGCGGTACGACCTCACGAGGGTCGGCCGCTACAAGGTGGACCAGAAGCTCACCGGCGAAGTGACAACGGACCTTCTTGAGAACTACAAGGCGGATGAGCAGGGACTCATCACGGACGAAGACATGATTCTTACGATCAAGTACCTCATGCATCTCAAAGAGGGGACAGAGGGCTATCGCATCGATGACATCGACAACTTCCAGAACCGACGCATCCGCACGGTCGGCGAATTGATCCAGAATCAGATCCGCGTCGGGCTCACTCGCCTCGAGCGAGTCGTCCGGGAGCGGATGACCACACAGGATCCAGAGGCGATCACGCCACAAACGCTGATCAACATCCGCCCTGTCGTTGCGTCGATCAAAGAGTTTTTCGGTACGTCGCAACTGAGCCAGTTCATGGACCAGCCGAATCCGCTTGCATCGATCACGCACCGTCGTCGATTGTCCGCGCTTGGACCCGGCGGCCTCTCGCGTGAGCGAGCAGGGTTCGAGGTGCGCGACGTGCACCCCTCCCACTACGGCCGCATGTGCCCGATCGAGACGCCGGAAGGTCCGAACATCGGCCTGATCGGTTCGCTCGCCTCCTACGCGCGGGTCAACAGGTTCGGCTTCATAGAGACGCCGTACCGCCGCGTCAGCAAGGGGAAGGTCTCCAAAAAGATCGACTACCTGACGGCTTCGGAGGAAGAGGGTTACATCATCGCGCAGGCCAACGCGCCGTTGAACGATGATGGGACGTTCAAGAACGACAGGGTGCTCGTGCGCAAGACCGGCGGCGAAGTCGACAACGTTGTCGCGAATCTCGTCGACTACATGGACGTGTCGCCCAAGCAGGTGGTTTCGATCGCGACGTCGCTGATCCCGTTCCTCGAGCACGACGACGCCAACCGTGCGCTCATGGGATCGAATATGCAGCGCCAGGCCGTGCCGCTCATCACGTCGGATGCACCCCTGGTGGGCACAGGCATGGAGGAGCGAGCAGCCAAAGACTCGGGAGAGGTCATTCTCTGCGATGTCGATGGCGAGGTCGTGACGGTGACCGGTGTAGAGATCGTCGTCAAGGAGAAGGGCGCCAACACGAAGCACACCTATCCCCTCGACAAGTTCCAGCGCTCGAACCAGGGGACGTGCATCAACCAGAAGCCGATCGTCGTCGAGGGCCAGAAGGTAAAGGCGGGCGACGCCCTCGCGGATGGAGCATCTACAGACGGTGGTGAGCTCGCCCTCGGGAAGAACCTGATGGTGGCTTTCATGCCGTGGGATGGCTACAACTTCGAGGACGCAATCGTCATCTCGGAGCGGCTCGTCAAGGAGGACGTCCTCTCGTCGATCCACATCGAGGAGCACGAGATCGAGGCTCGAGACACGAAGCTCGGCGCCGAGGAGATCACGCGAGATATCCCGAACGTCGCTGAAGAGGTGCTCATGGACCTCGACGAGCGAGGCATCATTCGGATCGGCGCCGACGTTGGGCCCGGTGACTATCTCGTTGGAAAGGTGACCCCGAAGGGGGAGACTGAGCTGACACCTGAAGAGCGGCTCCTGCGAGCGATCTTCGGAGAGAAAGCGCGCGAGGTTCGCGACGTCTCCCTCAAGGTTCCCCACGGCGAGTCAGGCAAGGCTATCTCCGTCAAGGAGTTCAGCCGCGACGATGGATTCGACCTCCCCCCGGGGATGAACGAACTGGTTCGTGTCTACGTCGCAAAGCAACGCAAGATCTCCGCAGGTGACAAGCTTGCGGGCCGCCACGGCAACAAGGGTGTCATTGCGAAGATCCTCCCCGAGGAGGACATGCCGTTCCTCGAGGACGGGACGCCGGTTGACATCATCCTGTCGCCCCTCGGCGTTCCATCACGGATGAACCTCGGCCAGGTACTCGAAACACACCTCGGGTGGTCGGCCGCCACGGGGTGGGAGCCGTTCGACGATCTCGAGAGTGTTGCGTCGGAGGGCGCGCCGCCGTGGACCAAGGTGGCAAGCCCCGTCTTTGACGGCGCCCACGAGGATGAGGTGCTTAAGCTGCTCTCCAAGTCCCTCACGAACCGTGACGGTGTGCAACTCATCAACGGCGAGGGAAAGGCGACGCTGTACGACGGCCGGACCGGGGAGCCGTTCGACTCGCCGATCACCGTCGGATACATGTACATCCTGAAACTTGTCCACCTCGTCGATCACAAGATCCACGCGAGGTCAACGGGCCCGTACTCCATGATCACGCAGCAACCACTCGGCGGTAAGGCCCAATTCGGCGGCCAACGCTTCGGTGAGATGGAAGTGTGGGCGCTTGAGGCCTATGGCGCTGCTTACGCACTCCAGGAGCTCTTGACGATCAAGTCAGATGATGTCCGAGGACGTGTCAAGGTGTATGAAGCGATTGTCAAGGGGGAGAACATCCCCGAACCTGGCATCCCCGAGTCCTTCAAGGTGCTCATCAAGGAGATGCAGTCGCTCGGACTCAACGTTGAGATGTTGTCTGCGGGTGAGGAAGTCGAGCTTAAGGACGTTGATGAAGACATCTTCAGGACCGCCTCCTCCCTCGGGATCGATATCTCTCGTCCCGAACGACCGGATCCAGACATAATTCTTTGAGTAAGCCGACGAGAGATTTTGAGAGCGGGAGCGAATAGGTGCCACAGCTTTTTGACGAACTGAAAATCAGTCTTGCATCGTCCGACCAGATCCGATCCTGGTCATACGGCGAGGTCAAGAAACCAGAGACGATCAACTACAGGACATTGAAGCCTGAGAAGGACGGCCTCTTCGACGAACGTATCTTCGGCCCCACGCGAGATTGGGAGTGCTACTGCGGGAAGTACAAGCGTGTGCGGTTCCGCGGGGTCATCTGTGAGCGGTGCGGCGTTGAAGTGACGCGCTCAAAGGTGCGCCGTGAGCGAATGGGGCACATCGAGCTTGCCGCCCCTGTGACCCACATCTGGTTCTTCAAGGGTGTCCCGAGCCGCCTGGGATATCTCCTCGACATGTCCCCCAAGGAACTCGAGAAGGTCATCTACTTCGCCGCCTATCTCGTCACGCACGTCGACGACGAGAAGCGCACCAAAGATCTCCCCGATCTCGAAGAAGCGGCTCGCCATGAGCGTGTCCTCATCACAGAAGAACTCGAAGAGTGGCGCGACGCCAGACTGGAGCGCCTCGAGGCGGAACTTGCCCAGATGGAGGACGCGGGCGCGAAACCGACTGAGATCAACGCTCGCAAGAAAGAAGTTGAGCGCGAGATGAAGGACCGCGACGAGCGCTCCCAGGTGGAACTCGAGCTGCTCGATGAGGCGTTCGATACCTTCAAGGCGATGAAGCCACGCCAGCTCGTCGAGTCGGAGCAGCTGTGGCGTGAGATAGTCGACCGTTACGGCGAGTACTACACGGGTGGCATGGGGGCCGAGTTCGTCAAGGATCTCATCCGCCGCATGGATCTTCAAGAAGAAGTCCAGAAACTTCGCGCGGATCTGGTGCAGGACAAGAGCCAGCAGCGCAGGCAGCGCGCCCAGAAGCGCCTGAAGGTTGTGCAGCCGTTCGCGGACGGCAAGAACGATCCGACGGCGATGATCCTCGATGCAGTCCCGGTCATACCCCCTGATCTTCGTCCGATGGTTCAACTTGACGGTGGCCGGTTCGCGACGTCAGACATGAACGACCTGTACCGGCGCGTCATCAACCGTAACAATCGACTCAAGCGACTGATCGATCTCGGCGCTCCTGAGATCATCGTCAACAACGAGAAACGGATGCTCCAGGAAGCAGTCGACGCGCTGTTCGACAACGGCAGGCGCGGCCGTGCGGTCACAGGGCCGGGCAATCGGCCGCTCAAGTCGCTCTCGGACATGTTGAAGGGGAAGCAGGGCCGTTTCAGGCAGAACCTTCTTGGCAAGCGGGTCGACTATTCGGGTCGGTCTGTCATCGTCGTCGGTCCGCAGCTCCGACTGCATCAGTGCGGCCTTCCGAAGATCATGGCGCTTGAGCTCTTCAAGCCGTTCGTGATGAAGCGTCTCGTCGACCTCGATATCGCTCAGAACATCAAGGCGGCCAAGAGGATGGTCGAGCGGCGCCGTTCCCAGGTGTGGGACGTGCTCTCAGACGTGATCCAGGAGCATCCCGTGTTGCTGAACCGCGCGCCGACGCTGCACCGCCTCGGTATTCAGGCGTTCGAGCCCGTGCTCATTGAAGGCAAAGCCATTGAGCTGCATCCGCTCGTGTGTGAAGCGTTCAACGCTGACTTCGACGGCGACCAGATGGCTGTGCACCTGCCGTTATCGGCTGAGGCGCAGGCTGAGGCGCGTATCCTGATGCTCTCTTCGAACAATGTGCTGTCGCCTGCGAACGGTCGTCCTGTCGTGACCCCGTCACAGGACATGGTCATAGGCATGTATTACCTGTCTGCGATCAAGGAGGGCGCCCCGGGCGAAGGTCGCGCGTTCTCGAGCGTCGATGAAGCGGTCATGGCGTACGAGGCGGGTCATATCTCCCTCCACGCGCGGATCAAGGTGCGCGTTGGAAATCTTGCAGGCGAGCCGAAGCTCCATGCGAAGCTCAAGCCGATGCTTGGGGATCTCGTCGACGTCAAGCCGGTTGAGGCTGAGGGCCTCACCGAGACAACGGTGGGTAGGGCGATCTTGAACGGCGCCTTCCCGATCGGGTTCCCGTACATCAACGCTGAACTGATCAAGGCGGACTTACGGACGATTGTCGAAGAGCTCATTCACACCTACGACAAGCCCGACGTCGCCAACACCCTCGACAATATCAAGGAGCTCGGTTTCCGGTTCGCCACTCGAGCCGGTCTCACGATCGGACTCCAGGACGTCAAGACGCCTCCGGAGAAGAAGAAGATCCTTGCTTTATTCGAGGCGGAGGCTGCCAAGACTGAGAATCTGTACCAGAAGGGCGTCATCACAGACGATGAGCGTCGGTCTGAGCTGATCGATATTTGGACGCGCGCGACCGACGAGGTGAAGGACGCGATGCAGGAAACCCTCCAGGAGGATCCCTTCAACCCGATGGACATGATGGTCCGTTCGGGTGCTCGCGGAAATATCATGCAGCTCAGACAGATCGCAGGAATGCGCGGACTCGTCGCAAACCCGAAGGGTGACATCATCCCGCAGCCGATCAAGGCGAACTTCCGTGAGGGTCTCTCGGTGCTCGAGTATTTCATCTCGACCCACGGCGCAAGGAAGGGTCTAGCAGACACGGCTCTTCGCACGGCGGACTCCGGGTATCTGACGCGCCGTCTCGTAGACGTCAGCCAGGAGATCATCATCCATGGCGACGAGTCTCACGATCCAGGTTTGGTCATCACGATCCGTGAGAACGGTGAACCCGTGCGCCACCTCCGGAACAAGATCATCGGCCGTGTGCTTGCTGAGGATGTGAAGATCGGAAGATCGTTTGCAGTCCTGCCTGACGATCGGAAGCTCCGTGCAGGCTTCATGCTCGACCGTGAAGCGGTAAACGGCATCCAGGAACTCGAGGACGTTGGGGAGATCAGGGTGCGCTCGCCGCTGACGGACGAGAGCCCGTACGGCGTCGCGCAGATGTCATACGGCATGGACCTCGCTACCGGTGTGATGGTTGAGATTGGTACCGCAGTCGGCATCATGGCTGCCCAATCGATTGGTGAGCCCGGCACGCAGTTGACGATGCGGACCTTCCACACCGGCGGTATCGCGGGCGAGGACATCACCCACGGCCTGCCGCGTGTCACCGAACTGTTTGAGGCGCGAAGGCCGAAGGGTGTGGCGTTGCTCGCCGAAGTCGGCGGCGTGATCAAGCTCGAGACCGACGAAGATGGGATGAGGTCGATCATCATCGTCGACGGAGACGAAGATGTCGTTACGTACGCACTCACCGCTCGTGCCATGCTGCGGGTCGCCGAAGGCGACATCATCGAACCTGGCGCCCAGCTTACCGACGGCCCACTCGATCCGAAGGAAGTGCTCGCCATCCAGGGCGTGCGCGCTTGCCAGCGGTACCTCGTCGACGAGGTACAGGTGGTGTACCGCTCCCAGGGTGTGGACATCCACGACAAGCACATTGAGCTGATCGTGCGACAGATGCTCCGCAGAGTCCGCATCGCGGATCCGGGCGACGGCCCGTGGCTCCCCGCTGAGCTTGTGGATGGCCAGGTCTTCAGAGACGCCAACCGTGAGCTTGTCGAGGACGGCAAGCAGCCTGCAGAGGGACGCCCGGAGCTGATGGGTATCACGAAGGCTTCCCTCGCGACCGACTCGTGGCTCTCGGCTGCGTCGTTCCAGGAGACCACGCGGGTTCTCACTGAGGCGTCGCTGAACGCGAAGTCCGACTACATGCGTGGCCTGAAGGAGAACGTCATCATCGGCCAACTGATCCCTGCGGGAACAGGCTCAACGGCGTACCAGTCGATCGAACCGAAGCTGCCGGATGCCGAGGCGCCGACCGCAGCCGATCTCTTCGGAGACATCGATGTCGCATCCGCGGACGACGCGCTTCCGGCGGATCCCGCCGAGTGGCTGGCGTCCCTCGGCGCAGCGACACCGTCAGGCGACGGCGACTCAGACGAAGAATAGATCCCGCTCGCGTCCCCCCTTCAGGGGGGGACGTGGCTTGGGACGTGCTACGTTCTGGCAATGCTTCGATTTCCGCTCTTCGGTATTCCGGTCGGCGTGCACGCCACGTTCTTGTTCATAGCGCTGCTTGGTGCGACGGCGTACCGAGGCGTCGACATCGCGATATGGACCGCTGCGGCGTTCGTCTCGATCCTGCTCCACGAGATGGGGCACGCGCTGTCCGCCCGACGGTTCGGGGCGAGGAATATCAATGTCATGCTGTACGGACTTGGAGGCGTCACGACCTACAACAGCGTGAAGCCGATCAGCAACGGCAAGTCATTTCTCATCTCAGCAGCGGGCTCCGCGACCGGCATCCTTGCAGGGGGAGCGGTTCTGCTCCTCGGTCGGAACGGCGTGTTCGTGGGAGCGTCGCACGAAGTCGGCGTATTCGTCAATTCATTCGTGTTCACGGCGCTCGTATGGGGCGTGCTCAACTGGATCCCGATCGTCCCGCTCGACGGTGGCCACATGGTGAAGCACCTCGCAGGGATGGTGAACGAGGAGAAGGCGCCCCTCATCTCCCAGATCGTCACGTGGGTCACCGTCGCGGTCGTCGTGCCGCTTGCCATCGTCAACGGTTTCGAGTTCGCAGCGATCATCGTCGTAGTGTTCGCGCTGAGCGGCCTGCGCGAGTATCGATCCCAGACGAAGCCGAAGCGCCAAGCGCCGCCGCCTGACGTGCCGGCCGAACGACGAGATCCCCCCGACTTCCCGATCTAGAAAGCTCTCAGCTCTCAGTTTTCATCTCTCATCCGCCCTGCGGTTTACAATCGCGTCTCCCTATACTCTCATCTGGTTATCCCAGCCGAGTTCGCCGGTACCCGGAGGCGTTCCAGGACTCCCGTTCTGAAGCGCTGTTGTACAGGAAGAAGCTCACCAAGGGGATCGGTTCTGTTGCGCACTCCGCACCGGACCGATTTTTCGTTCGTCAGAACTCCGATACCCGAGTACCGGGTCGGGGTGCGCCGAAGAGAGAGATATACAGCAAAGTGCCAACCGTACAGCAGCTGGTCCGCCAGGGCCGGAAGCCAAAGCCGAAGAAGCAGAGAACCGTCGGGCTCGCCGGTTCTCCTCAACGACGCGGCGTATGCACGCGCGTGTACACCGTTACCCCGAAGAAGCCGAACTCGGCTCTCCGGAAGGTCGCGCGTATCCGTCTGTCGTCCGGGGCGGAAATTACCGCTTACATTCCCGGCGAAGGCCACAACCTTCAGGAACACTCGATCGTCCTCGTCCGAGGGGGGCGTGTGAAGGACCTCCCCGGCGTTCGCTACAAGGTCATCCGTGGAGCGCTCGACGCCGCGGGTGTCGACGGTCGCAAGCAGGCCCGGTCCCGCTACGGCACGAAGAAGGACTCGTAATGCGTAGAGCACCCGCCGAAGTTCGCAAGCTGAACCCTGATCCGATCTACCACTCGGTTCTGGTAACGCAGATCATCAACAAGATCCTCCTGAAGGGGAAGAAGGGCGCTGCCCGCCGCATCGTGTACACCGCAATGGACACGGTCGAGAAGCGCACCGGCTCGGACCCCCTTCCAATTCTCAAGCAAGCCATCGACAACGTCCGGCCAACGCTTGAGGTCCGGTCACGTCGAGTTGGTGGATCGACATATCAGGTTCCTGTCGAGGTCCGGCCGCGGCGGGCACAGACCCTCGCCGTTCGCTGGCTCGTTGAATTCGCTCGCAAACGTCGCGAATCCACGATGACCGACCGTCTTGCGAACGAGATACTCGATGCTGCGAATCGCACCGGAGCTGCTGTGAAGCGCAGAGAAGACGTACACAAGATGGCGGAGTCCAACAAGGCTTTCGCCCACTATCGCTGGTAAGAGAACATGGCACGCACCTTCCCTCTAGAGAAGACCCGGAATATCGGAATCATGGCCCACATCGACGCGGGCAAGACGACGACGACCGAGCGAATTCTCTTCTTCACGGGCCGCACCTACAAGATGGGTGAGGTTCACGAGGGTGCGGCCGTCATGGATTGGATGGAGCAGGAGCAGGAGCGCGGCATCACGATTACGTCCGCCGCCACGACCTGCCAGTGGGGCGACCATGTGATCAACATCATCGACACGCCCGGCCACGTCGATTTCACCGTTGAGGTCGAACGCTCACTCCGCATTCTCGACGGAGCTGTAGCGGTCTTCGACGCCGTCTCCGGCGTTGAACCGCAATCAGAGACCGTCTGGCGCCAAGCCGACAAATATGGCGTTCCCCGCATCTGTTTCATCAACAAGATGGACCGGGTCGGCGCCGACTTCTTCGCGTCAACCCAGTCGATCATTGACCGTCTTGGCGGAAATCCGGTGATCATCCAGATTCCGATCGGCGTCGAGTCTGGCTTCAGAGGCGTTGTCGATCTTGTAGAGATGAAAGCGACCGTCTGGAAGGACGACGATGGCACGGAGTGGGAGACTTCCGAGATCCCTGCCGAGTTGGCCGAGCAGGCGGACAAGTGGCGCCACAAGATGCTCGACATCGTTGCGAGCGAGGATGAAGGGCTCATGGAGCGCTACCTCCTCGATGGTGACCTCACCCCGGAGGAGATCCGAGCCGCGATCCGCAAGGGCACGATCAACCGCGACTTCGTTCCTGTGCTTGCAGGCGCAGCGTTCAAGAACAAGGGCGTCCAACCTCTCCTTGATGCGGTGATCGACTACCTCCCGAGCCCCGTCGACCTGCCTCCGATGGAAGGGTTCCGACCAGGCCACGAGGACGAGACGATGGAACGGAAACCGTCCGACGATGAGCCGTTCTCCGCCCTTGCGTTCAAGATCATGTCCGACCCGTACGTCGGCAAGCTCACCTACTTCCGCGTCTACTCGGGGACCGCAGAGAAGGGGGACAGCGTCATCAACACCAGGACGGGGAAGAAGGAGCGCTTCGGGCGTCTCTTGCGGATGCACGCCGCGAAGCAGGTGGATATCGAAGGGGTTATGACCGGAGACATTGTCGCCGCGGTCGGCCTCAAGAACACCAAGACCGGTGACACCCTCAGCGCAACGGACGCCCCTATTCAGCTTGAATCAATGACATTCCCCGACCCTGTGATCTCCGTCGCGATCGAGCCCAAGACGAAGGCCGATCAGGACAAGCTCGGCAGCGGCCTGGCGCGCCTCGTTGAGGAAGATCCGACGTTCAACGTCCACACAGATGACGAAACGGGCCAGACCATCATCGCCGGAATGGGTGAGCTCCACCTTGAGGTAATCGTCGATCGGCTGTTCCGCGAGTTCAAGGTGGGAGCCAACGTCGGTCGACCCCAGGTCGCGTATCGCGAGACGATCAAGCGACCCGTGAACAAGATCGATGCGAAGTTCAAGCGCCAGACCGGCGGTTCAGGCATGTACGGCCATGTGGTCATCGACCTTGAACCACTCAAGCCTGGGACGGGCTTCATATTCGAGAACGCTGTCAAGGGCGGCAACGTGCCGCGAGAGTACGTTCCCGCCGTGGAGAAGGGCATGCGCGAGGCGCTCGACGGCGGAATCCTCGCCGGATACCCCCTCGTCGATGTCAAGGCGCGTCTGATCGACGGCTCGAGCCACAACGTCGACTCGAACGAGATGGCTTTCAGGATCGCAGGTTCAATGGCGATTCAGGAGGCCGCGAAGACGGCAGGAATCAAGATTCTCGAACCGGTGATGGAGCTCGAAGTGGTCACACCCGAGGACTACATGGGTGACGTGATCGGCGACCTTTCGTCTCGGCGGGGCAAGATCGAAGCAATGGACGCCCGAGGCCCTAGTCGCGTGATTACCGCGTTGGTGCCCCTCGCAGAGATGTTCGGCTACGCAACCGATCTCAGGTCCCGTACCCAGGGTCGAGCAAATTACTCGATGCAGTTCCACTCATATCAAGAAGTACCGATGGCGGCCGCCCAAGAGATTGTGGCCAAGGTCAGAGGCGAATAGGAGTTCACCATGGCGAAAGAGAAGTTTGAGCGGACGAAGCCGCATATGAATATTGGGACGATGG
>JASJYA010000142.1 GCA_030125685.1 Actinomycetota bacterium
ACGCCATCCTCACGCCAGGCCGATCGCACGAGCAGCACCTTGTTCTTCCGGTCGGCTTTGAGGTCGACCCGCCCGACGAGCTCTCCATCAACCATGAAAGGGAGCACGTAGTAGCCGTACACTCGTTCCGGCGCCGGTACATAGATCTCAATGCGGTACTGGAATCCGAAGAGCCGCTCTGCCCGCTCGCGGTACCAGGTGATCGGGTCAAAGGGACTCAGCAGGGCGGCGCCCTCGATCTTTCTCGGTCTCACGGCGTCGGGGTCGAGATACACGGGACCACCCCATCCGCGTATCTCGACTTCCTCGATTTCGCGTGACGTCGCCATCTCAGCGAGGATCGGTGCAGAACGTGCCACGTTGAGTCTGAAGTAGTCCGCCATGTCGCGGGTGTCGCCGATGCCATGGTGCCGCACCGCGTCTCGAAGGAGCACGCGGTAGGCCTCCTCTTTGGACAGAGCGGGTGCTTCGAGATGAGCTGCTTCGATGACTCGCTCCGGCGTGTCGTAGAGCCGTGTGAAGTTTCCCGTGCGCAGCGCTGCAATCTTCCCGTTGGCGAACAGCACCTCCAACGCGATCTTCCCAGGACCGTACCCCCACCACGGGTCGTTCTTGTGCATCGGAGCATCGAGATCCCTCACCGTGAGCGGCCCGGCGTCGCGCACCTGTTTGAGCACGTCGGCCAACAGCTCAGGATGGGCCTCAAGAAGAGCTTCCGCCCGACGCCACACCGTCATCTCTGCCATCTTCCACCGCCACAGGGGATACCGGTTGACGGGGAGAACGGCAGCGGCGTGGGCCCAGTACTCAAAGTTTTCCCCGCTGGTATTCAGCCACGAGTCGAGCGCCGTCTTGTCGTAGGGACCCAGTCGCGAGTAGAACGGCATGTAGTGCGTTCGCACGCATACGTTCACCGAGTCGAGTTGGACGAGTCCAATCGTGTCCATGACGCGCCGGTAGTGCCTCACATCGATACGTCCCCGCGGCCGACCGCCGTTGAATCCCTGCGAGCCGAGCGCTATCCGGCGCGCCGCGTCGATCGGTACGACTCTCATCGGTTCACCTGCACCATTCCGTCTACGCTACCCACCATGCTCCGCACTCTCGTCGCAGGTGTCAGAACCTTCATTCTCGTCCCTCTCTTCCTCCTTCTCACCCTGGTGGCGGCCCTGACCATCATCGTGTACGGCGCTTTTCGTCCGGCCTCCTCGGTCCATGACAAGATCTTGACCGGGTGGTCTCGGGTGTGGCTGAGAATTCCCCCGATGAGGGTCGAAGTTTTGGGCGCTGACAAGATTGATCCCTCGCAGCGGTACATCGTCGCGTCGAATCATCTCTCCATGTTCGATATACCGCTGCTGGTCCGTTATCTCCCGCTGCGGGGCCGTTTCCTCGCCAAGGAGGAAGTTTTCAAGATCCCGTTCGTCGCCCACGCCATGCGCACGATCGGGATAATCGAAATCAACCGGAAGCAAGGCGGATCCTCTCGCCAAGCGATCAACGAGGGCGTGCAAATCGCGGCTGATCGCGGCTATTCGCTGCTCATATTTCCCGAAGGTGCCAGGAGTGACGGCAGTGCGCTCCTCCCGTTCAAGAAAGGCGCCTTCCGCATTGCCATCGATACGGGACTCCCGCTGCTCCCTGTCGTGATAGAGGGGACGGAGCGAGTCTCCGCGCCCGGAGCGAAGGTGTTTTTTCCTGGCAACGCCTCGATTCGCATTCTCGATCCGATCGAGACGGCAGGCATGACGAACAAGGACAACCTGAGAGAATTGGCTGCTCGCGTCGAGTCCAAAATGAACACCGTCTACAACGACGTGAGACATGAGACACAAGACTGACGCCATCACTCACTCCGAGATCTGGCATCTGGCATCTGTTTTCAGTCATACACCCCGAGTAGGTACGTCCTCCCCTCTCTCACCTCACACAGATACGCGCCGGCGGAGGTGACGATCTGATATCGATCAGCCACTCCCTCCAGAGACCCATCAACGGCCCACCAGCGGCCCACCCTCCGCCACGGACCCGCCCACGAGAGCACGGGTACCCATCTGGTTCGGAGCCGCACCTGGTCGGGTGTCCCGTCCACCCAGGTGACCTCAAAAGGGACGGGTTCCGGTGGGATGAGCGCCGGTGTGGGGCTTGGTATCTGTCCGGGCCACGGCGCCTCGGGATCCCTCTCCGGAGCAGTCGGCTTCTCTCCCCAGCGCGACCAGGACATCTGCTCACCTGGGTCACGGCCACCCTGTGGATTCGCTACGAGCATGTTGTCGCGCCCCGCGATCGCCTGCACCTCCATGAAAGCCCGCTGCGTCTCCTCGAATTCTTCGGGGTTCTCCTCAAGTGACATCTGACGGCCAGACCCGGATAGATCCCCAGGCTCAAGCCGCAGAGTCACGAGCCCACCTCTGATCCCCGCGGACACCCCATCGATCCACGCCCGGAGCTGCCACCGCACACGCTCGCTCAGGCTGCGTTCTGAGAACGGGTCTGCACTACGCCATGTCCTTGAGCGTGTCGCGCCATCAGCAGCGATGGCAGTGACGATCACCCGATGCGGAGCAACCCCGTATGAGGAGAGATTCCCGATGAGGCGCTGCGCGAGGTTGCGCGCAGCGAAGGAAGCCTGGTCGAAGTCTTCGATCGGTGGGTCGAAATGTGACGTTACGGTCGGGTCTTCGGGGATGTCTCTCGGAGCGGTGTTCCGGTCGAGGCCACGCGCCCTACGATGCGCTTCGAGGCCCACTCGCCCGAACCTGGAGATGACTGCGTCGCGCGGCAACTCAGCTACAGCACCAAGTGTGGTAATCCCGAGCCACCGGAAAGTTGCTGCAAGGTCGTCGCTCCCCAGGCTGCCTACATCGAGGTTCGCGAGGAACGCAGCGTCATCCGCAACGATGTGTATCGGCTTGGACTGCGTTGTCTGTCTCACTGCTTGATAGGCGGCGAATGGGCCCGCTGCAAGGCCGATGCGGAGATCGCCGCCGATGGGGCTGAGCTCCTTCTCGATTCGTTCACAGAGCGCAGCCTCTCCCCCGTAGTACCCGACGGCGCCTGAGATAGGGATGTACACCGTGCCCGGTTCATCGACCTCGACGCGAGGGATGAGCGTCTCGATGACCTGCACCACAGGCTCGAACCGCGCCATCTCATCACTCAGATCCTGTGTGATGGTGGTGACCGTCGGGCAGATGGCCTCTGCCGACCGTCTCAGCATCCCCACGGTCACACCGAAGGTAGCCGCTGCATCATTGCATGCAACGACCCTGTTGTCCCGGCCTACTGCCTGGGCTGGTTCATTCTGCTCGAATTCGCCCTTTGACGATCCCGGGCGCCTAGGCAGTGGACGCCTTAGCGCCCATGTGGGATACCACACGCAGATCGTTCGTTCCATCGTCCTCTACTTCGATCATTCGCCGCATGCCTCTGGTTGCCTTCCCCGATGCAACGAGAAGAATGCGACGCTTCGTCAGATTCCCGTGACCAGCCTCGACGCCCTCCCACAGAACCTCGCGGGCTTCGAGTTGGAGGTGTGCCACCCCGCTTGGGAGCTTCCCTGCGATCGGGCGGAGCACAAGGGGGGTGCGCCTGGCCCTCGCCTTAGCGGCAAGCTTGTACAGTGCCTGGTCCCTCAGGCCTGTCGGCACCTCGGCGTACACACCACGGGCGCCGTCGAGAAGGGTCGCGACGATCCTCCCCCACGACACGATGTCGCTGCTACGGACAACGACGAGTCGATCGTGAGGGATCCCCATCTCCCATGCCGCTGACGGGTTCGCCCAGCCGCGTACGTCGAGGTACACGACGGGGCCACGCACCGCATAGGGGGCCAGGAGGGAGAGGCCGATCCTGGTGAGTCCCGAACCGGGGATGCCAGACAGCCCTGCAACCTGCCCCGGAGCAAGCGAGAGCAGATCGTCGACTTGTTTAAAGTCACGTTGTCCAAGGGTCGACGAATCGACCGTAT
>JASJYA010000143.1 GCA_030125685.1 Actinomycetota bacterium
GCCTACTGCGCCATCGTGGAGGCCAACGCGCAGGAATTCGCATTCGAGATCCGCGAACGGTACGGCCTACATGCAACGGACGGTAGACCGGACCTTGTGGTGATGGGGCCCCGTCCCTACTGGCCCAACTGGAACGACACCGCGCTGGCTGCCGTCTACGACCTTTCGGATCGCCTGGCTCGTACATTCGACATGCAAGTTCGCTACTTGGATCTGGATGATGTCACAGCTGCGATCGGTATCGATGGGAAGCGACCACAGTTGATCGGACGCGTGTCGACAACAGTGCTACATGAGGCAGGGCGAGTTAGCTGAGTGTGACTGTGCTGGCCTTCCCGACCGCAGAATATCGGTCGGGAACGCAGGTGAGAATGATGATCTGACAATCCTCGGCTGCTGTCGAGATGGCGGCACCCATCCGCTCGAGACGCCCAGGATCTGTCCACCCGAGCGCATCGTCGAAGATCACAGGAACCCCACCCTCGTCTGCGACAAGGGTGGCACAGGCGAGTCGTGCGAGAAGTCCGAGCTGTTCCTGTGCACCCGTGCTGAGCTGACCGAAGTCGAGTGTTGTGTCGTCCAGCGTCCTACGGGCGATCGAAAGATCGTCGCTGAGCAGCACCTCAAAGTTCGGTCCGTACACGATCCGACCAAGGCTCTCAATCCGATCACGGAACGGTTGGTTGTAGCGCTGACGCGCCGTGTTCCGGTGTTCTTTGAACACGCCCTGCAGAAGCCGCGTCGCAGCGGCCTTCGACTCCAAGCGATCGTATTTCCGGCTGATCTCCATCAGGAGCGACGCCGCCTCGTCCGCATACTGCGCTGGGCCACGTTCCGTTTCGACAGATAGCTTGATGCGTAGCTCCCTCCGGCGATCCTCGTTCTCTCGGAGGTCGTCGGAGCATCGCTTCAATACCGCCTCAGCGTTGCTCAACCGAGCGTCAACACTCTCCGCATCGGTGCCGCCCAGCCGGTCCTGAGCCTCGACTGCCTCCACTTCGGCTCCTTCGGCGGCTGCCAGCGCATCTGCCTCTGACTTGCGGAGGTTCTTATCACTTTTCTCGCTTCGCGCTTCGGCAAGGGTCTTCTCGGCTGAGGAAAGGGTGCTCTCGGAGATCTCGACACGAGTCTGGCGACTGGCAGCGTCCACATCGAGCCTGTTCAGATCCGCTGTGGCCCCCTGCGCTGCAGCATCCGCGTTGGATAGCTCGTCCTCTGCTTTGGCCGCGGACCTCTTGGCTTTACGTTCAATCTTCTTGGCTTCGTCGAAGTCCTCCGGAACCGGCGGCTTGGGCTCTCGGTCTTGCAGGTACCGCGACGTGCGGCTCGTGAGCCGATCCACCTTCCCCGAGAGCCCGTCCGGCGTCAGGTCACGAAGATCCTGTTTGATTGTCTTGAGGGCGTCTGATTGATCTCGTTCCGCTTGTGCTCGTGCATCGGCCTGTTCACGTGCATTGGAGAAGTCCCGGACGCCGCCTCTACGACAGAGCTCGTCGTATCGCTCCTGTGCTCGCTCCGCCTGCCCCAAGGCGTTCCCGTCGTCCTCTCCGGCGCGAACCAACACCTCTGCCACATCGACGATCACGATGTGAGTCTCTCCGCTCACCAATATCGACCGTTCGTCGTTCGCGTCCATCTCAATGTCTGTCCCATCAACGTTCAGCGCAATCGCGTTGAGCGCTTTCACATCGACAGTCGGCCTCGACCGGGCAGCAACCGCCTTCGCCTCGGCGAGATCGAGATGCGCTTTCTCAATTTTCCCGAGCAACTCAGCATCGATCTTGATTGATTCGAGAGATTCCTCAGCAAGAGACAACAACTCCTCGGCGCCATTGACACGGTCGCGGCGTTCGGTGAATTGCTCGATCTCAATCAGCTGCCTGTGGTACTCGCGGTCATCCCTCGCCAGTTCATAGACCCGTCTCCTCTCCTCGAAAACTGACCGAACTGCCTTCAGGGCCTTTGACGTAGCCGTCTGCTCGGCTCGCATGAGTTCGCGACCTGGAACCGATTTCGCTAACTCTTGCTCTGCATCCGTGAGATCGTCTGTCGCCGTCTTGACCGCAGCGATGAGCTCATCTCTCCTCTCTCGATCGCTCCGAGCGCTCGAATGCACGGCCTGAGCGCGCTCAGACTCGCCTTTAGATCGCTCCGCAGCCTCCCGGGCTTTCTCGACTTCTTCGACTTGCTCAGCAAGCTCTTCCACACCTTTCGATGCATCCTCGTGGGTCTGCCGGATGGATACCGCTGCCCTTTCCAGTCGTTGGATCTCCTCCGCATCGTCGTCGAGAGCTTGTAGATGAGCGTTCGCTTCGTTCGATGCTTCTTGCGCGGCCTCGAGGTCACTCTCCAGGTCTCTCAGATCTCCTCTGGGTTTACCACCGGCAGTCCAGAGATTCAGGTACTCGGCTTCGATGCGATCGAACAACGCGTCTTCACGGTCGCCCGCCACATCCCCGCCCGCAGCGGCATCCAATGCACGACCGAGAGCAGACACCTCAAACTTCGCCTGAGAAAGGCCCGTTCCTTGATCGAGCCGAAGCGCCTTCCAGAGATCAAGATCCACCGCCTCCTCAAGGATCTGATCTACCCGGTCGTGGGCTTCCCGACC
This sequence comes from Actinomycetota bacterium, assembly GCA_030125685.1. Classification (GTDB taxonomy): domain Bacteria; phylum Actinomycetota; class Acidimicrobiia; order Spongiisociales; family UBA5794; genus B3-G11. The sequence continues at coordinate 2,612 of JASJYA010000143.1, forward strand.
GCTTAGCTGCTCATGCTGCGGAGCGGACACCTCAAGAACGGTCTCGGTGTTTCGCAACCATCGCTTGCGATACGTGAACTCGTATTTGCCCGCAGTTATGTCTACTTCGACCTCCGGACCGAGATCCGTACCCACAGTCATCGCGTCCTTGATCGGACGAGCGGAGGACGAGTCAAGGTACGCGAGGATTGCGTCGACGGCCTTGATCATCGATGTCTTCCCAATTTCATTCTCGCCTTCAATGATCGTGATACCGGTGTCCGGGAACGACACCTCGGCTTCGTCGATGCCGGCGAAGTTGCGCACTTTGATGCGACGGATCCTCATGCGCTCCCCCCTGCGAGGCGATAGAGAAGCCCGAGCGCCTCCTGAGCGTTCGATGCTTCTGCTTCGTCATCCGAAGCCAGTTCCACAAGTTCAGCAAGCGCATCTTGCGCGAATCCAGACAGGCCCAGAGAGGTGAAATCGTCGTCGTCCGGGAGAATCACGAGGTCGCTGTGACGCTCCCATGTGTTGAGCGATGCGAACAGGTCGGAGAGGTGTTCGAGTATCGAGTCGAGTCGTATCTTGTCACCGAGCGACAATTGACCAACGAGAGTTAGCCGCACAATCAACAGCGACTTGCTTTCCAGATCGGACAGCTCAGACTCAAGACGATTGATGTCTTCCGCGCTTCGCAAATCGAACTCCAGCGAGCGGAACACCCACTCACCGACAGGGACCGCCGTCACCTCCACTGCACTGTTCTCGATCTCGACGACAAGGACATTTCCCGGATCTATCTCGGGATAGGCCGTTGGTTCCGGAGCCCCCGAGTACCAGACTCGTCCGCTCTTCCCCACAGATGTGGTTGAGTGGCGGTCGCCAAGGGCGACGTAGTGAATCTGTCCATCCGCGATAGCCGACTCAAGGGACTCGAGTTGGATACTGGAGGGGTCGTTCGCGTCAGGATTGAGCACATCAACAGCACCATGAGCAACCACGATGCGCACACCGTCACCGGCCGCCGTATTCGAGCGCGCACGGGATACAAGGTCCTCAAGAGGAGCTTTGCTGGTCCACGGTGCGGCAATGAGCTCAACACCTGAATCGACCTCCGTTGCTCCCTCGGCATCCAGTACCTCGACATTCTCTGGACAGTGAGAAACGAAGGTCTGCGATGTGAAAACGGAGGATGCGGTCAACGGATCATGGTTTCCTGGAAGCAGATAGAACTTGACATCGGGACTTGCGGCCATCGCATCCAAAGCACGCACGATCACCTGCCGTTCAACATGGTTCGTCTCAAAGACATCGCCACAGACGACCACGAACGAACAATCGCGCTCAACGGCGAGT
>JASJYA010000046.1 GCA_030125685.1 Actinomycetota bacterium
GCTCTACGCGAGATCCCTGGTGCGTAGCAGGATGGCGGTGGCCCCAACGCCTACGGCCAGGTAGATCGTCGCGGTCAGCATCGACCGGGGGGCGCTGAGGTCGAGGGCGCCTGTGAACTCGGTCACATAGATTGCCACATCCGGGGTGAGCGCTCCAAACGCTGCGACGCCGAGTCGCGCAGGAGACATCGAGGAGAGTCCGGGAAGTACTGCAACGATGCCGTTCTCGAAGATCAACAGGTAGGCCATGCCGACGATAACTGCGCGGTCGGTGAGAAATCCGATTGGCACAAAGATCGCCGAGTAAGCCGAGGTCGCGATGAGAGCACCGACGAGCAGTCCGACGAAGAGCTGTGGGTCACCGAATCGAATCGCATGCGTTCCAGCGAGTGCAACGGCGCCGACGGCGTTCAGGGCGAACGCGGCACAGACCGCAGCGAAGACTTTTGCCGCCCCGATCGCTGATCGCGGAATGGGCCGAAGCACGATGAAACTCAGTGTCTGGTCCCGCCGATCCGAACCGAGGACGCCGGTCGCGATCACGATCGCGACGACAGGCAGGATAAGCAAGAAAAAAATTGGCCCACCGACTTCAACTGCAGCCTTGAGAGCGAATGCCTCTGTCCGATTGGTCGTGGAGACGAGATAGATCGCTGCCGGCGCCAGTTGGAGAAGGCTGAGCAGCAGGAAGCGCTTTCTCGGGAGAGCCTGGCGCACCGAGACCGTGAACAGGGCGAGCATCGGAGTCATCGCCGCTCCACGAGGTATCGGAACACCGACTCGAGCGACGCATCCTGCGGGTGGAAACCCGTGAGCCTCGCCCCGAGGCGTGCGGCGATCCGGGGCGTCTCCGAACCGAGCCGTGCGAGGTCGGTTGTGCGAACGTCGAGCGCCGCTTCACCAGCCTCAACCGTGTCGACGACGCCCGCCGAGAACATCGCTGCACCGAGGTCTCTCGGTTTGTCCGTGTCGATCCGCACAAGATACGGGATGTCGTACATGGCTGCCCGAATCGCATTTACCGTCCCTGCCGCGGCGAGCCTGCCGTCGACGATCGCAATCAAGCGGGTTGAGACTCGCTCCACTTCCTCGAGGATGTGCGAGGAGATGATCACAGTGCGGCCGCTCTCCCCGAGCTGTTGGAACAGGTCGATGAGATGCGCTCTCTGCACAGGGTCCGTTCCGTTGAGCGGTTCATCGAGAATCAGAATCTCCGGATCGGACACCAGCGCGGCCGCGATCTTTGTGCGCTGGCGCATCCCCTTCGAGTACCCCGCAATCGACCGATCGGCCGTGTTGAGCATCGCCACCTCGTCGAGCGCTCTCTCGACGGACGCCGCGGAGGAGTCTTTCCCTGCGAGCTGGGCCGCGTATTGCACGAATCTACGGGCGGTCATGTCGCCATACACCGAGTCCTCGTCGGGCACCAAAACCAGGTCGCGGTACACGTTGGGGCTCCGCCGTGGATCTTTGCCAAGGACGCGGATGGATCCATTTGACAGGGTCGTGAGGCCGGCGATCATGCGAAGCAGCGTCGTCTTTCCCGCGCCGTTCGGCCCAAGCAGGCCCGTGACGCCTGGCCCGAAGGAGCAAGACAAGTTCGAGACCGCGACCTTCTGTCTGAACCACTTCGAGGTGTTCGTCACCTCAATGGTCGGGCTCTCGACGAAAGCGGGGTCGGGAGTCATGCCAACCTTCGATACCGATGGAGTGCAAACATCGACAGTGCGGCACCCGACACGATGAGCGCGGCAATGCCGATCGCAGGGTGAATGTTTGCGGCTGCGAGAAGCGAGTCAGGGTTTGACTCACCGAAAATCCATACATTGGCGGCGTCTGCCGTGTTGATCGGAGCGAGCAGGGCAACCCAGCGTCCACCGGCGATGTTCGAGCCGCGTACCACTGCCTCGGCAAAGGCTGTGAGAGCGATCATCACAGCCAGATAGCCTGCTGTAGCGACCGACTTTCGCTTCGAAAGACTTGCGATGACGAATCCGAGCGGTCCAAACGCAATCGTGTATACAGCGGCAGCGGCGGCGATCTTGGGGAGGGTGTGAGTGGCATGCACCATCCCGCTGAACAGCCCTTCCGGGTGGGTGCCCGCCTGCCCGAAAAACAGCACGAGTTGGGGGACGATCATGAACGCGCCGATGACGGTCGCGAGGCTGGCAAACCGGGATCCGAGATAGTCAGCCGTTGTGAGAGGTCGTGACGCGAGCATTGACAGCACGCCGTCCTTGCGGTCTGGAATAAGCAACTCTGGCGCAGCGAGAGCGGTGAACAGCATCGCGATCGTGCCCGCGAGGGTGAAGAACGCGGAGTTCTGCCCGGCGAGGTCGATGCTTTCCGAAGCGCCGGCGGGAATAAAGAACGCGATCCCTACGGCGACGATCGGCGGGATGATCGCGACGAGAAGCAGCGCCCACGGCATGACCTTGCGCTTGGCCTTTCTCCGAAGTCCCAGGACGCGCCGGATACCATCGAAGTACACGGTTTTTCGGGCGCCTGATCTCCCGGTTCGCTCTCCCTCGAACGGCTGGTATCCGAGGTCGTAAACGGCGCCCTGTTGCCTAGTCGTGGACGTTGAGTCGGTCATTGAGTTGCTCCGTGATGGAGGAACATCTCTTCGAGCGACCCGCTTGAACTGTCGAGCGTCCGAATGGAGCTCCCTGTGTGCACAACGGCGTCGCGAACGAGCTCGAAGACGTCTCCATGTTCGACCGTGACCTCGAGCAGGCGCCCCTGCATTGTGACGGTCGCCCCTCCCTGAAGGAGCGCCGATTCCACAGGCTTCGGGTCGCTGATCAGTTCGAGATGCACGGTTCCGTCGCTCCGACTGCCCCCGATCGGGCCTTCGTGGAGTAGCGTGCCCTTGTCGAGCATCACAACCCAGTCGCATGTCCGTTCAATATCGCGCAGTACGTGGGAGGAGACGACCACGTCAATGCCGTAACTCCCGAGCCGTGTGATGAGGTCGAGCATCTCCTCCCTGCCTGAAGGGTCGAGGCCCGAGGTCGGCTCGTCGAGAAACACGAGTTCGGGATCGTGCACGATCGCTTGGGCAAGCTTCGCCCGCTGTTTCATCCCGGTCGAGAAGTCTCCAAGATACCGAAAGCGTTCTTCATGCAGACCCACGAGGGTGAGCACGTCCGAAGCCCGCTGGCGGGCTGCCCTCTTGGGAAGACCGGCGGTCCCTGCAGCGTACACGAGGAAGTCGGCAGCGGTTTGTTCAAGCGGAAGACAGGGGCCCTCCGGCATGTATCCGACCACGCTGCGAATGTCGATGGTCTCACGCTTGGAGTCCATCCCGAGCACCGTTGCGGTCCCGGTCGTTGGCGCGAGAATGCCGAGCAGGATCTTGATGAGTGTCGTCTTGCCTGCGCCGTTGGCGCCCACGAGACCGGTGCGGCCTGAAGGAACCGCTAGGTCGAGGGAGTGCAACGCGACGACGCTGCCATACGCGTGCCCGAGGCCCGAGGTTGTGATTGAGGTTTCCACCACTCGGCGAGCTTAGGTGACCCAAAGCACGGACTCTGGACGGCCATACTGCGTATTACACAAATGACTGAGCGATCAGTGTCGCCACAATCGCTACAAGGCCGGCAGCGAGCGTGAGGACGATCCGGTCGAGGCGCTGGTTTACCGCTTCGAAACGCTGGTCTACCGATTCGAGACGCTGATTCATCCCTACGAGGTGCCGATCCATGTTGTCAAGACGCCCGTCAATTCGATCTATGCGAACGCCAAGGGTCAGTTCGAGCGCAGTGAGATCGGCCTTGGTGGCCAGATCCGTGCTCTCCCTCGAAGGCAGGTATGTCATCAGCGTGTCCGCTCGGTCGGGTCCGAGAAACTCGGTCAGGCCAGTGTAGAGGTCGTGACGACGGGATTCAGCGGTAGTCATGGCTTCATGATGCCTGACTGACCGTCGCAGTTCGAGAGGCGCGTAACGTCCCGAAATCCTAGTGGAGTGGATGCACGGTTCTTCTGCTTCTCTCTCCCGCCTTGCGAGAGAGATGCCCCGAGGCACGAGGGGAGAGGAAGCACGGTGCTTCGCGGTCGTGCTACGTTCGTCCTTTTCTGCGATCCCGCCAGCCGGTGGTGAGGTGCCGCCAATACGTCGTTGTCTCCGGGGGGTCCTCAGGTTCGTGTTCTTGGTGCTCGGGCACTGATGGCTGATGGCCGTCGTCCGTCCTCCGCTCCGCCCTCATCTCAGAGAGGCGCTCACGGAGGAATGTCACCTCGGTCTCCGCCTTCGCGGCCCGTTCTCGCGCCGTGGCGAGTTGTTGTCCGGCCTCGTGCAGGTTCCCGAGCTGGTTGAGCATCTTGTTCCACGCGTCGATCGGAACGATCATGGTGCCCGGCGGCGCGTCTTCCTCCAAGGGAGCTGCGGAATCTGGGATGTCGCCTCTGGTGTCTGGGATCTGGCGCCTGGTATCTGAAATTTCTCTGCCGAGTTCCTTGGCCCTCGCTACGACTGCGTCGAGGTCGACCATGCGGAGCGCCAGATCGCCGTCGGCTTCGAGATAGGAGGGGAGGCCGGCCTTGCGCACCCATTTACGGAGCGTGTTCGCGGGTATGCCGGTGGCTGCCTCGGCCTCTCTGAGCGTCACCCAGTGCCGGGTATCGGTGAGCCTCGAAGACGTCCGTTGACCGGAAGGCCGCGGCGGCGATTGCCGACCCCTCGCTGAGGCGCGCATCGCTTCGGTTTCCCAACGGGTCGTTGCGTCCATTGCCAGGCATCCTATCGGGGAACGAATCACCTTGGAGGGTCGTGTGAGACTCTACAATGGTCGCGCCAACGGAGATCATCCCATGACCGCACGCGATCCAAACATCGAAGAAGACGTACGAGCCCTGGTTCGCAACATTGTGGACGGACTCTGGGGCGATGAGGACAACGCCCCAGATGCCAGAAGCCAGACACCAGAAGCCAGATCAGGAACAGAGGTCAGGACGGTGGCGGTTGGCGGGGATCATGGTGGGTTCGCGCTCAAGGAACGGATTGCGTTCAAGCTCTCGGAACAAGGTTTCGATGTGATCGACTGCGGGACCGACTCGACAGAAGCAGTCGACTATCCCGACATAGCGGTCTCGGTCGCCCGACGTGTGGCGTCGGGGGAGGCGGACGCAGGGGTCGTCGTTGATGGCGCAGGTATCGGATCGGCGATGGCAGCGAACAAAATCCCTGGCATTCGCGCAGCGCTTTGTTACGACCTGTCGACGGCGCGCAACGCTCGCGACCACAACCACGCCAACGTATTGACGATCGGGGCAGGCCTCACAGGCGATGCTCTTGCGTGGGAGATCACCCAGGAGTTCCTCGCAACGCCCTACGGTGGGGGGAGGCACGCCAGACGCGTCGAAAAGATCGACGCCCTTGACCGTGCCTCGATGGAGAATGCTGAATGACCGCTCAAGAAGTTTCACGGGACCAGCTCGTCGAACTCGTGACCCGTGAGGTGCTCACCGCTCTTGCAGAGCGAGCCGATATCTGCGCCAATCCAACTAAGTTGCGCGAGATCGTCGCGAACGGCGCCGACCGCGTCTCGTTCCATGGAGACGCCGAGGACGTACCGATCGACCTCGCCAAATACATCGACCACACGCTTCTTAGACCGGACGCCACCAGGGATGAGATTGACGTTCTCTGCGACGAAGCGCTCGAGTACGGCTTTGCTTCGGTCTGCATCAACCCGTACTGGGTGAAGTGGTCCGCAGACAGGCTCCGAGGGTCGGAGGTGAAGGTTTGCAGCGTGATCGGGTTTCCCCTCGGGGCGATGACTTCAGACGTCAAGGCAGCCGAGACCCGCAAGGCGCTTCGGGACGGCGCGCGTGAGGTAGACATGGTGATCAATGTCGGCGCTCTCAAGTCCGGTCAGCACGACGTTGTCTTGGCAGACATCGAGCGAGTCGTTGACGCCGCGCGCGAAGTCGGCGCCCTCACGAAGGTGATTCTCGAGACCGCGCTGCTCACCGATGAGGAGAAAGTCATTGCTTCGTCCCTCGCGAAGAGAGCAAAGGCGGACTTCGTCAAGACATCGACTGGTTTCGGCGGCGGCGGAGCGACCGTCTTCGACGTTGCTCTGATGCGCGAGACCGTGGGGCCGGACATGGGCGTGAAGGCTTCCGGGGGCGTCCGAACGGTGGAAGACGTAGAAGACATGATCGCAGCGGGCGCAACGCGGATCGGGGCGTCCGCAGGTGTTCAGATCGTCGGCGGAGATGAAGGGATTGGAAATGGCAAACGGTATTGAGCTTCGAGCCTACGCGTTCCTGGACAGCCTCCAGCCGCAGTACGCCGCCTTCCTCGGGACGACTGCGCAGGGCTTTCTTCCGTTGGCGGGCGAGGCGTCCTTGTTCGTTGAGGTCGCACCGGGTATTGAGATCAATCGCCTCACTGATGTTGCCCTCAAGGCCACGAGCGTCACGCCGGGCATGCAGATCATCGAACGTGTCTTCGGCTTACTCGAAATCCACTCTCCGCAGCAGGCCGAGACTCGGGCGGCGGGCGAAGCGATCCTCGATGCTCTCGGACTCCAGGTGCAGGACCGTCTCAAACCTGAGGTGCTCTCAAGCCAGCTCATACGCAGGATCGAGGACCATCACGCACAGCTTATCAACCGGATGAGACACGGCGAGATGATCATTCCGGGCCAGACTTTGTACGTACTTGAGTGCGCACCAGCCGCATATGCGGCGCTTGCCGCGAATGAAGCCGAGAAAGCTGCGAATATCAACATCCTCGAAGTCAGGGCGTTCGGGGCAGTCGGGCGCATCTACCTCGGAGGTGAGGAGAGCGACATGGAAGTCGGCTGGAGGGCCGCCGTCGCGGCACTGGAAGGCATTGAAGGAAGAGAGAACTGATACCAGATACCAGAGCGAGCAGGAGGAATCGATGTCAGACGCATTGGGAATGATCGAGTGCAGGAGCTTTGCCGCAATGGTCGAAGCTGCCGACGCAATGGTGAAAGCAGCCAAGGTGGAACTCGTGAGCTACGAGGAGACCGGTGGAGGTTATGTGACCGCCATTGTGCGAGGCGACGTTGCAGCGGTGAAGGCCGCCGTTGATGCCGGCGTGCGCGGTGGTGAGAAGGTCGGCGAAGTGATCGCTACCCACGTCATTGCACGGCCACATGTGAATCTCGATATCGTGTTGCCTCTCGGGCGGGCTGCCGACGCAGAAGACGCTGTCGGCTAGAGCGGCTTCCAAGAGAGGGAGACAACATGAATCTCGGCAGGGTGACGGGCACCTTGGTAGCGACGCGCAAGGATCCCAATCTCGACGGGCTCGCAATGTTGGTGGTTCGCCAGTTGACGGCTGAAGGCAACGACGCTGGCGGCTATGTCGTCGCCGTCGACAGTGTTGGGGCAGGTGTTGGTGAGGTGGTGCTGTACGCCTCGGGAAGTTCGGCCCGCCAGACCGAGGTCACAAGGGACAAGCCGTGCGACGCCGTGATCATGGCGATCGTCGACCAGTGGGATCTCGACGGTGAGACCGTCTACGTAAAGTGACCCTGCGTGAAGTGATATGACGACACTGACCGATTCCGAAGTGCAAGCGATCATCACGAGGGTTCGTGATCGTGTCTCGACCGGCGACATTCCCGGTCGGTCTGGGCTAGCGATCGAGGCGGCGGATGCGGTTGCGGCTGATGTGGACAATCTCGGTGAGGGCATTTTCGGAACCGTTGATGATGCGGTGGCAGCGGCGCGCGACGCGTTTCAGGCGTATCGATCCGTCGGCCTTGACGGTCGAAGGGGGCTTGTTGAGGCGATCAGGGTCGCGATGCGCGAGGCGAACGAACGTCTTGCGTACATGGCGCGCCAGGAGACCGGCCTCGGACGTGCAGACGACAAGGTGCTCAAGAACGCCCTCGTCATCGACCGTACACCCGGACCGGAGGATCTCGAACCCCATGTCGTGACAGGGGACCGCGGGATGATGGTCACCGAGTACGCGCCGTACGGCGTGATAGGGGTGATCACGCCTGTCACGAATCCAACTTCGACGATCATCAACAACGCCATAGCGATCCTAGCCGCAGGCAACACAGCCACGTTCAACGTGCACCCGAACGCGAAAGCAGTGTCCACAGAGAACGTCAAGCTGATCAATCGAGCGATCATCGCGGCCGGAGGTCCCGAGAATCTCGTCACGAGCATCGCGGTACCAACCATCGACTCAGCCCAAGCCCTCATGGAGCACCCGGACGTAAGCGTCCTCCTTGTGACAGGCGGACCCGGTGTTGTGAAGGCGGCCCTGAGAACGTCGAAGAAGGCGATCACGGCCGGTCCGGGCAACCCGCCTGCGGTTGTTGACCAGACGGCAGACATAGCAAAGGCCGCCAAAGACATCGTGTACGGCGCGTCGTTCGACAACAACATCATCTGTGTCGACGAGAAGACGACCATCGTCGTCGACACTGTCGCCGATCGCCTGATTCAGCACATGACCGCAGTCGGCGCATACAGACTCAAGGAGCACGAGCTCAAACGGCTCGAACGTGTCATCTTCAGCGAGATGGGCGCCCCCAACAAGCCGGGCGTCATCAATCCCGAGTTCATTGGCAAGGACGCGGCCGTGATCCTGAACAAGATCGGTGTGACGCCGCCTGAGGGTACGAGGCTGATTTTGGCCGAGGTCGCCCGCGAGCACAATCTCGTGTGGACCGAGCAGATGCTGCCCGTGATGCCGGTAGTGAGGGTTAAAGACGTCGACACGGCGATCGATCTTGCGTTTCGGTCTGAGCACGGGTTCAGGCACACCGCATCGATTCACTCGACGAATGTCGATACGATCACCCGCATGGCCAGGGTCATGAACTGTTCTGTCTTCGTCGCGAACGGACCCAACATCGCGGGCCTTGGCGCCGAAGGGGAGGGTTACACATCGTTCTCGATCGCAAGCCCGACAGGGGAGGGGCTGACTAGACCGCGGACGTTCTCCCGTATACGGCGAGTCTCCGTTGTGGGAGCGTTGCGAATTGTCTGAACACAGATCACCAGCAGTCGCCCTCTGGGAGTTCGTCTCGATCGTTGAGGGAGTCAACGCGGCAGATGCGATCGCCAAGGGGTCGCCGATCGATGTGCTCTACACGGGAACGACCCATCCAGGAAAGTACGTCGTGCTCGTCGCAGGCGACACCGCTTCGGTTGAAGTCGCCACAGAAATCGTGGAAGACCTTGAGACCGACCTGATCGACTCCGTGTTCCTTCCCGACATTGCGCCCACAGTCGCCGACGCGATCGTGACCAGCGACCCTTCGGCGCCGACGACGGGCGACGCGGTCGGTCTGGTCGAGACACTCACTGTTGCATCGGGTGTTGACGCGGCAGACGCTGCCGTGAAGGCCGCCAACGTACGCCTTGCAGCGCTGCGGATGGCTGACGGGGTTGATGGGAAGGCGTATATCGTCGTGGAGGGCGCCGTCGGAGAGGTGGAAGCCGCTGTCGACGCCGGTGTCGCGAGGGCGGGTGACAACGTCATTGCTTCCGTCGTCATCGCGCAGTTGACCGACGAGCTGCGAATCGACCTTGCCGCCTCTGCGGGATTTCTTGAACGAGTGCGCTCCCACCGATTGGAGTCGTGATGCAGCTCGGGAGAGTACGCGGCGCTGTGGTGGCGACGATCAAGGATCCAGGAATGGTCGGCATGAAGCTCCTCGTCGTGCAACCGCTCGACGAGGAGCGCAACGACGTGGGGGAGTGCGTGATCGCCGCGGACGCCGTGTATCAAGCAGGTGTCGGGGATCTCATCTATTTTGTAGCTTCGAGAGAGGCCGCCGAGGCAATGGCGCCCAGGTTCGTGCCCGTGGACCATGCGATCGTCGGGATCGTCGACGATGTGGATGTACGCCTATGAGGGTCGAATCGTGAAAGTTGGTCGCGTGGTCGGCAACGTCGTGTCGACGATCAACCACGAGTTCTTCGACGGAGAGCGACTGCTGATCGTGCGGTTGATCGACAGGGGTGAGGACGCAGGGGGGTATCTGATCTGCACGGACGTGGTCGGAGCGGGCGCAGACGAGACCGTGCTTGTGTTGGACGAGGGTACGTCCGCGCGACAGATCCATGGCGTCGACACGGGACCAATTCGGAGCGTCGTCGTGGGCATTGTCGATGATGTGCACGAGGCTTAACGGTATCCACCGGTAGCCTCTCCTGGATGGTGGTCCTCCGTGTCGTTGCTCTGTTCCTCGCCCTCGGCCTGGTGGCCGCAGCGTGCGGCGGTAGCTCGATCTCGGCGTCCGATTGCACCGACATCACCGATGAAACGTTGGCGCTCATCCAGAGGCTCGTCGACGATGTTGACGCCGAGTTCGAGAGCATGTCTGTCGAGGACTTCGTCGCTACTGAGGGCGATCTCCCTTCGGTCGAACGCTTCGAGCAGGACGCGGCGACCATCGACGATCTCGCGGCCGAGCTCGGTTGTACGCAACAAGAGATCGGGACTGAGGTACGCGAGCGCCTTGACGAGCTCACCTCAAAGTCCGACCTGGGCCGGTTCATCATCAACGCGATCCGCGTTGGCGGCCTCTAACCCCCCAAACGCCGCGTACCCAGGGTTCCACATTTACGTGGAATGTGGCCCACAGAACGACGGAGATACGGCAAGATAGGGACATGCAATGCATCGTGCTCGCAAGCCCTGATGATCTCTCCGCCGAGGCGGCGAGGTTGATCGCGGAGGAGATCGCGACCCACGATCAGATTCTCCTCGGATTGGCCGGAGGCTCGACTCCACGGATGACGTACACCAAGCTCGCCGATGATTCGATCGACTGGACCGGCGTGACGACCTGGATGACAGACGAGCGGTGGGTTCCACGAGATGACCCCGACTCCAACCAGGCGATGGTGCGGACGGCTCTCGGTACCGATGGGCGCATCCGGTTCCTCGCTCCGAACACCCGGCTCAAGTCCCCGCTTGCGGCGGCGTCACGAATGACCCGCGCGATGCGCTGCCTGATGGACCGACGCCCGAATCGACGGGTGACGACGCTCGGTCTTGGGAACAACGGTCACACGGCGTCACTCTTCCCCGGGACCGAGGCGCTCACCGAGACCGACGCGGCCTTCCTTGCAAACTGGGTACCCCAACTCGATGCGTGGCGTCTCACAGCTTCGTTCGCTCTGCTTGCGGAGTCGGACGTCGTTTTCTTCCTCGTCGCGGGGGAGTCGAAGGCAGAGATGGTGGCTCGAATCGCCGCCGGGGAGGATCACCCTGCATCCCGCGTCACCGCCAAGGAGCGGGTCTTGTGGATACTTGACGAACCCGCCGCGAGCCTCCTGTAGGCGCCTGCGGCGAGGCTGGGCAACGGGCTACGAGGTCGGGGAGAGGTACCTACCGGAAACGACGCGACCGTGGATGGTCCGAAGTTCCCAGATGCTGCCCTTCTCCCACTCCATCGGCCCGTCCATCGGGACGCCTTCAGCGAAGAGGCGCCCGATCAGGTCTGCGATGACATCGCCGTGGGTGCACAGCACTGCGGACTGCTCCTGGAGCTGCGCGATCAGGCCGACGAGACGATGCGGGTGGCTCCCCTCAACGAGGGCTGCCTCGAGTTCGAGGGGCACGCCGAGGCGCTTCGCGAGAGGCTTCACCGTTGCAACGCACCGAGGATAATTCGAAGATCCGATCCTCGTGATCGGATGGGCCATCAACAGATCTCGAATCACCTGGCGCTGACGTTTTCCCCGTTTGTCGAGCTTGCGAAGCCTGTCGTCCGGGTCGGAATCGTCGCGTGCGCCTGCCCATGCGTGCCGCAGGAGGTAGATCATACCCGCAGACTTTGAGAGGTACAGGTCGTTCGCCCTGTCGAGTACGTTGCGGTCATTGCGATAGGTGAGCTTCCTTCGTCCCTTCTTGAGTGACACCCATTTTGCCTTGTCGACCTCTGAGTTCGGAGTGAAGTCTTCCTTGCCTCCCTTGACTAGCCACCAGCGAACCACCTTCGCGTTATCGGTCTTGGTGATGTATCCGACTGATCCGATCAATCGCGGCTTCCTGCCTTTGATCCCCGTCTCTTCCTTCAGCTCACGCAGTGCGGTTTCGAGCAGCGTCTCGCCCTTGTCGTTCTTTCCTTTCGGAAGTGTCCAGTCGTGATACCTCGGCCGATGCACGATCAGATACTCGGGATCGCCGTTCCTGCCGATTCGGGCTACGACGCACCCGGCCGCCCAGATGGATTCCTTGGGCGGAGGTTCTAAATCGTCTGGCGGCTCCGGGTCAGTCACGGCAATGTATTCGCTAGCCGCGGTTGCGGTCGAGTTCGACAACCTTGCGGAGTCTGCGCGAGTGTCGTTCCTCGCCGGAGAAGCGTGCGCTGAGGAAGGTGTCGACGATCTCGGTGGCCGTGTTGACGCCGATCACGCGTCCACCGATCGCCAGGACGTTCATGTCGTCGTGTTCGACTGCCTGATGGGCCGTGTAATGGTCATGGACAACAGCAGCGCGGATGCCTGTGATCTTGTTCGCTGCAATTGATGCGCCTGCACCAGACCCACAGACGATGATCCCGCGCTCGCCCTCTCCAGAGACGACCGCCCTCGCTACTGCCGCAGCATAGTCCGGGTAGTCCACCGGCTCGGTCGAGTCCGTTCCGACATCAATGACGAGATGGCCCTCTTCCTTGAGATGAGCGAGAAGCTGCTCCTTGAGTTCGAATCCAGCGTGATCCGATCCGATCACCACTCGCACGTTGACTCCCTCCGAGTACGACCGCGCGGCAGGCTACCCCTCCCCCCGTTCTCTGGGCACAATAAGGATGCCCCCTCT
>JASJYA010000006.1 GCA_030125685.1 Actinomycetota bacterium
CCGGTATTCCGGACTCAGTGACGCAAGAACGGTGGGTGAGGGGTGGTAGCCTCGTGGGCACGGAGGGAGGTGAACAATGGGAAGAATGGGTACACGGTATGAGCGCTTGACGACGCCGATGGTGCGCGTCGACGGGGAGCTGCGACCAACCGATTGGGGTACGGCGTTGACTATTGCCGCAGAAGGGTTCAAGCGGAATCCCGGGCACGCAACCGGCATGTTCTCCTGTTCGAAAGCAACGAACGAGATGAACTTCCTCGCACAGAAGTTCGCGCGCACTGTCCTCGGCACAAACAACGTCGATAGCTGCAACCGCACCTGACACGCTCCCTCCGTCGCCGGTCTGGCGGCGATCTTCGGAGCCGGGGGAGGCACCTCCTCCTATAGAGAAATTGAGACCACAGACCTCATCATCCTGTGGGGATCGAACGCGCGCAGCACCCACCCGATCTTCTTCCACCATCTCGCGAAGGGCGTCCGAAACGGCGCAAAGATGTACACCGTTGATCCCCGTCGCACGGAATCGGCCGAGTGGGCTGACACGTGGCTCGGCATCGACGTCGGATCGGACATCGCGCTCTCCAACACAGTCGCTCGCGAAATCATCGCTGCAGGCTTGGTGAACACAGAGTTCATCGAACACTCGACATCCGGTTTCGAGGCGTACGCAGAGTCGGTTCAGTCGTGGACCCTCGAACGAGGAGAGGAAGTCACCGGTGTGCCGGCAGAAGCGATCCGCGACCTCGCCCGCGACTACGCGAAAGCCGAGACAGCGCAACTCTGCTGGACCCTCGGAATCACTGAACACGCCAACGCTACAGACAACGTGCTCTCGCTCATCAACCTCGCCCTTCTCACCGGGCATGTGGGACGCTGGGGATCAGGCCTGGTCCCGATCCGCGGCCAAAACAATGTGCAGGGCGGGGGGGACATGGGTTCGCTTCCGAACAAGCTCCCAGGATTCCAGAACGTCACAGACCCCGATGCGAGGGCGAAGTTCGAGGCGGTGTGGGGCGCCGAGATTCCTCCGGAAGCCGGGTGGCATGTATCGGAGATGATCGACGAGATGGAGCAAGGCGGTCTCACAGCGCTGTACGTGATCGGGGAGAACCCCGCACAGTCCGAGGCGGACGTCAGCAGGGCGATACGGCTTCTCGAAGGTCTCGACCATCTGGTCGTACAGGACATCTTTCTCACGAAGACCGCCCAGATAGCGGATGTCGTCTTCCCCGCCGCAGCGGGCTGGGCAGAGACCGACGGAACCGTCACCTCCTCGGAACGCCGCGTCCAACGAGTACGCAAGGCCCTCGACCCTCCTGGTAATGCGAAGGATGACATTGAGATCCTCACCCTTCTCGCCAACTCGCTCGGTCACGACTGGGAACAACGAGATGCGGAAACGATATGGGACGAGCTTCGCAGCCTCTCCCCGATGCACGCAGGCATGTCGTATCAGCGACTCGAAGCCCTCGACGGCATCCAGTGGCCGTGCCCCGACGAAGATCATCCGGGAACTCAGTTCCTCCACGGCTGGCTGTGGGAGGATCCGATGCCTCGCGAGCCTGCCGCGTTCTCCGCTGTTGAGTGGGTACCGCCCGTCGACCCCCTCGATCAGGACTTCCCAATCAGGCTCACGACAGGTCGCAGGCTCGACTCCTACAACACCGGAGTTCAGTCAGGCGGCTACCGCTCTCCTATCCGAGCAGACGCCGTGCTCGACATGTCGCATGAACAAGCGGCTGACCTCGATGTATCCCAGGGAGAAGTCGTCAAGGTTGTGTCGCGACGGGGATCGATCGATGTCCAGGTTCGACTCGCGGAAGGACTCAGACACGGCCTCGTGTTCATGCCTGTCCATGCACCGGACGTAGTCGACGTAAACCAACTCACGATCGACGCATGGGACCCGAAGTCAGGCACCGCCGAGTTCAAGGCAACCGCGATACGCATAGACAAGATCACACGGGACTAGGACGACCACCATCGACTATCGAACGACAACAGATTCTCCAACTGCGGCAGAAAGATCCGCCGTTGACACGCTTCTCGGTTTGCCCGAATCAACCTGGTCAGGTGCAACGGCACGAACGTCCGCTGACGACCACGTCGCCTACGGGGGATTCCACGCGGCGATCGCACAAAGGCGCCTGCTGCTTCCCGCCCTCCACGCCGTGCAGGACTCCGTCGGCTGGGTGAGTCACGGGGCGCTCAACTACATCTCGGAGCGCATCCCGGTCGCCCCGGCCGAGGCCTACGGGGTGGCGACCTTCTACGACCTGATCGCGACAGAACCATTGCCTCGGCGCGTCGCCAGAGTGTGCGACGACATCGCGTGCGTGGCTGCCGGTAGGACCAAGCTCATTACGGATCTCGAAGCAGAGATCGGCCCGGAGAACACCCCCAACGGCGAGGGCATGTGGGTGCGATCACCCTGCCTCGGACACTGCGAGAAGGGTTCAGCGGCATTCATCCAGCGCGCAGGCGAGCAGGCGATCACAATCGCACCCGTCACCGCCAACCAAATTGCCGCCATACTCGATGGAGAACCGACCACGATGGCTACTCCACCTGTCGTCGCGTCCTCCTTCGCGGGACTCGCACGGGCGCGGGCCATGGGCGCCGAGGCTGTTCGCGAAGAGGTCGTTAAGTCCAGGATTCGCGGGCGAGGCGGTGCAGCGTTCCCCGCCGGGATCAAATGGAACGGAGTCGCCGACGCATCCGGTGACACGAAGTACGTTGTCTGTAACGCCGATGAATCCGAACCCGGCACGTTCAAGGACCGTTGGCTGATCGAACAGGACCCCTTCGCTCTCATCGAGGGCATCGCCATAGCCGCGTACGCGGTCGGAGCGACAAAGGCATACATCTACATCCGTGGCGAGTATCGCGAAGCGGAAATTCTGCTCACCTCGGCGCTGGAAGTAGCAGGCGATGCGCCTGGTATCGAGATCGAGATCCGCAGGGGGGCGGGCGCATACATCTGCGGAGAGGAGACAGCGCTCTTCAACTCGATCGAGGGATTCCGAGGACAACCGCGACAGAAGCCGCCCTTCCCCACCACCTCCGGCCTCTTCGGCGCGCCGACCCTGATCAACAACGTCGAAACTCTCGTAGCCATCCCGGGCATCGTTAGCGACGGTGGCGACGCGTTCGCGCGGCTCGGCACCGAGGAGTCGACCGGACTCAAGCTCTTCTGTGTAAGCGGCGCAGTCACCGATCCCGGCGTGTACCAAGTTGAGTTCGGCGCAACGACGCGGGAACTCATAGATCTCGCCGGTGGCGCGCAGGGTGAAGTGCGGGCGGTTCTCAGCGGCGGTGCAGCCGGTTCCTTCCTCACCGAGGACCAGATCGATGTTCCCCTGACCTTCGAAGATGGGCGCGACGCAGATATATCGCTCGGTTCCGGGGCGATCATAGTGTTCAACACCGAAGCGGACATGACGGCGATCACTTACCGGATCGCGGAGTTCTTCGCCCACGAGTCATGCGGCCTCTGTGTGCCGTGCAGAGTTGGAACGAGCCTACAGCTCGACATCGTTGGGCGGATTTGTGAAGGGGCCGATACCGACGCGGACCTATACGACCTCGACAACATCGGCTGGGTGATGCGCGACGCTTCGATCTGCGGTCTCGGCCATACCGCTGCGAACGCTGTCGAATCAGCGCTCCGGATCGGGTTGATCGGTGGTAAGACATGATCGAAACAACATTGGCCGATCCGAGGCTCGTCGAAATAACCCTCAACGGAGAAACCGCGCTTGCCCACGCAGACGCCACGATACTCGACGTGTGTCGTGCCCAAGATGTCGACATCCCGACAATGTGCTTCCTCGAGACGCTCACACCCTTCAACTCGTGCCGGCTCTGTGTCGTCGAGGTCGCCGGATCGCGGACGCTCATCCCATCCTGCTCCCGGACGGTCGAGGTCGGCATGGAGATCACAACCGAGTCTGAGCGAGTCGCGAATACTCGAAGGATTCTCTACGAGATGTACGCATCGACCGTGGACTTATCCCTTTCCGATGACGACACCCGACGCTGGATGGCGAAGTACGAAGTGAAACCAGGCCGATTCGGTGAGTACGAATCTCACCGAAAGGTCAAGATTCAGGACGACCTCTACATCAGGGACTACGACAAATGTGTCATGTGCTACCGCTGTGTCGCTGCCTGCGGGACCGAGGCCCAGAACACGTTCGCGATCGACGTCGCCGGCCGGGGGCTCTCCTCCACGATCTCAACCGAGTTCGACGTCGTCCTGCCGGATTCCGCGTGCGTGTACTGCGGGAACTGCATCGGGGTGTGTCCTACCGGCGCGTTGATGTTCAAGTCTGAATACGACATGCGGGAGGCCGGATCCTGGGACGAGTCTCGACAGACGGTGACGACGACGATTTGCTCGTTCTGCGGTGTCGGGTGCAGCCTCGATCTCCACGTTCAGGACAATCGGATCGTGAAGGTGAGTTCACCGCTGGATCACGACGTGACAGACGGCCATCTCTGCATCAAGGGCCGCTTCGGGTATGCACACATTCAGGAGGAGGCAGGACGTAGTACGTAGTACGTATTACGTAGTACGACATCATGCACCGCATTATTCGACACTCTGCCACAGGATCGGAAGAGACCACCGATGAGCTTGTTGACGAAGCACCTGTCGAGTTTCGCCTGAACGGTGTTCCGATCGCCGTGCTGATGCGCACACCCGGAGAAGACGAGCATCTCGCGCTCGGCTTCGCACTCACCGAAGGGATCGTGCTCAGCCCGAGCGAGGTAGCAGAGGTGCGACGAGTCGATGGGGCGGACGTAGGGGACCGCTACGACATCGTCCTCGCCGACGGCGTCCACATCGACCCGGAGCAGTTCAGACGCAACCTGTACACGTCGTCGTCATGCGGTGTATGCGGCAAGGCGTCCATTGACGCTGTGCGCGTTACCGCGCGTGCCATTCCCGACGGCCCGATCCTCGCTCCGGAGATGCTGATGGCGCTCCCCGCTGCAATGCGGAAGTCCCAACCGCTCTTCAAGCGAACCGGCAGCATCCACGCTGCATCAGCCCTCACGCCCCAGGGTGAACTCCGGGGCATTGCAGAGGATGTCGGTCGCCACAACGCTGTCGACAAAGTGGTCGGCCGGCTCTCCCGCGATACCTGGCCGCTCACAGACATGGTGCTCCTCGTATCCGGTCGGCTCAGTTTCGAGATGGTGCAGAAGGCTGCGGTTGCAGGCATGTCGATCATCGCCGGGATCTCCGGGGCGTCATCGCTCGCCGTCGAACTAGGCGAGGAACTCGGCATGACAGTGATTGGATTCCTGAACGAGGACGGATTCAACGTGTACTCGGGAGAGGGCCGAGTCGGTTAGGTGCGTCGCGTTCGCGGGCGACGCTGTTTATCCAATTCAACGATCATGTAAGGGTGCCCCGTGTCTTCACCCCACGTGTGGGACTCGAAGTCCTGCGGCGCCTCGGGGAGCACGCTCGGCGGGATCGTAACATCGATGCCGTCGGAGGTGAAAGCGACCTCGGACCGCTCGTGGGCCGAGGTCGTGAGGCGCACCGCGTACGCGCCCGGTATCACCACACAATCCACGACACCTCCATCAATCAACGTCGCGACATCGTCGGCGACAAGGCGGAGCCGAATCTCGTCTTCAGCCAGTCTGACCTTCATAGCCCCGTCCTCCCTATCAGGTTCTGGTAGTCCTCAGGGGTGTTGACGTTGGAGAGATCGTAGGCGTCCATCTCGATCCGTTCGACGCCATCGATGTCGTCGATCAAGCCGAGCATGGACCGCAGACCGGAATCGAACCTGGCTCTGGCCACCGATTCGACATCGGACCCGTACACGCCTAGGAGTGGCTGGTCCTCCCCACCCACGGTTGCGATCCTTACGGAGGCGCCCATCACCTGTGGTTCCGCGATCGACCGGATGAGCTCGGCGGTGACAAGAGGCATGTCAACTGCGGTAACGAAAACGGTTCTTCCTCTCGAGATGCGAAGTGCGGAGAGAAGACCGCCGATAGGCCCTTCTCCCGGAAGATCATCACGGATGAGCACGCCACCCGGAGGCACTTGAGATCCTCCACACACGACCACCTCTGTAAAGACTTCTGTCAGCGTGTCGTGAATCCGGTCGAGAAACGGCGTGCCCTCGACGATGAGCGCGGCCTTCTCCCTGCCCATGCGGCTACTTGACCCGCCGGCGAGGATCGCACCGATCGTGTGAGTGATCACACTCCCATTCTCGCGCAACCTGGAGGATCTCGCACCCCGTGAGTCCCCAGAGCGCGAAAGCGCAGGTACCGTGATGTCATGCGTACAGACCTAGACATCGCCAGAACCGCTGACCTCCGACCAATCGAGGAAGTAGCAAAGGACATGGGCGTCCCGGACGACGCCGTCGAACATCGTGGGCACGGCCTCGCCAAGATCTCCCTTAGCGCCATTGACGGGATGGGTCCGCCGCGAGCAAAGTACATCCTCGTTACAGCCGTCAATCCGACCCCGCTCGGCGAGGGCAAGACAACTGTTTCCGTGGGTCTGGCCCAGGGTTTCAAGCTTTTGAGCGAGATGGCGGTTCTCTCTCTCCGCCAGCCGTCACTCGGCCCGACGTTCGGAATCAAGGGCGGCGCCGCAGGCGGTGGCCACTCCCAGGTCGTACCAATGGAGGAGATGAATCTTCACCTCACCGGTGACTTTCACGCCGTCACTGTCGCGAACAACATGCTCGCTGCACTCATCGACAACCACATCTACCAGAGCAACCAACTCTCCATCAATGTAAAGCGGGTCACCTGGCGGCGGGTCATGGACGTCAACGACAGGGCGTTGCGCAACATCGTCGTCGGCCTTGGAACAACCCTCGACGGCATTCCAAGAGAGTCAGGCTTCGACATCACCGCAGCTTCTGAGCTGATGGCGGTCCTCGGCCTCGCGACGAGTCTCGCCGATCTTCGCGAACGTCTCGGCCAGATCGTCATCGGTTACGACAGGCACAAGGAACCGATCACCGCAGAAGACATCAAGGGCGCCGGAGCAATGGCGGTCTTGTTGAAGGACGCGCTCAATCCGAACCTCATGCAGACCCTCGAAGGCACGCCTGCTTTGATCCACACAGGGCCGTTCGCGAATATCGCTCACGGAAACTCCTCGATCGTCGCCGATCAGATCGGTATCCGGAGCGGCGACTACCTCATCACCGAGGCGGGTTTCGGCTCCGACGTCGGTGCTGAGAAGTTCTTCAACATCAAATGCCGCGCCTCGGGACTCGCTCCCGACGTTGCAGTGATCGTCGCCACCGTGCGTGCTCTCAAACTCAACTCTGGAAAGTTCACGGTTCGTCCCGGAAAGCCGCTCCCGTCAGAGATGATCGTCGAAAGCCCTGGCGATGTGATGGCAGGCGCAGACAATCTTCGCCGGCACATTGCCAACATGCGCCTACACGGGGTCACTCCCGTCGTGGCCGTGAACGGGTTCCCGACAGACCACCCTTCTGAGCACGCAGCGATCGGCGAGATCGCTCAGGACGAAGGTGTTGCCTGGGCGATCGCTGAGCCACACTCGAGAGGCGCCGAGGGCATGGTTGCGCTTGCCGAGGTAGTGCGCGATGCAGCCACCGACGAATCCGGGTTCCGGCTCCTGTACCCGGACGACATTCCGCTTCGCGATAAAATCGAACGGATCGCGACCGAGGTGTACGGCGCGGATGGCGTCGAGTACGACATGAAGGCCAGCAGGCAGCTCGAGAACTACGAGTCACACGGTTACGGGCATCTGCCGATCTGTATGGCGAAGACGCAGTACTCCTTCAGCCACGACCCTGCACTTCTCGGTGCACCGTCGGGCTGGACGCTCCCTGTTCGTGAAGTCCAGCTTGTCGCTGGCGCCGGATATGTCCTGCCGCTCGCCGGATCGATCAATCGGATGCCGGGGTTGGGTGTTCACCCCGCGGCCCACTCAATCGACATCGACGAAGATGGCGCCATCGTCGGCTTGAGCTAATTTGACAGGTGAAAGGTGACAGCATCTGGGCCCACCCTCCGACTGTCGCGCAAAACAGCAACGGCGGTATCGTTCAGTGTGCGGATCAACGTTCCTCCGCAACGGACAACCGAGAGGGGACGTGGGAACCCATCCGCTCATAGCGGCACTGCTGTCCGCACTGATTCCAGGGGCGGGTCAGCTCTACACGCTGAGGCCGCTGCGGGCCGTTGGTTTCTTTCTCCCGACGATCGTCCTCGCTTTCGGCGGCTACGAGTTTGCCACCCAGGGCACAGTGGGCATGGCGAGCCTCCTCGTGCAGCCAACCTTCCTATCGAGCATGCTGATCGTGAACGTTCTGATACTCGGCTGGCGGGTGGTTGCGGTCATCGACGCCTACGTCGTGGCAGAGTCGCGACTCGACCGGTCATGGATGCCCGTCACCCTCACCGTGATTCTTCTCGCTGTCGCGGTTCCGCATCTCGTCGGTTGGTCGTACGGCGCCGAGGCGATCAGTACGCTTGACGCGGTGTTCGTCGCAGGGCCGTCCCGTGATGCGATTGCGCCTCTTGAGCGTCCACCAACCCCGCTCGTCGACACGCTCCCCGATCCTGCGATGTCCCCCGAATCGAACGAGCATGATCCTCGGTCCGTCAAGAACTACATTTTCCATCCGGGGATCGGCGACCCCGACGCAATCGCCTCCCTAGGAGACATCATCGCTCCTTCGAAGCCCTTCGCTCCCTTCCCTTCGCTCTCCGAACGCGTGGATCAGGATCGTCTGACGATTTTGATCGTCGGCGCGGACGAAGGCCCCGGGCGAGATGGCCTTCGCACAGACACAATGATCGTCGCGACGTTCGACCTTGCGAGCGGGAGAGCGGCTCTCTTCGGCCTGCCTCGCAACTTCAAGCTCATCCCTCTGCCTCGCCATCTCAGGCATTCGTTCACGAAACTCGAAGAACGGGTCATCGAGAAGGATCTCACCGACGCGAACGAGGACGGGTTCCCCGATACCTGGATCGACACCGACGGCGACGGTATCCCAGAGGAACCGCCGTTCGAATCATGCGAGTGCTTCCCGACAATGCTCAACAAGGTCCAGCAGTACACGCGCGACTGGACGCGGACCTATCCGAACACCCCCGATCCCGGCCTTGCGGCCTTAAAGGACATCCTCGCTCACCTCCTCGACATTCGTATCGACTACTACGTGATGGCCAATATGGGCGGTTTCGTCAAGGCGATCGATGCCATCGGCGGTGTCGACGTGCTGGTCAAGAAGTCATACCATGTCACCGTGTCGTCACCCGAAGAGGGTGTGCCGAAGGCGACCGTGAACATAGAACCCGGGATGAATCACCTCGACGGACTCGAGGCGCTCGCCTATGTGCGGTGGCGGCGAGGATCGTCGGATTACAACCGGATGAATAGACAACGATGCCTCCTGCGCGCTGTGACGACCCAGGCCAGTGCAGCGAAGCTCATCACGGCCTTCCCAAGACTGATCGATGTCTTCGAAGAATCGGTGACAACGGACATACCGCTCTCATTCCTCCCCGATCTCGTCAAGATCGCAGGCACCGTCGACTTCGACAACGTTGCAACTGTTGGGCTCGTACCCCCGACCTACAGCGCGGGCAGAACACCTGCAAAGTACCCCATCCCGAACGTCGAGCGGATCAGATGGAAGGTCCGCGATGTTCTCGAAAGCGGCGTCGCCGCCCAGAGCCGCACCGGTGAGAGCGAGTGCGCTCCGTGAGTCAGATGTCAACCGTCAACCTAAGTCGCCTCTGTGCTCTGTCCGCCATCCGACTTGACGTTTTCTCTCCGTCCCCTATAGACTGCTATATCGATTCGATATAGTTGGAAGTTGTAGTGCTCGATTTCGCCATTCTCGGTCTACTGATGGAGCGTCCCCGTCACGGGTACGAGCTGCGTCGCGCGCTTGCCGAACTTGGGTTCTGGAAAGTGTCTTTTGGGTCCCTGTACCCCGCGATTCGTCGCCTTGAGAAACGCGAGGCTATTGAGGCAACGAAAATGTCTGGGCGTCGCAAGGCGTATCAGGTTACGGAGGGTGGACAGGAAGTATTTGACTTGCTTCTCCAATCGGATCCAGATGCGAACGAGACCGATCGTGCGTTCCAGGTTCGCCTCGCCTTCCTCAGGCATCTCCCCCCTGATCGCCGCATCCAGGTGATGGACCGCAGGCGCAGGGGATTGTCAACACAACTCAAGACCGCTCGGGAGATTCTCGTAGCGGCTCGGTCGGCGACGAAGAACAAGGACCGCTATCGCATCGCGCTCATGGAACACGCTATGCATTCCACAGAAGCAGACATCGCGTGGCTCGACGGCCTGGTCGCCGCCGAACGCGGGGTCGCTTCGACCGTCTAAAACACAGGAGGACACGATGTCAAAGGTGAAAGTAGCTATTGCAGGGCTTGGAAACTGCGCCAACTCCCTCATCCAGGGAGTTGAGTACTACAACGACGCCGACCCGGACCTCAAAGTTCCGGGTCTCATGCATGTCCAGCTCGGCGACTACCACGTCGGTGACGTCGAATTCGTCGCCGCCTTCGACGTTGACGCTTCGAAGGTCGGCCAGGATGTGGCGAAAGCGATGTGGGCGGGACAGAACAACACGATCCAGTTCGCCGAGGTCGGCGACCTTGGCTTCGACGTGCTGCGTGGTCCGACCCTCGACGGCCTCGGCAAGTATTATGTCGATCAGGTAGAGGAGTCAACGGCTGAGCCGGTCGACGTCGTCCAGTCGCTCAGAGACTCAGGCGCAGACGTCCTCGTGTCCTACCTGCCTGTCGGATCCCAGGAGGCAACAGAGTTTTACGTCGACGCCGCCCTCGATGCCGGCGTCGGTTTCGTAAACGCTATCCCTGTGTTCATTGCGTCTGACCCTGCGTGGGCTCAGAAGTTCATAGACGCCGGCCTGCCGATCATCGGTGACGACATCAAGTCGCAGGTCGGCGCGACGATCATCCACCGTCAGCTCGCGCGCCTGTTTGAGGACCGCGGCGTCAAGATAGACAACACCTACCAGCTCAACTTCGGCGGCAACATGGACTTCCTGAACATGTTGGAGCGCGAGCGGCTCATCTCGAAGAAGATCTCAAAGACACAGTCTGTCACGAGCCAGATTGAGCGAAAGATCAATTCTGACTCCGTGCACATCGGGCCTTCGGATCACGTCCCGTGGCTCACCGACCGCAAGTGGGCGTACATACGCCTCGAAGGCACCTCGTTTGGTGATGTTCCGCTGAACGTCGAGTTGAAGCTCGAAGTTTGGGATTCCCCGAACTCGGCAGGCGTCATCATCGACGCGGTCCGCTGTTCTAAGATCGCCACAGATCGTGGCCTCGCCGGCCCGCTGCTCGGGCCGTCTTCGTACTTCATGAAGTCACCTTCCGTGCAGTATCACGACAGCGTCGCCCACGACAACGTCGAAGCCTTCATCGCAGGACGCGACAAAACCCACGAGGACCTCGCACGGTTCCTCGAGATCGAGTAGGAATCGCCGCACATTGCGGGAGATCGTGCCGATGGTGCTGCCCTCCCCTTCTACGTGCAACGGTTGACGTATCGTTGCGGTTGACGTATCGTTGACGTATGGCCGTCGCTCTCACTGACATGTCCCCAGCCGACGCCGCGGCGGTGCTCATCGCCAAGGGAGATCAGCGATGGACTCGTAGCCTCGTCGACGAGCTCGATCGTGCCATTCGCACAGAGCCGTTGGCACGCTTTGTTGAGCTGTGGGATCTCTCCAACGCCGGCGCCGCACGTGTGTTTGGTGTATCACGCCAGGCATTCTCGAAGTGGCTGGCGAACGGGCCGCCCGCAGCACGCGCTGAAGCCGTAACAGACCTCGCGGCAGCAACCGACCTCCTCGATCGGTACGTAAAGCGGGAGCGGATCCCCGCAGTAGTGCGGCGGTCGGCGCCGCTGCTCGACGGTGTATCACTGCTCGACCTTGCGGCATCCGGGGACACGCGGGCGGTCGCAGACTCTGTCATCGCCATGTTCGACCTGCGGCGCATCCAGCCGTGATCGAACCTGTCATCACTCATCTCCGCGACGGCCATAGGTGGCTCCGTGTGGCGGACCAGGAGTGGAGAGATCCGCTGGACCCGACGTTCGCTCAGCGCCACGGGGGCCGTTGGAACCCGCCCAACTCACATGCCACGCTGTATCTCAACGAAGATCTCGACACGGCACGTGCACAGATCCACATGATGCTCGACGGTTCGCCGGTCCATCCGGAGGACATGGATCAGGGCTTTGTCCTCATTACAGCGATCCTGCCTTCGCGCCAGGACGCTGTTGACGCAGCCACAGAAGACGGCCTCGTGGGGCTCGGGCTCCCCAATACGTATCCACGAGACGAGTCCGGGCAGGCTGTACAGCACGACGTCTGCCAGCGGATCGGAGCTGATGTCAAGGCGCTTGGGCTACGTGGCGTCCATGCACGTTCTGCTGCAACCCCGAACGGTTCAGGCCGTGAACTCGCCTGGTTTCCCGCCCGACGCTCCTCTCGCGCTAAGGCCGTCGGTGATTCGATCCCCTTCGACATCTGGTGGTACGGCGACGACGTCTGATCCGTTATCCGCCTCGGAGACGTGTTCTTGTGTGAAGTCAGGGGCGGAGTTCCAGGAACCCTACGGCCTGGAAGTCGTGATCGAAGGCAAGGACTTCCCGGAGCCGCCGTTCGCGCTTCGCCGGGGTGGAGACATCGCTGCTCCGGATCTTGTGGATGTCGAGACAGTTTCTGTACTGCGAAAGCGGTGGCTCAGCGGGGACCTCACCGACGAAGAGTTCCGTGCTGCGATCGAAGACCTTGGTGACCTTCCCATATCCCGTCACCCCGCTCTGCCTTTCATGGATCGAGCCTACGAGTTGCGGGCCAACCTCACCCCCTACGATGCTGCGTACGTCGCGCTGGCCGAGACGCCCGGCTGTGCATTCCTCACGGCCGACGGCAGACTCGCTTCCGCTCCCGAACCACACTGCGAGGTACAAGTACTTACCGCGTGACGCAGCTCGCCCACATCTCTTGGAGCGACGTGGTTCAGAAACGTTCGCGGAGCCAGGCAATGTCTGCTCTCTGGTCTTCGACGAGACCGGGGGTCTCAACGATCACCGGGGCGCCAGCGGCCTTGATAACGCCGATGAGCAGCTCCTCGGGGATATGTCCTTCGCCGAGATTGGCGTGCCGGTCGCGGCGGGAGCCCGCCTCATCCTTGGAGTCGTTTGCGTGAACGAGCGCAATTCCACCTGTATGGCCCACAACGAGATCCACCGCCGTCGCTAGATCGGCGCCCGCGGCCCAGGCGTGGCACGTATCCAGACAAACGCCAACGTTGAGATCCCCGATTGAGTCCCACAACGGTCCGTAATTCTCGAGATCGTGCATAACGGAATTGCCTTTTCCGGCTGTGTTCTCGATGAGCACAGGAACCGTCACGTCGAAGGATTCGAGCGCCTTGCGCCATCGTTCGAAGCCAATCTCATCATCCTCATCCGCCCCGACGCTCCCACCGTGAACGATCACCCCCAGGGCGCCGATCGCACCAGCAGCCTCGACAGTCTGGGCAAGGGCCTTGCGCGACGGGATTCGCACGCGGTTGTTCGGCGACGCGAGATTCAGGAGATACGGAGCATGCACGTACATCCCGATCGGTGACGCCTTCAACTCCTCCCCGTCGTCACGAGCGACAGGCGGCTCCCACTGCTGCGGATTCGAAGTGAATATCTGCACCACGTCGGCGTCGCGAGCCGCCGCCTCGCCGAGTGGGTCTTTTGGGCTGACGTGGGATCCGATGATCACGGGTTGTCCTGCTCGGTATCGTCGCCGCCGGAATCATCTGGCGATGGTGTCTCGTGTTGTATTGCCGTAGGCGGTGGCTGGTTGATCGTGACCTCCCAGACTATGGAGGGCGGTTCGTACGTCCCTATCTCCTCCAGGCGTACGAAGTGATCGAGCGCCCCCTGGGCGGCAAGCGCCACCTCGGTTACTCTCATCGTCCAGTCGTGCGCGTCCACGTAGAGGGTTCGCTGCTCTCTGGTCACATCAACAAGGTTGGCGGCAACTAGCATCCCTGCCTTCAGGTGGATGACCAGGTGCTCCCTGTCGCTCCCGTCATACGGGTCTGGGGCGATACCGCTCGAAACTGCTTCGATCTCGCTCCATGGAATGAAACCCGGCGCTTCATCACCCCCCGAACCGATCTGCATACCCTCGCCGCCGATGTCGATCGTCGGTTTTCGGCGAACAAGCTCGGTGACGGCGCCCCCGAACATCAGAACTCCGACGGCAACCATGGACCCACCCCAAACGATGTCGCCACGTTGTTGCGCCTGGCCCCTCGTGGTCAGGACTCCATCGTTGTTGTCTGGCGGCTCCGAGAGCCAGTACCCGAAGCCAATATCGACAGCCGCAGCAATCAGTACGACTCCGACGATGCCGAAAAGGAACAGCTTGAACGGAGAGCGGTAAACACGCATCGGTCAGGTCTCTACTCCGAGGTCTTGAGGTGTGACTACGGCAACATAGGGAACACCGAGCGCTTCTACCCGTTCGCCAGCCGCACCGCCGGACCGGTCGACGAGCGCAACCGCCTTGACGACCTCAAACCCAGCCTCCCTCATTACCTCGATAGCTTCTACAAGTGCGGAACCCGTGGTGGTTGTGTCTTCGAGCGCTACAACACGCGCACCGGCAGTGACCGGCCCAACGAGCCTGCCGCCGGTTCCGTGGCCCTTCGCTTCCTTACGTATAGAGAACGAGACCAGGCCGAGTCCCTCGTCTGATGCCACCAGGGCAGTAGCGACAGCGATCGGATCGGCGCCCATCGTCATACCTCCCACCGCCTCGACGCCGCCGGGAAGCTCTTCGAGGACCGCGGCGCCACACAATCTGGCTCCATCGCCCGAGAAGGTGGTCTGTCTTGCATCAATGTACCACTGAGACACCTCACCGGAACGTAGAGTGAAGGGGCCATCAGTCCTGACAGCATGTTTCCTGAGGTGGGCGACCAAGGCTGTTTTTGCGGTTGTAAAAGATTCCAAAGAAACCTCTCAAGTGGCTCATCTAGTCGGTCGATACGGTAATAAGACAGGATGCCTTCCTAACTTCCCGTCTAAGCCCGAACCGAGGCCGCCAATTGGCGGCCTTTGGTTCGCCTGACCCTATCTCGATCCAAGGGCATCCTGCTCTTCCTCGTCGCATTAACCTATCGTCGGTGGACATACTCTTCGTACGCCATGGACAACCACAGTGGGCCATCAACGGCATCTCCCAGCGCGATCCGAACCTCACCGAGTTAGGTCTCCAGCAATCGGAACTCGCCGCTAAGCGGATAGCGACGGAGAAGAAGCCCGCAGCATCCTTGGTCGTTTCACCGGCCACACGCTCCCAAGAGACGGCTGTTCCTATAGCGGTGGAGACCGGACTCGAGATCGAAACAGTCGATTCACTCCTCGAGATCCAGATGCCGGACTGGCAGGGCGTGACCGAGGAAGCGGTCATCGAGATCTTCAGGACCTCCCGGCACCGGACGCCGGAGGAGTGGTGGGAGGGTCTCCCCGGCGGCGAGTCGTTTCGCCGCTTCCACGACCGCGTCACGACAGCTCTCGAGGGGCTTCTCGGCGAACACGGTGTGAGCCGTGACGAAGGCGACCCGAGGCTCTGGCATGTCGAAGACGACCAATGCAGAATCGTCATCGTTGCCCATGGCGGCACGAATTCAGTCTGCCTGGCCCACCTCATGGGCACCCCTCCCTCTCCGTGGGAGTGGGAGAAGTTCGTGCTGTTCCACGCTTCGTTCGCAAGAGTAGGGTTCATCCCTCTCGCTGGCGCCCACGTGCCGAGCCTGCGAACGTTCAACGACCAAGATCACATTCCGATCGCAATGCGATCAAGGTGAGAAAGCAAACCGTTGACCGTAAACGGTGAACTGCGTGCCCCCTCCCCGGCGTCGACACACCCGGTTCATTTTCCGTAGCGTCGCTCGCGTTTCGTGAAATCGCGCAGGGCGCGAAGGAAGTCGATCCGGCGGAAAGCGGGCCAGTACACGTCAACGAACGAATACTCGGCGTAAGCGGCCTGCCAGAGGAGGAACCCGGAGAGCCTGGCCTCACCTGAGGTACGAAGCAC
The DNA here is from genome assembly GCA_030125685.1 of Actinomycetota bacterium. Classification (GTDB taxonomy): domain Bacteria; phylum Actinomycetota; class Acidimicrobiia; order Spongiisociales; family UBA5794; genus B3-G11. The sequence continues at coordinate 16,149 of JASJYA010000006.1, forward strand.
GAGGTCAGGGTCGGGGATATCAGACGCATACATACGGGCCGAGATCGCGTCACGGTCTATGCAGTTCGCTATCTCGTCCGCCGGTACGCCGTCTGCAGCCAACTTTCCGACGAGTTCTCTCACGGCGTCAACAATCTCCTGTCTCCCCCCGTAGGCAAGAGCAATCGTCACCCTTCGACTACCGGTCGAGCATCGTTCCTGGAGGAGCTTCGTGGCCTCGACAAGATCTGCCGGCAAAAGGTCGAGACTCCCGATGAACCTAACCGTCACATCCCGGCCTGCGGGCGTCTCCGGTATTCGATCGAACATCTCCATGAGAACCCCGTAATACGGCAGCAGCTCTTCGTCGGGCCGTGCGAGGTTCTCGATCGAGAGCAACCAGCATGTCACCGCAGGTATGTCTAGGTCCGCCGTCCACCCGAGAAACTCAACGAACTTGGCCATACCCACCCGGTACGATGCCGCATAGTCTTGAAGGCGTTCGGCACGTGCATATCTCCGATGGCCGTCGTGGATGACGCCGATGTGGTTTGGGAGCGCGTCGCGGTCGAGAGATGCGTTCAGTCGCTGCTCATAAATACGGTACAGCGGCCGCTTCAAGCTGTTCGGTATCGCCACGCAATACTCCTTCCCTGCACCGGACACACAAAGACTAGTGCGGTGACCACCCGACCGATCGAATGGACAGCCGGATCCGAATTCATCGTCGACCACGTGCTGCTCATCTTGCGGGCCTTGATTTTGGGCCCCCGATATACCTTCTGGCATGTAGCCTTCACAGGATGGACATGCCGCGTTGGACTCTTGGAAGGATGCAGAACCCGATTCGGGGATTTCTGCACGGTACCGCCGCGGTCGCGGCCCTCGCAGGCACGGTGTTCCTCGTTTGGACGTCGCCAAGCTGGGGTATCCGGGTCGGTGCGCTGGTCTTCGGGCTCGCGATGGTTTCGCTCTACACAACGAGTTCGCTCTACCACTCGATCCCGTGGCGTGAGTTGTGGAAGAAGCGCATGCAGCGGCTTGACCACACGATGATCCTCGTTCTCATCGCAGGCACCTACACGCCGGTCGCAATCGCAACACTGAATGGAACGCTTCAGTGGACGGTCCTCGGTGTCGCGTGGGGGCTCGTAGCGCTCGGCGCCGCGCAGCACACGTTGTTTCCACGAGAGAACCAGACCTTCTCGATGATCCTCGCGATTTCGATGGGATGGCTTGGAACCCTGATTGCTTGGCAGATATTTCAAGTGCTCGGATGGGCGGGGGCTGCTCTCGCCGTCGCAGGAGGCGCCGTCTACTCCGTGGGCATGCTGCTGCTCATCACGAACCGGCCCCGCCTGTGGCCCCGCTTCTTCTCATATCACGAGGTCTTCCACATCATGGTGGTCAGCGCGAGCATCATCCACTTTGTGATGGTGTGGAGATATGTACTCCCCCTCGGCGTCTGATCCAGGCGACGCATTTTACCCCTGGCTCAGAGTTGCGGCGCCTCGGGAATCGCAGGGCCGGGTACTCGAATCAGGAGCAGGCGCCCTTCCTCATACCCCCCATTGTGGAATCCGTACGTCTCCCCCTTGTCGATATGGAGGACATCGCCTACGCCAAGATGCATAGTGGCGTCATCAACGGTGAATTCGAGATCCCCCACAAGACAGACGTAGATTCGGTGGTCCTTCTCCGACACACGCCTTGTGCGATCAGCGCCGACGGGAACGATGATCTCCGCGAAGGACGCAGCATCGAAAGCGTCAGGCGTCAGCTCCCTGAGCTCAAAGTCTCCGTAAACGAACGGGGCGGCGTCTGCATAGCGTTTGATTTCCATGATCAGATCGTAGTAAGGAGAGGCGATGTACGACATCCGGCATCTGGTGTCTGGCATCTGATTCCTGTCATACCCGCTGGATACATTTCCGATATGGACTCAGCAACACTCGTACCCACCACGAAGACAGAGGATCTCATCGCCATGAACGGCGCCGAGCTAGAGGCGTGGTTCGCAGCCAGCGGCCTTCCCGTCGAGCTCGTCGCGAACTGCGGCGACCCGGAGTGCCGGGGCTGCACCACCGTCGAACCTATCCGGGCCGCTTAGCTGAGTCCGGTGAGCTATGCGGTCGTGTACCCGGCGAGAAAGTCATCCAGGGCGTCGATCTGAGCTGCAACCGAAGTCATAGAACCGCCGCCGTGGGTCACTCTGGCCTGTACCGATACAACCGGGTCAACAACCTCAACGTCGGCTGGAACGAACCTGCCATCGAAATCGACGAGTTCCTCAGGCGTCAGGTCGGAGAATGTTCGGTCGTTAGCCAGGAGATCAGCGACGAGGCGCCCGACAACGTGATGCGCCTCCCTGAACGGAACGCCGCGAAGGACCAACGCCTCGGCGAGGTCGAGCGCCGTCACCCAGTCTGAGGGCGCCGGAGTGTGGAATTGCGCGGAACCAAGCATCCCGCCCAGAGCGTCGAGCGAACCTGCGAGTGTGTCGTCTGCGTGAAAGACGATGCGCTTGTCTTCCTGGAGATCCCGGTTGTACGTCATGGGAAGACCCTTCTGGAGCGACGCTATCGCCGAAAGATCGCCGATGGTCGTCGCGGCTTTTCCTCTCACAAGCTCCGCAATGTCCGCGTTCTTCTTCTGCGGCATAGCGGAGGATCCGGTCGTGAACGCGTCCGAGAACGTGACCCACGCGAACTCGCTCGTCGCCCACAGGATGAGTTCCTCCGACAGCCGCGAAAGATGCAGCATGGTCTGGGTGGAGCACCACACGAACTCGGCGGCGAAATCTCGTGACCCGACGGCGTCCATCGAGTTATCGAACACAGCTCCCATGCCAAGAATCTCTGTAGACATCTCAGCATCGAGAGGGAGCGAGGAACCGCCTGACGCGCCTGCGCCGAGAGGTGAAACGTCGGTACGAACTCTGGCGTCCGCGAATCTTTCGATGTCGCGTTTGAGCATCCAGGCATACGCCAACAGGTGGTGGGCAAGCGGAACCGCCTGGGCCTGCTGCAAATGCGTATAGCTTGGGACGGTTGTGTCCCCGACAGCGTCGGCCTGGTCGATGAGTACCCGAATGAAGCCGGCGATCTGGCTTATACGGTCGGTAATCGATCTCTTGAGGTAGAGCCTCAGGTCAAGTGCGACCTGGTCGTTTCGCGACCGGCCGGTGTGGAGTTTGCCTGCGAGATCACCGAGCACTTCACCGAGTCTGCGCTCGACGGCGGAGTGGACGTCCTCATCAGTATGAAGAAACGAGAACGATCCTTCCTCAGCTTCGCGTTTGAGGGCTTCGAGCCCCCCAAGCATCCCGGCTGTCTCACCAGGAGTGAGCAGACCGACCCGGCCGAGCATCGTCGCGTGCGCTATCGAGCCGACAATGTCGTCAACCAGCATCCTACGGTCAGACGTATCCACCGTGAACCGCCACAGCGACTCAGCCGGACCCTCCTCAAACCGTCCACCCGACCACATTGTCATAGCTGCGCTGCGCTCCCTGTCACCTGTCGCCTGTTCTTCATTCTCCCTCACCCAACCTCTTCTCTGCGAACGTTCGGAGGCGCAACGACTGGAGACGGATGAATCCCCCCGCATCTGCCTGGTCGTATACATCGTCTGCCTCGAAGGTCACCGTAGCTTCGTCGTACAGATCATGGCTGTCGGAGCGCCGCCCATCGACGATCGCCTGGCCCTTGTAGAGCTTCATCCTCGCCTCACCTGTCACTGGTTTCTGCACATCGTCCATGAACGACTGCAGCGCCTCGCGCTCAGGGGCGAACCAGAACCCGTTGTACACCATCTCTGCATACCGGTTCGACAGCTCGTCCCTGAGATGCGCCACCTCGCGATCGAGGGTGAGAGACTCGACGGCGCGGTGCGCGTGATAGAGGATCGTGCCTCCAGGAGTCTCATACACACCTCGGCTCTTCATGCCGACGAACCGATTCTCAACCATGTCAACTCGCCCGATTCCGTGCTTCCCTCCGAGCTCGTTCGCCCTGGTGAGCAGCTCCACAGGCGACATGCGTACACCGTCGATCGATACCGGGTCACCGTGTTCGTATCCGATCGTGACGAATTCCGGCTCATCAGGAGCGTCCTCGGGACTCACGGTCATCTCAAACATCTCAGCCGGCGGACCCTGCCACGGATCCTCAAGCACACCTCCTTCGTAGGAGATGTGGAGCAGGTTCGCATCCATGGAGTACGGCTTCTCCGGCGTCACCGGGATAGGGATGCCATGTTCCTCGGCGTAAGCGACCAGGTCGGCTCGACCCTTGAACTTCCACTCTCGCCACGGGGCGATAACTTTGATGTCAGGCTTGAGCGCGTAGGCGGAGAGCTCGAACCGAACCTGGTCATTGCCCTTACCCGTCGCTCCATGCGCTATCGCATCCGCACCGGTCTCAACCGCTGCGCGCACGAGACCCTTCGATATCACGGGTCTCGCAAGCGATGTACCCATGTGGTAATACCCCTCGTACAGCGCCGAGGCGCGGAACGCGGGGAACACGTAGTCCGATACAAACTCGGCGGTGAGATCTTCACAGATCGCCTGTGACGCGCCGGTCGCCAGCGCTTTTACTCGGGCTTCTTCGGTCTCTTCTCCCTGACCGACGTCCGCGGTGTAGGTGATGACTTCGGCGCCGTACTCCTCTTTGATCCATCTGAGAATGACCGACGTGTCAAGACCGCCGCTGTAAGCGAGAACGACCTTCCTAATGCTCTTATCCATGCTGTCTCCTCGTTCCGGTGAGTCTTCGAGCGACTTCCTCTGTATGGGCGTCTACCTCTGAAATGACCAGGATCGTGTCGTCTCCTGCGATCGTTCCGAGCACCCCGTCTACGGGCGCTGCGTCGATACGGCTCGCGACGAACTGCGCAGCCCCCGGCGGAACCTTGATCAGGATGAGGTTTCCGGACGCAACGAGGCTCTCAACGAACTCATCGACAGCCCCATGAAGCGCCGCCATGGCTACGCCCCCGGCGCCGGGATCACGAACAACGCGATAACGGGCAACTCCGTTCTCCGTCAGTCGAACCGCCCCGACAGCATCAAGGTCTCTCGATATGGTCGCCTGGGTAACCTCAAAGCCCCTCTCGGCGAGGAGGGACTGGAGCTGGTTCTGGCTAGAGATGTGCACCGTCGCGAGAAGGCTTCGTACCTGTCTCCGCCGCTCATTCGTGTCCACCCTCATGGCTGCTGCTCCCGGGTGATCATCGTGCCGATTCCCTCAGGTGTGAAGATCTCCAAGAGCACCGCATGCTGCATGCGGCCGTCGAGGATGTGAACCTGCCCCACACCGCCGTCGATCGCCGATACAGCCGAGCGGAGCTTCGGAAGCATCCCGGCCGACACCGATCCGCCTTCGATGAGTTCTGCCAGCTCCGACACTGTGATCCGGGAGATCAGGCTTCCTTCATCACCGAGATCCCTGTACAGACCCTCGACATCCGTGAGGTAGACGAGCTTCGACGCTCCAAGCGCGGTGGCGAGCGCGCTCGCGGCGACGTCGGCGTTCACGTTGTAGGTCTTTCCGTCAATCCCCCTCGCGATCGGCGCCACGACAGGCACATACCCCTGGCTCTGAAGTCCCTCGACGAGTCCCGTGTTGACCTCGATGATTCTCCCCACGAAGCCGAGCCTCTCATCCACAGGCTCGGCCACGAAGAGATTGGCGTCCAAGCCTGACACCCCGGCGGCAACGGAACCGTGATTGTTTATGAGCCTCACGATGTCTGGGTTGATCTCCCCGACGAGGGTGGCTTGCACTACCCGCATCGCGTGCTCATCCGTCACACGCAGCCCCTCGATCCACTCCGATTCGATACTCTGCCTGCCCATCGCCTCCGAGATGTGGCGACCGCCGCCGTGAACGATGATCGGGTTGATACCGACGTAGTGCAGCATCGCAACATCGTCTGCAAAGGTGCCTCGCAACAGATCGTCGACCATGGCCGAACCGCCGTACTTGATGACAACGGCGCCTCCCCTGAATTGAGCGATGAAGGGCAGAGCTTCCGAGAAGATCGCTGCCTTCCCCATCGTGGATGCGATCCTGGGTTTCGCTGGGTTGGGGGAGGAGTGCCCGGTCATGACCGCTCCCCGTTGAAGACGACATACTCCGGTGTCAGGTCTGTCGTGACGATATTCGCTCTCCCTGATCCGGCGCCGACATTGATTCTGACGGCGAAGTCTCCTGTCTCCATCGACTCCAATAGGGCGACTTCACCGAACTCCGCCCCCGTGCCCGACGAGAACACTTCGATCCCGCAGTAGCTGATCGAGAGTACGTTGGAGTCGATGACGACATCAGCAGTACCCAGCGCACCGAGAATCCTGCCCCAGTTCACGTCGCCGCCGTAGAAGGAGGATCGCACGAGCGCAGAGTCAGCAACAAGACGACCGAGATAACGGGCCTCTGCGTCGTCACCAGCGCCCCGAACATTGATCGTGACGACGCGCGACGCGCCCTCCGCGTCCTTAGCCATCTGGAGTGCGAGATCACGACAGAGATCCTCCATGGCGGTCGCGAACTCATTCGGCTCAGGTGAGATGTCAGAGGCGCCCGAAGCCAGGGCGATCACCGTATCGTTTGTTGACTCGCAGGCGTCGATGTTGAGCGAATTGAACGAAATATCGACCGCTGCCGCCAGGACGCTTTGGAGTACTTCTCTTCCAACGGCAGCGTCCGTGGTGATGAAGGCGAGCATCGTTGCCATGTTCGGGCGCACCATGCCGGCTCCTTTGGACATACCCCCTATGACCCAACCCTCACCCTCAACAACCGCTTGCTTGACCACTGAGTCCGTTGTCATGATCGCTGCCGCCGCCATCGCTCCAGCCTCGGCAGTCGCGTCGAGCCGCAACACTGCGGCCTCAATACCGGGGACGACGCGATCCATCGGGAGTTGCGGCCCGATGGTTCCCGTCGAACACACCAGGACATCCTCCGGATCACAATCAATCTCAGCGGCGAGCGCGGCGGCCATCGCCTCTGCGTTGTGCATGCCTAACGATCCCGTCCCTGCGTTCGCGATCCCGGAGTTCACGACGATCCCCCTCTTGAGATGACTCTGGTGAAGGCTCGCACGGCCCTGGAGAACCGGAGCGGCCGCAGCCTGGTTCAGAGTGAACACACCAGCGGCCACCGCAGGCTGTTCTGCTACGAGGAGGGCGAGGTCAAGCGCATCGGGCTTGATTCCACAAGCGACTCCCGCTGCTGAGAAACCCATCGGTGCGGTGACGCTCACGGCATCCACCCATCGACAGGAAGGCCCGCTACTTCATCGAAACCGAACATGAGGTTGGCGTTCTGCACAGCCTGGCCGGCGGCGCCCTTCACCAGATTGTCGATGGCCGAAACGATAACGACAGTACCGCTACGTTCGTCGAAGTGAATCGACGCAAACAGGTTGTTGGAACCAACCACCCACCGAGTCTCGGGTGATTCGTCAAGGCGCCGCACGAAAGACGACTCCCCGTATGCAGTATCGAAAGCGGCAGTGAGATTCTCGATTGTGGTTCCCTGCGTCGCGTCGGCGTAGATGGTCGACAGGATGCCGCGCTGCATCGGCACAAGGTGGGGAGTGAAGAGAACGGACGTCGGTTCGTCCGCGAAATCGTCGAGGCAGCTCTCCATCTCGGGACGATGCCGATGGGTGAGCACCTGGTAGGCCTTGACTGACTCGTCGATCACTCCGAACGACAAGGAGTCGGTGGCGCCGCGTCCCGCTCCGGACACGCCTGACATCGAGGTAACGATGATGCCCGACGGCTCCACCAATCCTTCGGAAAGGAGTGGCGCGAGCGGAATGATCACCGATGTCGGATAGCACCCAGGAGACGCGACACGATCCGCGGCGGCGACCTCGCCTCTGAAGAGTTCAGGGATGCCGTATATCCACTCTGTGAGCTGACTCGGGTACGGGTGTTCACGGTTGTAAGCCTCGAGGTACCTTGCAGGGGTGTCGAGCCGGAAGTCGCTGCCGAGGTCGACGATCTTGGCGGGGCCTTCGGCCAGATCCATCGCCGGTCTCGCGGAGGCGCCGTGAGGAAGCGCCATGAACACGAGGTCCGCTTCCGCGACAGCCGCGATATCCGTAGTCCTGAGCAGGCGATCACCCCCCCTGAGGTGCGGATGCACGACGCTCAGCGGCTCACCTGCACGACGGTCCGCACCGAGAAACACAGCCTCGAAGTCCGGGTGGCCGTCGATAAACCGGATGAGTTCGCCACCGGCATAACCCGAGGCGCCAAGAATCGCTACTGAATACATCCAACAATTATACGCATATGCATTCTGTAACGCATAACACTAACCACCCTTCAGGAAGTGTAGAAGTACAGGCGCTTCAGAACGGACAGGTGACAGATGACAGGTGGACGGACAACGGGTCCGGTCTGCATTATCGGTTCGGAGCCTCGAGTCACCAAGGAGGGTTTGGACCCGTCGTCGGTCGTCCGTAAGCGAGGCGTAAGCCGAGCGGTCCGTCGTCAAGCGTGCAACCCCCCTCTCTGACCCTCGAAGCAGGCCTCTCCTCTCTTCTGATTACAGGAGAGAGGAGGGGCGGGAGAGAGAAGATCTGCGAGCGGCCATTGCGGCCACAACCAGGACAACCACTGCACCGAAGAGAAGGCCTCCGACAACATCTGTGAGCCAGTGAGCCCGCAGGTAAGTACGGCTCAACGCCATCAGCACGGCATACCAGATGCCGATGCTGAGAAATAGCCTGTGCCGGTTCGGCCAGAGAATCCCGAGAAGGACCGCAAGCCCAACGGCGATCGCCACGCCGGACACCATCGTGTGCCCCGACGGGTACGCCGCTGACGATTCCTGAACAAGACCATCGAGGGGCCTCTCTCTTCCGACCAACACCTTGGTGAACTTCGACAGAAGCTGGGACACTGCCACCATCGCCACCCAGGCGCCTGCAATCCACCACTGCCGCAGGGCTAAGAAGCCGATGGTGACGATCACGACCGTCGCAAGTGCGATCGGGAACGTCCCCCCATGGTGAAACACCATGGCCACGTTGACAAGCCACGCCGCCTCGCCAGCGCTCATCGCGGTGTTCCATGCGTCGTCGAGCGACCGGGTCCAGCCCGAAACGACGAAAACTGTCAAGGCGCCGAAGGGCGCCAGAAGCCAGGTTGCAGCAAGGAACCCGCTGATCTTCTGATCATCGGGGTTCACGCGGAGCCTCTAACGACGTCGGTTCCGGCTATGCGGCATACGTGCTCGCCCGGCGTCTGCTACCACTCAATCCGCCACTCGTCCAAGAGCCAACGTCCACGAGAACTGCGAATCCAAGGATGATCCAGTCGAACCCTGTAACCCCGTCGGGAAAAACCACAACGTACATCATCGTGGTCCACGGCGCCAGGAAGAAGCCGATGAACGCGACCAGGAAGTTGTCAAAAGCGAGTCTCCAGCGTGCTTGATCGATTATCCACCACACGAGAATCGCGAAACGCGGCCCGACGAGGGCTAGAGAGGCGAACAAGCAACACATGGGCGTCTTCCGTTCCGAATGTAGGCCCAACCTAACCGGTCGCGTGCAACCATGCACACGTGATCGACGAGATCACAGATCCGAGGCGGACGCGCTCTTGACATGGGAGGAGATGAAATCGACCACCCGGGGGAAATACGGCTCAAAGGGGGTCAGGTCGCTGTGACCGCCGTTAGGAACTACCAGAAGCTCGGTCCCTCGCCGACGGCCTTGCAACTCCAGGGAATCCTTGAGCGGGACCACGTCGTCCTCCTCTCCGTGCACCAGAAGCACGGGTACGTCTACATGGGCGATGCGAGTACGAGGGGCGATCGCGTCGAGGCCCTTCCCGATCATCGACTCTATGGCTCGCAGCACCGCCCAGCGCACGGGGCGTGGAAGCGGAATATTCTCGTTCATGAACTCCCCTGGATGGGCGAACGAGGCAACAGCAACCACAGCCGAGACATCGTCGTGATACGACGCGTAGTAAATCGATGCGGCCACCCCCACCGAGTGGCCGATCACGGCAACATCGGTGACATCCTCTCTGTCTCGCAGATACGCGACAGCGACGCCCAGGTCCTCAGCGAACCGAAGCATCGAGACGTGGTCATCATGTTCGGACAGGCCGTGATTCCTGACATCGAGGAACAGCGCATGGAACCCTGCCTTGTGCAGAGCAGGAGCAAGGTCGAGCATGTCGGCGGCGTTTCCTCCCCATCCATGAAGCACTACAACTCCGGGTGCGTTCACGTCGACAGGTACGAGCCGGCCGTGAAGCTGAATACCGTTATCGCCCGTCAACCAGACCTGCTCCTCAGGGAGCCCAAGGTCTGTAGGCGATCGATGAGCGTCACGCTGAGGGTGGTCTCCATGCGCGCTTGAACAACCGGGGGGCGGCAACCACGACTCCCGCCACGATCACAAGTGGAACCGCAACACTCCTGCGCATGGCACAACATTGGGAGTCGCGTCGCTGGAGTGAGACGCGTTCGAGGCTCGCGACGGAATGTGGCTCACAAAGATTCGTTGCAACAGCTATGAACTTCGCGAGCTCCTCGGTCATGACCGCGCGTAGCCGCCCGGGCTGATCCCAGTGCTAGACATCCTTCTCCCGTCTACCGACGCTGTGGTCGCCCTCCAGTTTGCCGGCCTGGCGACTGCTGTGGCGGTAGGGATATGGCTCGCGCGAAGGACCAGGGATCTTCTTCGACTCGTCATCGGGCTTGGGCTTCTCACCTCCGGCCTCATGGCCATCCGTGCCATTCACTAGGAAGGACAGGTGACAGGTGAGTATTGTGGTTCCGTGTTCGAGTTCAATGGTTCCGCGGTTCCGGTCAGAGAAGATCTGAGACTCGCATATATCGACCTGTGGTCACATCTTGGAGCGCCAGGCCCAACTTTGACCGGATCACAACGCGTCCAGCTTGGAGCCCACGCGCGTGCAGTTCGGGAAGGAGACACACCGCCATGGGTTGGGCTTCCGGACTCACTTCTGAAGCTCGCAGCAACTCTCTTTCGCAACCCAGCCGCGGTAGATGGCACGATGGTGCGGGGGACGGCCGACGAAGTCGGCGATCCAATGACGGTCGAAACAATCGCAGTCGTGTCCATGCTCGCGGCCGTCGACGGCGCACATCGTGGCCTCGGCGCCGAGCTTGAACCTCTTCCCGAGCCGGCTGCGGGCAACCCCACCGGCGAGGTTGCGGAAGGATTGAAGCGCAGGCGTACGCACACACCGATGCCCCCTGGCGCAATACCTGTCGCACTCGATCTTCTCCCCGCCGTCGGCAAAGTGTTCCGCACCAGCTATGGACCGCAATACATGACCGAAACGGAGATGGATTTCGCCAACTTCCGTAGGGATCCGGGCCTCGACAGGGCACAGATAGAGATCGTCTCTTCCCGCACGTCGTTCCTCAACGAGTGCTTCTACTGAACGTTTAGCCATGTGCTGATGCTCCGTGAGAGCGCCATTGCTTTCGGATACCACCTCAACCTCACGGCGATCGGTGACCCATCGGTGGCGATCGGGGTGCCTGGCGGTGACGAGTTGCTGCGCTTCGTTGATGCCCTTGTCACCGGTTGCAAGGCTGATCGCGAAGACGCTCGAACAGCGATCATGGACTCGCTGGGGCCTGACTGCCTCGTCGACGCCGCGAGCGTGTTCGGCAACTTCGAGATGATGAACCGTGTCGCAGAGGGAACCGGTATACCCGTCTCGCCCAGAGCCGTCGAACGGATGAAGGACACCGTCGAACTCCCGGATCTCGATAGGCTATCGACATCCTCAGAATCTCACTAACCGATTCCTTATGGCGCTGGCAAGCCGCGAGAATTCGGGAAACGAATCGATCAGGAGGTCACGCGTGACGGATTCAGGCATCGAGAGCCTACTTCAAGAGGATCGGCTCTTCCCGCCGTCCGATGAGTTTGCTGCACAGGCAAATGCTCAAGCCAAGGTGTACGACGAAGGCGACGACGACTTCGTCGCATATTGGACTCGCCAGGCGCTCGAACGGATCACGTGGTTCAAGGAGCCGACCGAAACCCTCGACGACTCCAACGCTCCCTTCTTCAAGTGGTGGGCCGACGGCGAGCTGAACATCGCCTATAACTGTCTCGATCGCCACCTCGAAACCGGCGGTGACAAAGTCGCCTACCACTGGATCGGCGAGCCGGGGGACACTCGGACCATCACCTACCAACAGCTTTCGGACGACGTGAATCGGTTCGCGAACGGGTTGCGGTCCCTGGGCGTCGAGAAGGGCGATAAGGTCGCCATCTACATGGGCATGGTTCCTGAACTGGCCGTCGCAATGCTGGCATGTGCGCGGATCGGTGCGCCCCACTCGGTGATCTTCGGTGGATTCAGCGCTGAGTCGATCATCGACAGGGTCGTCGACCAAGACGCAAAGGTTCTTATCACCTGCGACGGAGCCTGGCGACGCGGATCTACGATTCCGTTGAAGGACAACTGCGACACCGCTATGGAGTCGACCCCTTCCATTGAACACTGCATCGTGTACGAGCGGACGAAGCAGGACATTTCCATGACCGAGGGCCGGGACGTCTGGTGGCACGACCTCGTCGCGGACCAGTCAACAAACTGCGAACCCGAGGTGATGGGGGCTGAGGATCTGCTCTACATCCTCTACACATCCGGTACAACAGCAAAGCCGAAGGGCATCATGCACACGACCGGTGGCTACATCACAGGCGCCGTTACCACACACTCGCTCGTGTTCGACATCAAGCCGGAGACCGATGTCTACTGGTGTGCAGCGGACATCGGCTGGGTGACAGGCCACACCTACATCGTCTACGGCCCGCTCGCAAACCATACGACGAGCGTCATGTACGAGGGAACTCCCGACTACCCGGAGAAGGACAGGCTGTGGTCGATCGTCGAGGAGTACGGGGTCACCATCCTCTACACGGCGCCAACAGCGATCCGCGCTTTCATGAAATGGGGCGCCGAGTATCCCAAGAGCCGCGACCTGTCTTCGCTGCGCCTGCTCGGGAGCGTCGGGGAGCCGATCAATCCTGAAGCCTGGATGTGGTATCACGAGCACATCGGCTCATCCAACTGCCCGATCGTCGACACTTGGTGGCAGACAGAGACAGGCAGCATCATGATCTCCCCACTACCCGGTGTGACCACGACGAAGCCCGGATCTGCCACGAAGGCGATTCCAGGCATCGCCGCAGAAGTCGTCGACAAGGCCGGCGTCCCTGTTCCTCTCGGCAGCGGCGGATTCCTCACCATCACGAAGCCGTGGCCTGCGATGCTCAGGTCTATTTACGGCGACGATGACCGCTACATCAGCACGTACTGGTCCGAGTACGAGGGCCGATACTTCGCCGGCGACGGCGCCAAGATCGATGAAGACGGGTACCTCTGGATCCTCGGCCGGGTCGATGATGTGATGAACATATCGGGTCACCGCATATCCACAATGGAAGTCGAGTCCGCGCTCGTATCGCATCCGGCTGTTGCCGAGTCAGCGGTCGTCGGCGCAGCGGATTCCTTGACGGGACAGGCGATTGTTGCGTTCGTGACTCTACGCAGAGGCTTCGAAGACTCCGACGACCTGAACGATGAGCTCCGAAAGCACGTTGCGATCAAGATCGGTGCGATAGCAAGGCCGAAGTCGATCATCTTCACCCCCGACCTACCCAAGACACGTTCAGGGAAGATCATGCGCAGACTTCTGCGAGACATCTCAGAAAACCGGTCGCTCGGAGACATCACGACCCTCGCAAACGCGGAGATCGTCTCGGCGATCGCGAGCCAGGCGGAAGCGCTGCGCTCAGAGGACTGACGAGAAAGCAGTTACCGTTTACGGTTCACGGTTCACGGCTATCGGGTCTTCGCCTGGCCACGGGTCAGCGTCGATGAGCTTTCGCCATAGGTAAACAACAACGTCCCTGAGCGACGCTATGACCGGGACCGCCAGAAGCGAGCCGAGCAATCCCCCGATCTGGAACCCGACCATGAGGCCGACAAGGATCATCGCGGGACGAAGCTGGACCGCGGTACCCATCACCTTGGGTGCGATGATGTTTGCTTGGGCCTGGACGACGACGAGGTAGATACCTACCACGATGAGGGCGAACCAGAAGTTCTCGAGCTCAGGCCACCGCGTAGACCCTGAGATGAGTGCGGCGAGCACGCCGGGGATAGCCGCGAGGATCGGGCCAAACGTCGGGATCATGTTGAGCACCACCATGATCGTCCCCATCAAGAAAGCACCTGGCAGGCCGACAAGCCAAAGGACGACGAACACGAACATCCCTGTGATCACCGAGTTGATGAGCTGGCCGTACAGGTACCCGCGCCACACGCGTTTCTGCTTGATCATCATCATGAGCCCATCCCTCTCATATCCGGGAGGGATATGGGCAATCGCTCCAACGTGTAACCGCTTGCTGTCTGCGTTGAGGTACATGGCGATGAGCGTCGTCACGATGGCGGATGTGACGACGGCTGCGACGACGCCCGCAACCGTGCGAAACCCGCTCAGCCCGGTACCGAGGTACTCAAGCAGCCGTTCACCGTCGATCACGATTCCCCCCTGGCCGTCTCCCGCGCCGATCGATGTGTCCAGCGAGGAGACGAACGCGGAGACATCGATAGTCAGTCCGAAGAGGAGGATGCGACCGTCCTGATCCGCTTCAGCGACAAGCCATGCCCTTGCGTCATTCAGCAGACCGATGGGGTCAAGTTCAGCGATCGATGCGATGATTGATTGGGCCAACAGCGTTCCAAACATCAACGTGCCTGAGAACACGACAAAGTAGGCCAGCAGCAGCGCAATGCCTCTCGGCATTCTCAAGCGACGGACCGCGATACGGATCAAAGGTGCGATCAAGAAAGCAATGAGTCCAGCAAAGGCTGCGATCGCAAGAACGTTCCGGACGAGGTATACGCCGAAGATCACGAGCACGAACATCATCCCAACGACAAGCAGCTTCGCGTTCTCTCCCCAGGGTGGCGAAGGTGGATACGTCGGGGTCACCGCTACAGCTTCGGCAGCTCCCTCATCCGTTTCGGGCTGCGTGGCGTCATCCATGACTCCACGCTAGCCGCCCGTGGCGTAGTATCCAGTTATGGCGACCGCTGATCAGCTAGGCGAACTCCCCGACGGCTATGAGTCCCACATAGGTGACTCACGCCAGTACA
Source organism: Actinomycetota bacterium (assembly GCA_030125685.1). Taxonomy (GTDB): domain Bacteria; phylum Actinomycetota; class Acidimicrobiia; order Spongiisociales; family UBA5794; genus B3-G11. The sequence goes on from JASJYA010000006.1 coordinate 31,327, forward strand.
TGCGCGACGTCATCCTCGGTGTAAACGACGGCCTGGTGTCCACCTTCCTCCTTGTAGCAGTGGTGGTAGGGGGCGGACTCGACTCGACCGAAGTGCTGCTCATAGGAGTCGCCGGCGCCCTTGCGGGCATGATCTCGATGAGTATTGGCGAGTATCTCGCCACCAAAGCCCAGGATCAGGTCTTCGACGCTGAGATCGCTCTCGAGAAGATCCACCTTCGCGACCACCGTCAACACGAGAGGGATCAACTCTTCCACATGCTCGGAGACATGGGCCTCGAGGGCGAGAACCTCGAAACGGTTGTTGGTATCATCGATAGCAACGACGAAGCGATGCTCAACATGCATGCCGCACTTGAGTTCGGAGTGGTCGATGGAGAACGACGGAGCCCGTATACAGCGGCAATCGCCGCCGGACTCTTGTTTCTCGTTGGCGCTCTCCCGTCCGTGGTCCCATTCGCGATTTGGGACATTACGACGACTGGCCTCCTCGTCGCTGCGGTGCTTGCAGGCGTCGGCCTCTTCTTCGTCGGCGCAATCAAAACGCTACACACCAAAAAGAGCTGGTCTATCTCAGGGCTTGAAAATCTTGCCTTGGGCCTTGCCGCAGGAGTGCTGTCCTTCTTCGTTGGTAGGGGCTTCGAGCTCCTGATTACCTAAATCAGAAGCCAGATGCCAGAAGCGAGCGCCGACGAGCTAGAAGTCGAGACCTTTTCTTGCAGGGATTCCCTTATCGAAGGCATGCTTGACCTTCTTCATCTCGGTCACAGTGTCCGCTAGGTCAACGAGCGCTGGATCCGCGTCTCTGCCGGTGATGATGACGTTCACTCCGTGGGGACGGCCGGTTATCACAGACACGACCTCTTCAACAGGAATCCATCCGAACGTGATCGGGTACGTCGCCTCGTCAAGGATGACCAGGTCATACTCGCCCGCAGTGATGATCGAACCTGCCCTAGCCCAGGTGTCCTGCGCAGCCCTCTCAGTAGCCTCCATGTCGTCTGATTCCCAGGTGAACCCGTCCCCTCCGGTGATCCAATCGACGCCGAGTTGGTCAGCCATCTTTCTCTCGCCGGTCTTCCATTCCTCCGACTTGATGAACTGGATGACGATCACCCTCCAACCTCGAGCAACCGCGCGCAGCATCACGCCGAACGCCGAACTCGACTTCCCCTTGCCGTCGCCTGTGTTGATGATCACGAGACCACGTTTCCGCTCTCCGCTCACGAAGGATCCTCCTCGACTCTCAACGACACAATCACAGTACTCCCGTCAACATCGATCACCCGGATAGAAGGTTCAAATACCTCACCGAGCAGGCTCTCGGTCAGCACTTCACCGGGAGTTCCTTCGGCAACGACCCTCCCATCGTCTATAAGGGCGATACGCTCGCAGAACTGGGCGGCAGCGGTGAGGTCATGGATTGCGCTTATCACCGTCATGCCCCGCTCCGCCCTCAAACGGTCGATCAGCTCGAGCACCGAGTGCTGGGCGGCCACGTCGAGGGATGCCGTCGCCTCATCGAGCACAACGATGGGAGCACGCTGTGCCAGTACCCGCGCGAGCGACACCCTCTGGGTCTCTCCCCCCGAAAGTGTGGCAACGTCCCGCCCCGCGAAATCGGTCAGACGCAAGGCTTCGAGCGCCTCCCACACGTCTTCGATATCCTCGTGGGATTCGGATGCAAGGGTCCCGAGATAGGGTGTACGGCCTAGCAATACATAGTCGAACACCGCCATCCCCTGGGGGTACACGGGCCGTTGTGGAACATAGGACACAAGCCTCGCCCGCTCACGTTGCGAGCGCCCGTCGATGGCCTCACCGTCGACTAACACTGAGCCGCCGTACCGAACTGCTCCGGCGACAGTGCGCAACAACGTCGATTTTCCTGCTCCATTCGGCCCAACGACGCCTAGCCAACCTCCTTCGTGCACCCCGACGGACACCTTGTGGAGCGCGAAGGTCCCGCCGAACGAGACATCGATCTCCCTAAATTCCAGAGCGGCCGTCATGACACCACCGCCTTGGAAGTTCGCAGTATCACGGCGAAGAACGGGGCGCCGATCATCGCTGTCACAACGCCGATTGGTATCTCCGCAGGCGTCATTGCGACGCGAGCGACGATGTCAGCGAGCACGAGAAACGCCCCGCCGAGAAGGATCGACAGAGGCACGACCACACGATACGAGGATGATGTGAGCAACCTGACTGTGTGAGGAACAATGATGCCCACGAATCCGATCAAGCCACTCACGGACACAACGGCTGCCGTCCCCAGGGTCGCAAACACAACGATGACCAGACGAATTCTGCCCGGTCGAACCCCCAGTGTCCCTGCCTCAGTATCACCAACAGCAAGAACGTCCAGCAGTCGCCTCCCAATGAATATCGCAAATAGACAAACGAGAACGTACGGAGCTACGAGCTCTACCTCCTCCCATCCCGCTGTGTTGAGGCTGCCGAGGATCCATCCATACACCTCGCGCAACGTCTCAGATTGACGCTGCTGGAGAAACGTCTGTATTGCGGTAAGGAACGCCGCCACTGCCACTCCGGCGAGGATCAGCGTCACCGCTGTTCGACCTGACCGGACGGTGTACCCAAGCAGATAGGCGAGGGCAACGCCGCCGATCGCTCCGACGAACGCCGCAAGCGGTAGCGGATCTATAAACCAACCCGATGTGGCTGGGCCGTACGCGATGGCGATCGTAGCGCCTAGCCCGGCGCCTGCGCCTGCGCCCAGCAGGTAGGGATCGGCGAGCGGGTTCCTGAACACGCCCTGGTACCCGGCGCCGGCAGCCGAGAGCATCGACCCGACAAGAACTGCGAGAACGACCCTGGGCATGCGGATCTCCCACAAGATCGCCTCCGTGCGATCCGAAATGGCCGTGTCGATTGTCACGAACGGCGCCTTGTTGATCAGCGTTCCGAGGATCTCGATCGGTGGGATCCTTATCGGCCCGACCATGACTCCGGCCACAAGGGAACCGGCGAGCACCAGCGCAGCTCCGCCGACCCACCACCAGCGCAGCCGAGTGGAAGAGGGGCGGCCTGCGTTCACGCGTTCGTCAGTTCCAGTTCGAGGATCGCCGAGACGACGTCCTCCAAGAGCTCTGCGATGCGTGGCCCCCAGCGTGACGCGATGTCATCATCGAGCTCAACGACGCTGCCCGTCACCACCGCCGTCAGTGTGTCCCACCCCGGGCGCTCAGCAATCGTGACGACCGACGCTCCGCAGCACCTCGTGTCTGCTAGGAGGATGAGCCCAGGGTCGCTGTCGATGATGTACTCCGCCGTCAGTTGAGGGAAACCGAAACCGTCCACATCGACCTCATCGGCGATATTTCGCATCTCAGTCAGGCCAAGAAGCCCACCGATGAAAGTCAGTGACGTCGCTGAGTAGTACGTCGGATCAACCTCGTAGTAGTAGGTCAACGAGTCGATGCCATCCGGCAGAGATTCGATCGCGGACGCGAGCCTCAACGACGTTTCTGCGACCACAGCCGCCGCTTCGGCGATCTGTCCTGTAGCCGCTCCAACCTGCTCCCACTGAGCGTAGGCGTCATCAACCGAGACTGCCGGTTCATGCACGATCACCGGAATGCCGATCGCTTCGAGTCCAGCCGCTACCTCACCCGGGTCGAAGCTGATGAATACAAGGTCGGGGTCGTACGACGCGATTGCCTCGATGTTCGGCGTGAACGCGACGAGATCTGTCACAGGAGCGTTCGGCGGATAATTTGACAGGCTGTCGACAGCTACAACCTGGGCACCTGCCCCAACGGCGAACAGCACCTCTGTCGAGGTTGGCGAGATTGAGACGATGCGTTCGGGCCTCGACTCGATCGTCACCGTACCGTTCGGGGC
>JASJYA010000144.1 GCA_030125685.1 Actinomycetota bacterium
ACTAAACTTGTGGTGATAGAGCACTTGATCTGAGGAGATGTAATGCGCACCGAACGTGACTCGATGGGTGAAGTCCAGGTCCCTGCTGACGCCTACTACGGCGCTTCCACCCAGCGAGCGGTCGAGAACTTTCCTATTTCTGATCTCCGATTCGGAAAGCGATTCATCTGGGCCCTCGGACTCATCAAGGGTTCCGCAGCCGAGATGAACAAGTCGATGGGCATCGTCGATGCCGACAAGGCGGACGCGATCATCGCTGCGGCCGAAGAAGTCATGGACGGCAAGTTCGACGATCAGTTCGTCGTCGACATTTTCCAGACCGGCTCAGGCACCTCGACCAACATGAACATCAACGAGGTTCTCTCCAACCGGGCGTCAGAGATTCTCGGTGGTGAGCTCGGTTCGAAGCTCGTCCATCCGAATGACGATGTCAACACAGGCCAATCCTCCAACGATGTGATTCCGACCGCGATGCACGTCGCCGCCGTGGCCGCGATCGAGGAGGATCTGCTGCCCGCCCTCACGAACCTCAAGGCCGGCCTCGATGCAAAGGCGGTGGAGTTCGACGATGTGCTGAAGTCCGGCCGGACCCATCTCCAGGACGCTACGCCAATCCGACTCGGCCAGGAGTTTGCGGGCTACGCGGCCCAGATCGAAAAGGGCGTCGCACGCATGCAGGTCGCGGTGGACGAACTGCGAGAGCTTGCTCTCGGAGGGACCGCAGTCGGCACAGGCATCAACGCACCGGCAGGGTTCGCTGCCGGAACGATCGAGATCATGAACCGCCGCTCCGGCTTCGACTTCTTCGAAGCAGAGAACCACTTCGAGGCTCAGTCGGCGAAGGACGCCTACGTCAGCGCCTCGGGCGCGCTGAAGACTGTCGCCACCTCAATGTTCAAGATTGTCAATGATCTCCGTTGGCTCTCGTCCGGTCCGCGCAACGGCATCGGCGAAATCTCTCTGCCGTCGCTCCAGCCTGGTAGCTCGATCATGCCAGGCAAGGTCAACCCTGTGATCCCCGAAGCAGTGATGATGATCGTGGCCCGGGTCTACGGCAACGACACGACGATCACCTGGGGAGGCGCTAACGGCAACTTCGAGCTCAACGTCATGATGCCGATCATGGCCCACGCCATGCTTGAGTCGATCGAACTCCTCGCTTCCGGGGCTCGCGTGCTGAAGGAGATGACAGTCGACGGCATCACCGCAAATGTTGAGCGTGCGGCATTCCTGCTCGACCAGAACGCGATCGTAGCGACGTCGCTCGTTCCCCACATCGGCTACGACAAGGTATCCGAGATCATCAAGAAGGCATTCGCAGAGAATCGTGGAGTGCGCGAGGTCGCTCTTGAGATGCAGGTGCTGCCGGAAGATGAGCTAGACGCAGCGCTCGACGTTCGCCCGATGACGGAAGGCGGCTGAGTCAGGCGGTTGTTTGGTCGAGGGCGTCGGTGAGGGTGGCCCAGGGGAGGTCGGCGCATTTGATGCGGACGGGGAACTTGCGGACACCCTGAAGCGCTTCGAGATCGCCGAGCACCGAGCCCGGACGTTCCGGATCAACCGGGTTGTCGCCTTCTTCGATACTCATCATCAGCTTGAACTTATGGGTGAGATCCCGCACATCTTCGACTGTCCTGCCGACGATGATGTCCATCATCATCGACCCCGACGCCTGACTGATCGAGCACCCCTGCCCTCGCATCGCTGCGTCGGTGACAACGCCGTCCGTGACAGCCACATCGAGGAAGAACTCGTCGCCACACGAGGGGTTGCTGCCCTCGGCGTGGACGTGCTCACCCGACAGTGTTCCCTGCTTTCGGGGGTTCCTGTAGTGATCGAGGATTACTTCGCGGTAGAGCTCGTCAAGTCCGGTCATGTGAGACCAAAGAGCTTACGGGCCTTGTGGAGCGACTCGACGAGGGCATCGACCTCCTCGGGCACGTTGTACAGATAGAAGGACGCGCGAGCTGTGGCCGGTATGTTGAGATACTTCATGAGCGGCTTAGCGCAGTGATGTCCCGCCCGCACCGCAATGCCGTCCTGGTCGAGGATCGTCGCGATGTCGTGGGGGTGGACGTCGCCAAGCTCGAAGCTCACAGCGCCTCCGCGCTTGGTGATGTCTTTCGGCCCGTAGATGGTGAGATCCGGAATCTCAGACAGCCGTTCAAGGGCGATCGCGGTCAACTCGCCCTCGTGCGCAGCAATGACGTCCATCCCGACCGCGTCGAGGTAGTCGACGGCCGCGCCGAACCCGACGGCCTCAGCAATCGGGGGAGTGCCCGCCTCAAACTTGTGCGGTACCGGCGCCCACGTCGAGGAGTGACGATCGACGGTGTTGATCATCTCGCCACCACCTTCGGTTGGTTCCATCTCCTCGAGCCGCTCTGCTCTGCCCCACAAAGCCCCGATGCCGGTCGGCCCGAGCATCTTGTGAGCGGAGAACGCGAGGAAGTCGACACCGAGCTCGGTGACGTCGACGGGTGTGTGAGGCACGAGCTGCGCACCATCGAGCACGGAGATCGCGCCGACGGAACGGGCCGCGTCTGTGAGCACATCGATCGGTCCGAGCGCCCCGGTGACGTTCGACATCCCGGAGAACGCGATGATCGCGATGTCGTCGGTGAGGATCTGGTCGAGCGAGCTGACGTCGACGGTGAGATCATCGTTGAGTTCGAGATACACCAACTCTGCACCCGTGTAGCGCGAGATGAGCTGCCAGGGCACGAGGTTCGCGTGGTGCTCCATGACCGTGACGAGGATCTTGTCGCCTGCCTTGAGATGGTTGAGACCCCAGCCGTACGCAATGTAATTGAGTGCGGTGGTGGTGCCGCGGGTGAACACGAGCTGGTCTGTCTCGGCGCCGATGAAACCAGCGACCTTGGCCCTGGCCCCCTCGTACATCTCGGTCGCCTCGACGGCGAGCGTGTGGGCGCCACGGTGCACGTTGGCGTTGTGGAACCTGTAGTAATCGTCCATGGCGTCGAGCACCGACTGCGGCTTCTGGGTTGTGGCGGCCGAATCGAGATAGACGAGCTGATGTCCGTTCACCTCGCGCTCAAGGATTGGAAAGTCAGCGCGCAGGGCACGCAGATCGGTCACCCGGCTGCCACTCCCGCGCGGAAATCGTCGTAGCCCGTCTCTTCGATGCGGTCAGCGAGCGAAGCCCCTCCGGTCTCTACGATTCGCCCGTCGAGAAAGACGTGAACGACATCCGGCGTGATGTATTCGAGCATCCGTTGGTAGTGGGTGATGATGAGGAACCCTCGCTCGTCGTTGCGGAGCCTCTGGATCCCCTCGGCCACGATCTTCAAGGCATCGATGTCGAGGCCCGAATCCGTCTCGTCAAGGACTGCGAAGTCTGGTTCGAGGATGGTCATCTGGAGAATCTCGTTGCGTTTCCGCTCGCCACCTGAGAACCCTTCGTTCAGGTAGCGATCCGCGAACGAAGCCTCCATGCCGAGATCACTCATCGCTTCCATCACCTTCAGACGAAGCTCGAGGACGGTGTAATCGGTTCCGGTGCGATTCGAGAGCGCGGTACGCAAGAAGTTCACGACGGACACGCCAGGGATCTCCTCGGGGTACTGGAATCCGAGGAACATGCCGGTCCGGCCACGCACCTCGGGGGCGGCCGTGGTGATGTCCTCCCCCTTGTACGTGATCGAGCCCTGCGTGACCACGTAGGACGGGTGGCCGAGGAGGACGTTCGCGAGAGTCGACTTGCCTGACCCGTTGGGGCCCATGATCGCGTGGGTCTCACCCGGGTTGATGGTGAGCGTGACACCTTTGAGTATTTCTGTGCCTTCTACAGACGCGTGGAGGTCGTCGACGACGAGGAGGGGGGGGATTTCAACCATGGCCGTGAGGGTAAT
>JASJYA010000145.1 GCA_030125685.1 Actinomycetota bacterium
CCAGCCCTATGACCACGTACTCCAAGAAGAGCTTCCGCCGCAGCGTAAGGCCGACGACCTCCGTCGACTCGTTCTGGCACAAGAATTCTAATTGTTTAGTATAGCACATAGGAATTCGATTAGGGGGTGCTTTTCGCAATCCATGTCGGGGGCCGATACCTGACCAGTAACGCTGGTCCCCGATAGGTTTCTCGTCATGGACAGTGGATCCAGGTCACTCGTCGCTCTCGTTGTAGTCGCGACAACATTTGTGGCCGCGCCTGCCGCGGCGTACGTACGGGCGGACCTCGGACTTCTCCCCGATGGTGACACCCGGCCGACCATCCAGTCGGTACACCTCGAGGCGCCGGGTCGCCACAACGAACTCCTTGAGGCCAGCCTTGTCATCGAGGCCTCTGACAACGATGGCATCGCGAGGTATGAGTACCGGTGGAACAGTGCGACCGTGGGGCGATCCGGCGAGACAGACGCTGAACACCCGACTGTGAGTTACGCAGGAACCCGCCCCGAGTCCCGGTACGCGCTCGAGGTGCGAGCCGTCGACGTTCACAACAACGGTTCTGATTGGTTTCCGGCCTGGTCGGGGACCACGCCGAGCGTACCCCATGTAATCGTTGTGGGTGACTCGATCGCGTCCGGCTACACGAGGCAGTGGTTCACGGGGCAGGCGACCTGTCAGGACCGCGAATACTCCTTCGGGCGCGCTCTGACAGACGAAATCGCTGCCACGCTCCCGGCTGTCTGGGCGCCGCGCTATACGAACATCGCGTGGGCGGGCGCCGGCGTCGGCGAACTGATGACGGGCGGCAGGGACGCGTGTGGCGTGAGTCATCCAAGCCAAGTCGATCAGATCGAAGCCCTCGCCGCTGGCGACACATGGAACCTCGTGGTTGTCACTGCGGGGATCAATTCAACGAACTGGACGGACGTCGTCGTTGCTCTGACAATGGACACTGCGGTGTCGGTAACCCGCCGAGGGGACCGAGCAGCGTGCGAGTCTGCTGTGATGCGCACATGGAATGTTGCAGACCGAAGTCGGCATATCACTGAGCGAACCGCCGAAGTCGTCGATGCGCTCACCACGACGACCAACGGCCGGATCTTCTGGACGAGCTACTACGACATCACGGGAACAGAGCTCGCGCCTTTGTGGCAGCCGATAGGCGGGTCGTGTTCCAACGAGATGGGCTACGCACTCGACGAGTTACACAGCGCTCAGCGTGCGGGACTGTCCGAGGATGTCACCTGGATCGACATCGACAAGGACATCGCTACCCAGTTCTGGGCAGGATGGCCACACCCGAACTCCGAAGGCCACGCGACGATCGGTCGCGTTGTCAGCTCCGAAATTCTGGACGGCTGATAGCGGATAGCGGACGACGGGCTACGGCCCTCCTGTCGTACTACGTCGTACGTACTTCGTACTACGTTCTGTTCCCATGGACGTTCCCGGGATCCTTCACGCTGACCTCGACGCTTTCTACGCCGCGGTCGCGGTCCTCGAGAATCCTTCGCTCGTGGGGAAAGCCGTAGCCGTTGGCTCAGGCGTCGTGTTGTCATGCACCTACGAAGCCCGCGAATTCGGTGTCAGGGGAGGCATGCGCGTCGTTGACGCTCGAGCACGGTGTCCGCACCTCATCCTCGTCGAGGGCGTGTTCGGGTCGTACACCGAGTACTCGCGCACTGTATTCGACATCTTCGAGTCGTACACGCCCTTCGTCGAGCCACTCTCCATCGACGAGGCGTTTCTCGATGTCACCGGGTCGGTCCATCTCTTCGGCTCACCTGCCGACATCGCTCGGCGGATCAGGAGAGACGTCAGGAAGCAGACGGGCCTCGCGGTTTCGGTTGGCGTGACCGGGAGGAAGTTCCTCTCCAAGATCGCCAGCCAGGTCGCCAAGCCTGACGGCATGATCGTTGTGCAACCCGGGCAAGAGCTCGAATTCCTTCATCCGCTCCAGGTGTCGCACCTGTGGGGCGTCGGCCCCGTCACCGAACGGAAACTTGGCGAGCTCGGGCTTGAGACGATCGGGGACATCGCTACGACCCCGATCGACGCGCTGATCGCGATGCTCGGATCAGCGGCTGCGCATCATCTGCACGCCCTCGCCAACAACCATGACCCTCGACCGGTCGAACGAACCAGGCGAGCACGGTCTGTGGGCGCCCAGAGCGCTCTGCGTCCTGAACGAAGGACAATGGAGGATCTCCTGCCCATACTGCAGCGTCTCACCGACCGGGTGGCTTCCCGACTGCGAGCCAAGGGTCGGTCGGCCCGTACGGTGACAGTTCGGGTGAGGTTCGGTGACTTGTCATCTGTTACCCGATCCGCAACGGTGCGCAGCCCCACGGCGTCAACCGCCGCGCTGATGGCGATCGAGAGGCGATTGCTCCAGAAAGTTCTCGACCGGTACCCGAAGCACGAAATCACGCTTCTCGGCGTCTCGACCTCCGGCCTTGGCTTCGACGAACCGATCCAGCTTGCTTTTGACGTTGACGACGACGCCCTCGGCGGCGGCACTCCCCATGAGATCGGGTCCCGAGCGCTCGATGAGTCTGTCGACGAGGTGAGGCGACGATTTGGAAGGGACATCCTTGCCCACGGCAGTGACCTGCTGAGCGAACGAACGGACTTCTCCGACGGTCTCGCCGAGGTGATGATTAAGGACGACTGAGAGGAATCTGCGGCGGGTACGCTCCGGCGGATGCGGGCCACCTATTGGATCTTGATCATTGTCGCCGCCCTCGGCTGGGGTACGGGCGGGATTGCTACGCGCGCTGCCTTCGCTGAGGGCGTTGGGCCGTGGACGATGGTCGCGATGAGAGTCTTGATCGCAGCCCTGCTCGTATTGGTCATTCTCGCTGTACGTCGGTCGCCGCTTCCGACTCGGACTGTTGTCCGCTTCGGGTTCATCCAGGCGGTTTTCAACCTCACTATTCCGTATGTCCTCTTCACCTTTGCCTACGACGAAGCGTCTGCCGGGTTCGTCGGCCTCCTCGCGGCGCTCATCCCGCTGGCCACTTCCATCTTCGCCAACTTCATGCTCCCCAACGAGCCGATGACGGCGGGAAGGATCGTCGCTCTCTTCGTGGCGTTCTCCGGTGTCGCGGCGCTGCTTCTCTCGGGAGACTCGGGGCTTGCCGAGGGTGGCAGACCTCTTCTCGCGATAGCGCTCGGCCTCACTGCGGTGGCGTCCATCGGCTTCTCCGGAGTATTCGCGAAGAAGCACGCCGGTTACTACGACCCGGTCGAGATGACAGGCATCCAGTTCGGATTTGGCAGCCTCTGGCTGGTTGTGGCCATGCTGCTGATCGAGGGTGTGCCGTTGGATGTGTCTGTGAACGGTTGGTGGCTGATCCTGATCCTTGCCGTTGCCGCAACCTTCATGCCGTTTCTTCTGTACTTCTGGCTGTTGCAGCACATCTCGGCGACCGACGCGTCCCTCGTCGGATACCTCGTGCCGTTCGTAGCGCTCGTAGGCGGGATTGTTCTCCTTGATGAACAGCTCCAGGTTGGGATCATTGTTGGGGGGACACTGGTGCTCATCGGCATGATTCTGAGCGACCGAGAGGGGCGGCGCTCAGTCCTTGCAACTGTCGGTTCGGACTGAGAGTTCCGGAGAGTCCAGGTATATAATTAAGCCAACCTAATGAATATGTCACCGAGGACTTAGGTATGGCTGAACAGTCGGATGAATTCCGGACGCTCGAAGATATCGAAATCGGTGACAGCGCTGTCGTCATCGGGTTCACCGCGATAGCCCCGGCACGAAGATTCCTAGAAATGGGATTTGTGCCGGGCACAACGGTTAGGGCGCTTCGGAGAGCGCCGCTCGGAGATCCGATCGAGTTCGCCGTCATGGGCGGCC
>JASJYA010000047.1 GCA_030125685.1 Actinomycetota bacterium
AGTCCAGTAACGCCCACTCCTCGCTTCGCTCGTCGTGGGCGACGCGCTGAGATCCCGCTCCTCTCGGGCCGTTCAAGCGCCACGGAGGCTTCCTGGCTCGCTTCGCTCACAAAGAGGGAGTACGTCACCCAGAGTAGGAGTCCGAACACTAAAAGTGTGCAATGGGTCGTGCGCCCTATGGTGCGCAATCGGGCTAGTCCGTAAGATTGTCCCATGATCAGCCGAGCAACTCTCCTCTACGTGCGCACCGTCACCGCCATGCGCACCGTGGCCGACCGCGACGAGGGCGCAGGCATGGTCGAGTATGCGCTTCTTGTATCCCTGATCGCAATGGTTGCGATCGGCGCCGTCGTGTTCTTCGGCGAGGCGCTGCGCGACAAGTACGAAGCGGTCGCAGACAGCGTGGCGAACGCTTAGCCCGATTCGTCCTCGTCCGATGCGGCGTCGGCCAGGCTGACCAGCATGTTCGTAGCTGTCTCGGCGTCCACCGCACGCACCAAGATCCCGACACCTCCCGCCAACATCGCGAGCGAAGGAAGCGCCCCGCCGGCGTCATCGGACACGATTTTCGCCTCGATGTCGACCGACCTGAGGAGGGCGAGCGCAGTCTGGGCTTCAAAGTCGCTCGAGAACCGTGCGATCTCAACGATGTCAGGCATGTGATCCTCCTAGTGCACAGTCTGGCACACCCAGCCGATTGTGTGGCCAGGAGCGGACGGAGGGCTAGCGTTCATCAAAGGGGTGCCATCAACCGCTGTTGAAGAAGGGCGTGATCATGGAACCAGACGCCGGCCTCTCGCCCGCAACACCGGTCAATCCTCCAGACGGGTATCCAGCGGAACTCGAGCGAGTCCTGACGCTGCCAGACGGCGCCACGCTCCGAATCAGGCCGATCGTCCCGGACGACATCGAGAGGATCCGCCACGCGTTCCTCGTCGGCGACCCGGACGCTATTCGGAGGCGGTTTCTCACGGGTGCGCCGCCGACCGGCGAAGGACATCTCCGTTATCTCGTCGATATCGACTATCACCGACGCCTCGCGATCGTCGGGATGGACGCTCACGGCAACAGCATCGGCGTTGCGCGCTACGAAGGCACGGAAGATCTGGCTTCCGCCGAGATCGCGGTCATCGTCGAGCCGGACTGGCAGAGGCGTGGGGTCGGTTTAGCGCTGATCAAGGCGCTCATGCCACCGGCGATACGCGCCGGAATTGGCAGGTTTGAAGCCATGTACGCCCCGGACAACCGTGCTGTCGCCGCTCTCCTGGAGATCCTGGAGTTCACCGATCGCCGGATGGAGGATGGGCTTATGGTGATGACCCTGGATCTCCAGTAACGAGTCGCCGACGCCCCGAACGCCCAGGGATGTGAGCGCTGTACGATGTGGTGCGCGATGCCGCAGCCACAGCGGTATGCATTACCTGCGATCCGCATATGTGGAAGGATGTTACGTGGAAGAGTTGAAGAGTCTTGAAGATCTGCTCGACCTCATGGACATTGATCTGCAGATCGATAAGCTCCTTGACCAGAGAAGCTCGCTCCCGGAACTTACCGAGTACAAATCCGCCCACGAAGAAGTGGAGCGACTCACGGCTGCCAAACGAGATGCGCAACGGTCCTTGGAGGAAGCAGACAGCGGTTTCGATAAGGCGAACCTCGACCTTGAAATCGATGCCGAGAAGGCTGCGTCTGAACAGAATCGGCTCTACGCAGGGGGCCTGTCGGCTCGAGACGCGGACTACCTCAGGCGTGAGGTGGAGATGTTGTACAAGAAAGTGTCCTTGATCGAGGATCGGGTTCTTGAGTACATCGAGGCGAAGGAGCTTGCTGAGGCCGACGTTGACCGCCTCACCGCAGAGTTGGCGTCCGAGACCGACGACAAGGAGCAGCTCGGCGAGTCGATCACAAATCAGTGGCGCCTCATCGATAAGCAACTCGCCGTCAAGGAAGAACGGAAGGCAGCGTCGATCGATATGGTCGACGGGTATCTCATCGAGATCTACGACAGTCTGAGAGAGTCGCACGAGGGTCGTGTCGTGGGGCGCCTCGCGGGCGATACCTGTGGCTCCTGCCACCTGAAGCTGTCGGCAGCGGAGGTGGGAAAGATGAAGAAGGATGATCCACCACGCTGCATCCACTGCCGGGCCATCCTGGTCGGTTAGCCCTTGTTCTTCTGGCATATCGGCGCGACAACGGCTTTCGTACGATACGCATTTCGCGATGAAGCAATGGATCTTCGATTCCTGGCCTTCGGCGCCCTCCTGCCCAACATCATTGATACGCCGCTAGCTCTTGCGATGTGGTCGTCATGGCAAGCGCCGCGACTTTCGTCGCACAGTCTCGCGTTCGGATCGATCGTGATGGCCGTCGTTCTGGTCACCACGAGGCGCGGCTCGCGCCGGAAGCAGTGGATGTTGGTGGCTACGGGCATTCTCGTACACCTCGCCCTCGATTCGATGTGGGCGGACCCTCAGACGCTGTGGTGGCCCTTCCTCGGCTGGGAATTCACGGCGACGGCACACGCCACATTCGGTGCGTATCTGGGGACTGTGCTCAGTGATCCGTGGATGTGGGCTGGTGAGGCGGTCGGCTTCTCGTATCTCGTTTACCTCTGGCGGGCATCCGATCTCCACGACCGAACCCTCCGAAGAGTGCTCATGTCCACGGGCAGAGTCTCAGCCCCGATCGGCCGCGACTGACGCCGACCGAAGCTTCCAAGCGCGCCTGGTCATCCTCACCGCGAGCATCGCGAGCACGACAGCGAATACCTTGCTCAGTAGTTTCTCGTCCATCGTCTGGGCCAACCTCGCACTTGAGAATGCGGTCAGGAGCCCGATACTTCCCGCGACGAAGGCGATCCTCCACACCACTCGTGACGCGCGAGCATGCATGATTGTGGCGATGATCGCGGTTGGGAGGATGATCGCGAGGGACGTTCCCTGCGCCTCAAGCTGGCCGAACGCAAATAGCGACACAAGGACAGGAACGAAGACGATTCCGCCGCCCACACCGAGCGTCGCTGCAAGCGTTCCGGCCAACAATCCGAGAAGCAGCAGCCCGATGATCTCGAAAACCCCGATCAGAACCACATCCTGACCGCAGCAACGCCCATGACCACGGCGAATGTGCCTGCGAGTATGTGTTCAGGCACCCGATGCATCCATCGTGCACCCGTCCATGCTCCAAGCGCTGCTCCGATAATTACGATTGCAGCCGTCGACCAGCGCACGTCCCCGCTGCCGGAGAAGGCGTACAGCGCCGCGGCGGAGGACGCGACTATCGTCGCCATGGATGTCGCGGCAGCCGAGTAATGGTTGAGACCGATGAGGAGGACGAGGCCAGGAACGACTATGACGCCACCTCCGATACCCAGAAGGCCGGAGAAAAAGCCTGCGATGGCGCCGACGAACGCTGCTTTGAGCCAAGGAATGTCCACGTCGATACCGTAGCGTCGTCCGGTTGTCGATACCTGTCGGTATCCTCACGTCGTGCTCAGCAAGGCGCTCCTCCTCGTATCGATCCTTGGTGCTGCTGCGGCGTGTTCGACGGCGACCCCGGTGCTAACGGGCCATGAGACTCCAGAACGTGCAGTGGTCGCGTGGTTCGAAGCGATCGACGGTGGTGACCACGAATCTGCTTCTGGCGCTATTCACGGCGAGTCGCTCGCGCTCATTCTCGGCGTCGAGAACGATCTCGACGCGGCGACTATCGCCGCCTATCTCGATGGTGGTGTTCCGGCAGGCTTGCAGGCATCGTACTGGGCGTCTTTCGCTGCCGGTTTTGTCGAGTTTGCATCACGGCCGATCTCAACGCTCACGGTAGGGGAGTCAAAGCTGTTCGCCTCAGAGGGTGTCGAGTTCGCGAGCGTCCCCATCAGTGGCGGCGCCAACGACGCCTCGATAGTGATGGTCCGGATGCGTGACGACGGCATGTGGGAAGTCGATCTCGTCGCATCTCTCGGCGACGGATTCACACGGCTGCTAGCAAGCGATTACCTCGTGCTGCCTGACGATGCGTCCGGGGACCGTGTCCGCCAGGCATACGCGGATGTTGTGGTGCCTGCGCTGTGGGCTGCAATGAGCGATGGCAGCTTCGGAGATAGCTTTGCCCGGTCAGCCCTCGCCCTCATTGATTCCGTGAGCCGTGAGCCATGAACGGTCAACGGTCAACGGTCAACGCTCTGAGTGCCGGCAGTACCTCGGCGCCGAGCATTCTGATCGTGTCCGGCTGATCGATGGACGTCGTTTGGATCGCGACGATGTCGGCGTGCACATCTGTGATGAGCGGCGAATAGGTAGACACGTAATCGTCTGCTGATCGCACAATCGAATACATAGCGAGGATCTCGTTCCTCTCCATGTTGTCTGCTCTCGTGCGGAGCACCATCGGGTCCACAGCTTCGAGTCGCCCCGGTGCTCGTAGCCCTCGCCATGCACCGAGGGCCGCCCACGCCTCATCGTCGTTCTGGGCCCTAATCGACCAACGTGTGGCGAGAATGTGAGGCGCCGGGCGCCCTGCCTGGTCAGCCGCCTCTCTTGCAGGATTGATGACACGCTCGAATGTCGATGCGGGATCTTTGACCGAGGTGATCACGCCGTCGGCTTTGCGGGCAGCGAGGGACGCGGATTTGGGGCCTCCGGCCGCCATGTAGATCGGGAGGTCGTGCAGCGGCGGGCTGTAGAGCTTCGCCCTGTCTGTGCGGTACCACTCGCCCTCGTAGGTGAGCTTCTCACCATCGAGGAGTCGGCGCATGATGTCGAGCGCCTCGCTCATGCGGGCGGCCCGTTCCGCGTACTTCGGGAAGGTGTACCCGAGCGGGCCTTCGTTGAGGTTCTCCCCTGTCCCGACACCGAGATTGAATCGACCACCGCTGAGCCGATCGAGTGTGGCTGCTGCTTGGGCGACCACCGCGGGGTGAAAACGCCAAAGGGGGGTGGTGACGCCGGTCGTGAGCTCGATGGTCGACGTCGCCTGGGCCATCGCTGCGATGGTCGCGAACGCGAACCCTGAGGCGCCAACATCGTCTACCCAGGGGTGGAAGTGCTCCGAGACCAACACCATGTCGAAACCCGCGTTCTCCGCCAAGACGGCGTGCTCGACGAGTACCTCGGGCTGAAACTGTTCGTGGCCACAGAAGTAAGCGAACCGGGTCAATGTGGTCTCCTGCTGTCGGACCGCCCAGCCTAGAGCAGGTTTCTGGCATCTGGTGTCTGGTGTCTGGCATCCGTATTTGGGAAACCAACGGCTATGTGCCAGAGTCAGACCCGACACGTGCGATCCGGGAGGAAGACATGCCAGACACTAGGAAGCTGCTCGCCGAGCTGCTCGGTACATACATTCTCGTCACGGTTGGTGGCCTCGCCATCGCGTCGTCTATAGCGTCGGGCGCCGCTTCAGGCTTGGTACTCATCGGGTTCGGCTTCGGACTTGCGCTGCTCGCGGCTCTCTATATTTTCGGTGAGGTGTCGGGAGGCCACTTCAACCCCGCGGTGAGCCTTGGTGCTCTCCTCGACGGCCGTATCAATGCGGCAGGATTCGCCGGCTACACCGTTGCGCAGTTTGCCGGCGCCATTCTCGGAGGCTTCACGCTCGTGTGGGGCACATCGAAGGAGATCGTCGGCTCCGCCATGGTCACGGTGCCCGGGCAGGGTGTTGACGCGTTGAGCGCTGTGCTCATCGAGGCCCTGCTCACAGCGGTATTCGTTGCCGTGATCCTGACGGTGACCACGTCAGGGAAGTTTGGCGCATCAGCGTTCATGGCGATCTCTCTGAGCCTCGTGGCGATTCACTTCGCCGCGGTGCCGATCACAGGTGCATCTGTCAATCCGGCGCGCACTATCGCAACCGCCGTCGCGGGAGGTAACTTCACCGACATCTGGATCTACTTCGTAGGACCACTCCTCGGTGCAGTCGTCGGCTGGGCCATCTACAAATTCGTCGCAACCGAAACGGCGTAGAGAACGCAGTGAAGTGAGGGCCGGGAACCCGGCCCTCACTCATTCTTCCTGCCTGATACCTGTTGGCGCGAGCCGGCTGATAAGCCGGATCCTGTCGAGGACGATCATCTATCTGGGACTGGCGTTGCCGCACAGCCTCTAGCGACCCACCCGGGACGTAACAGGCGGGCCGCCCTGTCCCTGCTTGGTCTTGCTCCTGACGGGGCTTGCCTAGCCGACCCGGTCACCCGAGCCGCTGGTGGGCTCTTACCCCACCGTTTCACCCTCACCTGTTCCCCTCGGCTTGCGCTCTGGGGCCATCGGCGGTCTGCTCTCTGTTGCACTTTCCATCGGGTCGCCCCGCCTGGGTGTTACCCAGCGTCATGCCCTGTGGAGTCCGGACTTTCCTCGACCGCCGAAGCGGCCGCGATCGTCTTGCCGACTCGCAGGGAGAACGGTAGCGCGCCGAAAGACATTCCGTTCAGGTGCGCCGCGCCTTCTCTGCGAGTCGCGCTCCCGCCGATCCGCTCCCAAGCGCGAGTACGCCGAGGAAGATGAGTCCGAACGGGTTCGCGCCCGCACCGGCCGCGATCGTCGAAGCTGCGATCACGAAGAACAAGAGCAGCGCTGAGATCCTGCCTGCGACAGCGCCGTGAAGAAGGGAGAGCCGACCCGCGACAGCTCCAGCGACGCCGAATGAGATTACCTGCACGAGGATCTGGACGACTGTGTTGCCTCCGATCGCCCCGAGCACGGAGAAGAGCACAAGACCGACCACGAGGCCTGCGCCTGTGCCAAAGACAATCCCTGTCCAGTGAAGTTCACGAAGCATCGAACTCCGCGGAGTGTTCGGAAGCGAGCAGAGTGTCCTCCGTAGTGGCTTCTACCTTATGGCTTCGCCAGTCTACCGATCTCGGGATTGCCCGGGATGTAGAGACCCCCTCGGTTGGAGGCCAGGACTCGCGCTCACTGACGTCCCTGCCATGAACCTTGAAAAACTCGATTCAAATTCATGATTTTCAAGCATGATGTGTGTGCTGTGGTGGGGAGTCGGCGTCTGTGGCAGTGGATCGGGAACCTGTGAGCGCGCTTGTGCGTCTTAGTGGCATACACCAAGCAGGAAGAGAGGCGTGCCCGTCATGAACACGATGGACAACGCATTAGAGATCAACAGGGAATTCGACATCTTCGCCGCTCCGATTCTCGACGAACGACCGTGGGCGGTGTTTGCATCCTGTAAGACTGAGCAGAGCATGACCTTCTTCCCCCAGAATCGATCGGAGGAGGCCGCCGCACTTGCGATATGCGGCATCTGCCCGGTGCAAGAGGACTGCCTTGATCACGCGATGGAGACCAATGAGCGTTTCGGCGTCTGGGGCGGGACGACCGAGCGGCAGCGCAGAAAACTACGGCGATTCCGGTAGGAGAACGCTCGCTGGCCCTCCTGGCTCATACCGCTCGTTCCCGGACAACCGCACCGATATCGAGGCGTCTGACCGACCTGATGCCGGGAATCAGCGACAGCAGCGCAACGATGAGCATTGAGAGCGCTGCAACTGCGATCGTTACGGGTCTGATGGAGAGTTCGAACGTAAACGAGTCGTTGTTGAACGAGGCCATGAACAGCCCGGATATCCAGATTCCGAGGAGAGTGCCCGGGACGATGCCAAGAGCCGTGAGTAGAAGGTTCTCGCCGACGATCATCCACGCGATCGTTCGGTCTGCCATTCCGTTCGCCTTCAGCATCGCGAATTCGGTGGAGCGTTCGGCGATGTTCACCGAGATCGTGTTGAACATCAGGGAGAAGGCCATCAGCGCTCCGAAGATGAGCATGATCCCGACGAATGCATAGAAGAGCCCGAGGAAGTCCTGGGTCAGGTCGTAGAGCGTTCGTGCATCCTGGACCGCGAGGACGTCGGGGAGGCCCTCGAGTGCTGTGATCGTTGTTGTTCGGCTCAGTGACGGGTCGAACAACACCATCGGCGAGGTCACCGTCGGCGACGCCATGAGGGTCTCTGGGTCGTCGATCCCCGCGCTGCGCAAGGCATCGGTTATGACGTCGTACGTCGCGTAGAGAGGAATCCCGAGTGGTTCATCCACGAATTCGACGAGCTCGAGCACGATCGTCACGGCATGAGTCGGCAGATCGATCTGGAGAAGATCTCCCTCGGTCACATCTAGCTTGTCCGCCAACGCCCGGCCGACGAGAACGCCCGAAGACGGAAGTGAGCCCGATGGGTTCGTCCAGCCGTGCATCTGCGTGCTGCTCTCGAACCCCGCCAGAGTCGTCGCGACCGTCTCGCCGTTGCGAGTGATGGAGACGCTGAAGCCGGCCACCCGCTCGGCACGTGTCACGCCCCTGACCGAGTTGATGTCAGAGAGCATGTCGGCGGTCACCGGTTCAGACGCGATCACAGAGGCATCCTGGAGAGCGATCTCGTTGAACTGCTTATCGATGAGGCCAACGATGCTGTCGATCATCCCGCCGGAAGCGAGAACCAGGATCAGTGCCAACACAACGCCGAGCACTGTCGAGAGGCTTCGCCGTTTTGACCTGCCGATGCCACGGAGTGTCATCCGTGTTCTCACAGGCAGCTTCGATATTGGAGGCACTGCCCTCTCGATCCAGCTCCTGCCGCCTGACATGAGCGGGGCAGCGCCTCTCATAGCGTCTGCTGGAGCGATCTTGTATGCGGCGCGGGCCGGGATCAGGGCAGAGACCGTTCCTGCGACGACGCCGAAAAGGAGACCGACGATGATCGTGAATGGTCGGATCACGATCACGGTGTCCGGGATGTCGAGCAATCCCGTGTACATACGCGTCATGAGGGATCCTGCCGCGACGCCGAGCAACACACCGATGACTGCACCAACCGTACCGACCCAGAGACCAAAGCTGAGATAGTGCCTCCTGAGCTCGCGAGCTGACATCCCTGAGGCTCGTAGCGTGCCGATGATCGACCGCTGTGAGAACACGATCCGTGTGAGTAGCACGTACACCGCCATACCTGCAGCAGTGAGGAAGAGGATCGGAAATGCAATGGCCATCTGGCCGAACCCTTCGACGTCGAGTTGCAGCGTCGAGTTGGACGGCTGGTCTGCCTGGGTGAGGATGCTCGTCGCTCCTGCATCGGTCGCCACCTGGTGGACCAGCGTGTCGATGTCCCTGGTGACGACGTCGTCTCGGTACAGCACCAGCGTCTCGCGTACGGAAGCCGATGGAGGTAGCTGGCTCACGAGCGCTTCGTCGACGAAGAACACGCCAAATTGCTCAGGATCTGTGAAGATCTCCTGCGTGCTCGGCGCAGGCCATATGTACTCAGCCGATGCCGCAACACCGACGACGCTGAACTCTTGGCCTGGCCCGATAACCATGGTGAACGTGTCGTCCACGTCGAGATCGAACGTTCGGGCAACATGCACCTCAGCAACGGCCTCGAATCTGCCGTCTGTTGAGAGGTACGCGCCATCCTGGAGGTCGATCTGATTCACGTCTGGCTGGACTCCAGCCGGCATGCCGACCAACCTGCCCCTGAGCGTGCTGAGGCCGATCGTGATGGGAAGGTCTGCACTGTGCCTGACGGTGACCGTCTCGACACCGTCGATGCCCAGGAGCGTCTCGGACAGGTCGTCGTCTCCACCAGTGATCGTCATGTCTGCGAATGCAAGCCGATCGTAGGTCTGGGCATAGCTGGCGGTGAGGTTTCGATAGGAGTCATATGTGGCGGCGAACATCATGACGCCGATGACCACTGTTGTGCCTACGGCGAGGAATTGCCATCGCTGGCGCTTCATGTCCCTACGGCGCTTGTGTGCGAGATAGCTCACCAGCGGAGCTCCGATGCAGGTGTTGGGTTGCCGTTCACGTCATCGCCCACGATCCTTCCATCTCGAAGCCGGATCACCCTGTCGGCCATGTCCGCGATCGTGGAATTGTGCGTGACGAGGAACACCGTTCTGTTCTCGCCTTCTGCTGTGGACTGGAGGAGGTCGAGGATCGTGCGTCCGGTTTCGAGATCGAGGGCGCCGGTCGGTTCATCGCAGAGCAGCAGCGGAGGGTTCTTTACAATGCCGCGTGCGATCGCGACTCTTTGCTGCTGCCCTCCAGACATCTCACCGGGGAAGTGCCCGCGCATATCTGAGAGGCCCACACTGTTCAGCACGATGTCCGATCGGGCCTCGGGATCGTCGCCGGTGATCTCGGCGATGAGAGCAACGTTCTCTCTAGCAGTCAATGTCGGTATCAGGTTGTAGAACTGGAACACGAAGCCGACAGTTGATCGCCGGTACTCGGTTCTCTCCTTGTCCGACATACCTGCGATTTCCATGCCATTGACAGTCAGGCTGCCTGATGTTGACGGTTCAAGTGCGCCGATCTGGTTGAGCAGTGTCGTCTTTCCCGATCCTGAGGGGCCGAGCAGAACAACGAACTCGCCGGCGTTGATGGTGAATGACACCGAGTTCAGTGCCGCGATCGCGGTGTCTCCTTCCCCGTAGACCTTGGTGAGGCCCTTTGCTACAACGATCGGTTCAGTCACCTTGTCCTCGTTTCGCTCGCTCGACTGCTCATCGGGTGGTCCGCCTGATATTATAGTCACTACAAACACATGAGGAATCCCCGAGATGCTGAACCGCAGGGAACGAAAGAAGCAGAAGACCTTCGCCACGATCGTGGACGCGGCTGAGGCAGCCTTCGACAGCGCCGGATACGATGCAACGTCGATGGAGGCGATCGCACAGATCGCCGGCGTGTCTGTCGGAACGGTCTACAACTACTTCGGTACCAAGAATGCGATTCTCGCGGCGACAGTGACTCGACAGGTCGACGAGATCATGAGGGAAGCCGGCGAAAGCCTCGATCTCTCCGCCGGGACTCCTGCCGATGCGCTGATGCCGATGCTCGTAATCTACCTCGACCGGATGACCGACTACGGGCCTGAACTGCTGAGGGAGCTGTTTCGCGCTGGTTTCGAACCTGCTCAGACCGAGCTGCTCGCGGACTTCGTGTCTGCCGATGAGCGTGTTCTTGTGCAGTTGAGCGAAGCGTTGCAGGCAATGCGATCGCGCGGATTTCTGTCACGGGCCGTCGACCTCGGAGGCGCGGCGCTTCTGATCTACTCGATCATGGTCGTTGCACTCATGATGTTCATGTCCGTGCCGGGCACGACGCCGGGTGACGTCAGGACGCTGTGCAGCGCGCAACTCGGGCTCGCCTTTGACGGAGTGGGTGCCGGCCACGGTGCCGCAGACCGGTAATGTCACGCTGCATGGACACCTTCTCCTGGCCTTCGGTACTCGGTCCTCTCACAAGGGGTGAGGACATCTCTCGTGCGATGGCTTCTGCAGCGCTCGGCGAGATTATGGCTGGAAACGCCACGCCTTCCCAGATCGCAGCGTACCTTGCAGCTTTGGCGACGAAGGGGGAGTCCGCCGACGAGATGGCAGGCATGGTCGACGCGATGATGGACGCGGCCGTCACGGTGGACATCGACGCAACAGTCGTCGACATCGTGGGAACGGGAGGCGACGGCTTTGGCACGTTCAACATCTCCACCACAGCGGCGTTCATCGCCGCAGGCGCCGGGGTCAAGGTCGCGAAGCACGGCAATAGGGCGGCTTCGTCCAACACCGGTTCCGCCGACCTGCTTGAGGCTCTCGGGTTCGATCTCGAACTCGGTCCTGAAGCCGTAACCACGATGATCGAAGAGACCGGATTTGGGTTCTTCTTCGCGCCACGATTTCACCCTGCAATGCGCCACGTTGCGCCCGTGCGGCGGGAACTCGGGGTGCGCACCGTGTTCAACTACCTCGGCCCCTTGTGTAATCCGGCAGGCGCACGTATGTCGATCGGGGCCTCTGACCCCGATATGGCGCGTCTTATGGTTGAAGCCCTCGCTGCTCGCGGCGTGGATCGGGCCTTCGTCGTGCACGGTGAGGACGGTCTCGACGAGTTGACGACCACCGGTCCGTCGAGGATCTACAGGCTCGTTGACGGTGAGATCACCGAGGCCGAGTTCACTCCGGAGGACTTCGGCGTGCAGAGGGCGAGCATAAGCGATCTTGTTGGCGGCGACGCCAAGGAGAATGTCGCGATCACCAGGGCGGTGCTCGCGGGAGCGAGCGGGCCTCATCGGGACATAGCGCTCGTCAACGCCGCTCCCGCAATCGTTCTCGCGGAGCTGGCGTCAGGATTCACCGAAGCGATGGGGCTTGCCTCTGAGGCTGTCGACAGCGGTGCTGCGGAAGACGTGCTCCGCACATCACTTGCTCGCAATCGCAGCCTGACAGAATCCTCCTCGTAAACCGAGTCTGGTTGTACCGTACCGGCAATGAGACGAATCCTCCTGATAACGCTGTCGCTGGCGCTCGTTCTAGCAGCATGTACCGGCACGACTGTCGAGGGGGACTTCGAGGATGTCGGGGTCGAGTCGACGCCGACGAGTTCAACGTCAGCGCCCCCAACCTCAGACGCGAATTCGCCCGGCGACACCGCCGCCACGTCGACGACCGTCGCTGTACCCGAAGGCCCGGTCGCTCCAGACTTCACGCTTGCACTCGAGCCGAGCGGTCGGTTCGTTCTCAGCCAGGAGGTAAAGCCCGTCTACATGGTGTTCTGGGCCGAGTGGTGAGGTATATGTCGACGGGAGTTGCCCGTCATCGACCAGGTGGCAAACGATTACATCAATGACATTACGTTTCTCGCCGTTGCCGGCAGGGGAGACCTCGATTCGACACGCG
>JASJYA010000048.1 GCA_030125685.1 Actinomycetota bacterium
AGAGGGTTGAAGTCGATGGCGATGACATCGGCGTCGTAGCTCTCCTTGAGCTGCCCGGAGAGCGGCGCCTGTGGTCCGAGCGTGTCGGGGCCGTTGGCTGTTGCAGCTTCGATCGCATCGAGGGCCGTCATGCCTGCATCCTGAAGGAACTTGATCTCAAGCGAGTTCCGGCCGTACATGTCGCCGCTCACGAAAATGTCCGTTCCCATCGCGATCTTGACCCCCTTCGCCACGGCGAGCTTCATCGCCGCTGCTTGAGCATCGCCAACCATCAGGCCCTTCCTATATGCATATGGGGGCAGGATGTCCTCCATGTGCAGCAACTGGTCGATGACGAACCTCGTCGGCACATAGATAGCGCCCGTCTCCACCATGAGGTCCGCCGCCTCCTCGTCCATGAACGAACCGTGCTCGATCGTGTGCACCCCGGCTCGTAACGCAGCCATGATCCCGGGCTTGCCGTGGCAGTGGGCGGCGACGTAGCGCTCCGCCCGACCGGCTTCCTCGACGATGGCGACGAGCTCTTCATGTGAGAACTGCTGGTGGATCGGATGATCGACCTCGGACATGACCCCGCCCGATGCGCACACCTTGATGATTCGCGCGTTCCTGCGCAGATTCGTCCGCACGGCTTTGATGACCTCAGGCACGCCGTCACACAGGATGCCGAGGTGAGGGAGATCGTGGATCAGGTCGAGGGGAATGCTGTGAATGTCTCCGTGGCCCCCGGTCGTCGAAAGTATGCGCCCTGCACCGAAGACTGTCGGTCCTATCACCTGTCCGGCTGCAATGGCCGGTTGGATGTCAAGACCGTGTCCCCCGACCTCGCGTACAGATGTCACGCCTCCCATGAGGGTTCGGGCCAGATCGCCGACAGCTCTCGCGGCTTGACGAGCTACGGGCTCCCTGAGCTGCTCAACGACGTCCGGCCTCTCGATTCCAACGAAGTGCCCGTGGCACTCCCATAACCCCGGCAAGACTGTTGGGACGACTGACAGGAGGGCTTCGGATGTTGCGGGGGCGGAATCAGCGGGACCGGCGTACGCGATCGTGTCGTTCTCGAGCACGACAACCCCGTTCGGTATCGGTTCGCCCCGCCCGGGAATCAGCAGATCAGCTTCGATACGTACGGTCATGGCGCTCCTCGTCTCAGCTCGCATCTCTCCCTCCGCAAAGTACCGCAATGCACGGCGCTCTGGGGGTGACTAGTCATCTCTCGGCGGGCGGTTTGTGTCTTGTGACGCTGAGTCGAACGGCGTATCTTGTGGCTGAGCCAGTGGCTCGGTTCGGGCGACCGGAAGTACGGGCATCGTCATTAGGAAGGCAGAACCCGGGGATAGTCCCCCGGGTTTGTCGCGTCCCTAGACTGGCGTTGCTGGAGGTTCCCCGTGAGTGAAGGCCGTGATGAACCCAACGTACCAACCCGAAGAGGTCGAAGCGCGTTGGTATTCGGTCTGGGAGGAGTCAGGCGCCTTCCGGCCTGAGGTCAATCCCGACGGCGAACCGTTCAGCATCGTCATCCCCCCGCCGAACGTCACCGGGGTGCTCCACACGGGCCACGCGCTCGACCATGCCATGCAGGACATCCTTATCCGACGAAAGCGGATGCAGGGCTACGCGGCTCTCTGGCTCCCAGGCATGGACCACGCAGGCATTGCAACTCAGAACGTTGTGGAGGGAGAACTCCGCAAGGAGGGCTTGACGCGTCATGACCTCGGCAGAGAAGCATTCGTGGAGCGGGTGTGGGAGTGGAAGGCGACATCTGGAGACACGATCTCGAAGCAGATGCGCAAACTCGGCGATTCGACCGACTGGTCGAGAGAGCGCTTCACCTTCGACGAGGGTCTCAGCGCGGCTGTGCGGAGAGTATTCGTGACGTTGTACGACGAAGGCCTCATGTATAGGGCGAATCGGATCATCAACTGGTGCCCTCGATGCCACACAGCGCTCTCGGAGATCGAGGTCGAGCACGAGGAAGATCCGGGCGAACTCACCTATGTCAAGTATCCGTTCAAGGATGGTTCGGGCCACATCACCGTCGCGACGACGCGGCCGGAAACGATGCTTGGTGACACTGCCGTGGCTGTCCATCCCGATGATGAGCGATATAGCGACGCCATTGGAAAGACCATTCTCCTACCGATCTTGGGCAGGGAGATACCCGTCATAGCGGACGAAGGCGTGGAGCATGAGTTCGGGACCGGCGCCGTCAAGGTCACGCCCGCGCACGACCCGCTTGACTTCGAGATAGGTCTGCGACATGGCCTAGAGCAGATCATCGTCATCGACACCGAAGCGAACATCACCCAGGCAGGCGGTCCGTACGCGGGGATGGACCGCTTCGAGGCGAGGGAGGCCGTTCGGTCGAAGCTGCGGGAACTCGAGTTGATCGACAAGGTCGAGGAGCACTCCCACTCCGTCGGCCACTGTTCGCGTTGCCACACGGTTGTTGAACCCCTCCTCTCCCTCCAGTGGTTCGTTAAGGTGCAGCCTCTCGTCGGCCCGGCCATCGACGCTGTCAGGAACGGAGACACCACCTTTTATCCGCGCCGCTGGGAGAACAACTTCTTTCACTGGATGGAGAACCTCCATGATTGGTGCGTGAGCCGTCAGCTCTGGTGGGGGCACCGCATCCCCGCGTGGTACTGCGAAGCGTGTGGCGCCACGATCGTCTCCATGGACGACCCGACCGAGTGCGCGTGCGGATCGACTGAGCTTCGGCAGGACGAGGACGTGCTCGACACTTGGTTCTCGTCTGCGCTCTGGCCCTTCTCAACGCTCGGTTGGCCCAAGGAGACGGACGACCTCGCGAAGTACTACCCGACGAGCGTCCTCGTCACAGGCTACGACATCATCTTTTTCTGGGTGGCGCGCATGATGAAGATGGGATTCCACTTCACGAACTCAGCGCCTTTCCCAGACATCCTGATTCACGGGATGGTGCGCGACGTCGAGACAGGTCTGAAGATGTCCAAATCGAAGGGCAACGCCCTCGACCCTCTCGAACTCATTGACGAGTACGGCGCAGACTCCCTCAGGCTCGCTCTGATCCAGGCTGCCGCTCCCGGCCATGACATCCCGCTCAGCGTCGATGCGATCGACGCCGCGAGGCGTTTTGGCAACAAGCTGTGGAACGCCGTCCGATTCGTCGTGGAATTCATGGACGTCACCGACGTGCCGGTCGACGGCGGCTATCCGGAGAGCCCTGGACCGGAGGACGCGTGGATTTTATCTCGACTCTCTGTCGTCTCCTCCGAGGTCGATCGTCTCCTTGACGACTACCGACTCTCCGATGCGTACGCCGCGCTGTACAGCTTTGCGTGGTCCGAGCTGTTCGACTGGTACCTCGAGATGGTCAAGTCGATAGGCGACACCGACAGTGACCGCCATTCCGCGATGCGCCAGACGCTCGGCGCCGCGACCAGGGACGTGTTGAAGCTCTTCCATCCGGTGATCCCGTTTATCACCGAAGAGCTGTGGTCGCACCTCGGTGACGGGTCGAGCCTCATTATCACCTCCCGGTGGCCCGAGCCGCGCTCCGTCGAGGCGCCACAGGAGATGGAATCGCTCAGGAGCGTCGTCTCCGGTATCCGACAGTTCCGGTCGCAGCACCATATTCCGCGCAAGGTCGAGATTCCGGTGATCCTCACTTCAGCCGAGGAACTGCCTCCCTGGTGGTACAACCAGGTCGCGTCCCTCACCGGCGCTACGCCTCGCCCCGGTGGCCGCCCCGAACCGGTTGCGGGCCACACGCGTATCTCGGCCGATGGAGTCGAAGCGTTCATCCCTCTTGCAGGTCTCGTCGATGTGGAGGCAGAGCGACCCCGGATCGAGAAGGCGATCGCTGAGCATGAGGCGGTCATCATGAAATCAAAGGGAAAGCTCGACAATCCGAACTTCAGAGATCGAGCGCCGCGAGAAGTCGTCGCTCAAGAGGAGCGCCGCCTCGCGGTGGTCGAGAGCGAGATCCAAGAGCTGCAGATCCAACTCGCAGAGCTCGGCTGAGACATGGAAAGAACGGCGAACATGTCGACGATCAAGAACCGCGATCAGGCCGAGGCATTTCTCAACGCAAGGATTGGCCACGGAATCAAGCCGGGACTCTCGCGCATAACCGGTCTGCTCGAGTTCATGGGAAATCCACAAACGACGTACCCTTCGATCCATATTGCCGGCACGAACGGGAAGACAACGGTGTCGCGGATGGTGCAGCAGATCCTCGGCGCCCACGGGCTGGCGACGGGGGGCTTTACCTCGCCGCATCTTCACACGGTCGAGGAGCGGTTCACTCTCCACGGCGTCACGCTCGACTCCACAGACTTCACAGACGCCGTTGCTGATATTGCGTGGTTCGTCACAGCGTACGAGAGGGAGGCCGACACCTCCGTCACCTACTTCGAGGTCACAGCAGCGCTGGCTTTCTCGATCTTCTCGACAGCGACCGTCGACGTCGCGGTTGTTGAGGTCGGACTCGGTGGTCGCCTTGACGCAACCAACGTGATCGATTCCACCGTTGCGGTGATCACAGGGATCGACATCGACCACATTGAGTTCCTCGGTCCGACAAAGGCGCACATCGCTGCCGAAAAAGTGGGGATTCTCGGCGCCGGCGGGTTACTCGTGACCGGGCCGGTCGAGGGCGACGTCGCTGACGTTATTGGGGCGAAGGTCGCCGAGACTGCATCGAGTTGGATTCGGTCGGGTTCGGACTTCACCGTGACGGACGCGGTGGTCGCCGTCGGTGGATGGCACGTCTCTATCGACGGCGTCTTCGGCGAGTACGAAGAATTGTACTTGCCGATGCACGGACGCCATCAGGTCGATCATCTTGCTACAGCCGTGGCGGCGTGCGAGATGTTTCTTGGTAGGGACCTTGACCAGGATTCGATCGCGACAGCCGTTGAATCCATGAACTCGCCCGGGCGCCTTGAGATCGTGAACCGACGACCTCTCATCATGATCGACGGGGCGCACAACATCCAGGGATTTCTCGGACTGGCGGAGACTCTCGCAAACGAGTTCCTCGCGATTGAATGGCGCCTCGTCCTGGGCATGCGCGGTGAGCGAGATGTCGGTGATCTCGTGTCTCCGCTCCGCGGCCTCATCGGCAAGGTGTTCGCGACCGCGCCCGCGGACGCCGCGGCGATCGCGCCACAGGAAGTAGCGGAGGCTGCCGGCGAGTCCCTCCAGGTTGAAGCGGTTGTGTTTGCTGATCCTGCGGAAGCCGTCGACGCTGCGCAACGAGAGGCAGGCGCCGACGGCGGCGTGGTCGTTGCGGGTTCCCTCTACCTCGTCGGGGAGGTGCGTACCCGGTATGTGACGGTCGGTGATCGATCAGGTGAGGCGCACCTTCGTTTCGAAGCCGAGCGGGACGATGGGGACGACGAAGCTGACCTTGAGATACCTGATTGACTCGGCGTCCGGTACCCTTACCGCTTCTCCCGACCCGTGACCCCCTGTTTTGAGGAGATGTGAGCAATGGCAGTCGAAAACACATTTCTGATGGTCAAGCCCGATGGCGTCCAGAGAGGCCTTGTTGGCGATGTGATCTCCCGATTCGAGCGCAAGGGTCTGACGCTCGACAAGATGCGCATGCTGACGATCGACGAAGAGATGGCAGAAGTCCACTATGCAGAGCACACGGAGAAGCCGTTTTTCGGTGAACTCGTCGAGTTCATCACATCAGGACCGGTCGTCGCAATGGAGTGGTCGGGGGAGTCCGCCGTAGCGGTCGCCAGGACGCTCATCGGCGAGACGAATCCTGCCGAAGCCGCACCTGGCACGATCCGTGGCGACTTCGGACTCGTGATTACACACAATCTTGTGCATGGGTCCGACTCCCGAGAGAGCGCGACGCGAGAGCTGCAGATCTTCTTCGGTTAGGGCTTTTAGGGCCGATTGCGAACTCGCTGGTTACACTTAACCCAATCACGCCAGGAAGTCTGAAGTGAAAAACCTTTTGTCATTCGCCGGCAAGGACATGGCCGTCGACTTAGGAACCGCGAACACCCTTGTATTCGTGCGCGGTCAAGGGGTCGTGCTCAACGAGCCTTCGGTAGTCGCTATCAACACCCGCGACAACAAGCCGCTTGAAGTCGGCATGGCGGCCAAGCGAATGATCGGTCGCACCCCCTCCTACATCCAGGCGATCCGTCCGCTGCGCGACGGTGTGATAGCGGACTTCGAAGTGACCGAGAAGATGCTCCGTTACTTCATCGACAAGGTACACACCGGCCGCTTCGCGGCAAGGCCGCGCATCGTCATATGCGTACCGTCTGGAATCACGTCGGTCGAACGTCGAGCGGTCGAGGAAGCCGCCTATCACGCAGGGGCGCGCAAGGCCTACACGATCGAAGAACCCATGGCGGCCGCTATCGGAGTCGGGCTGCCTGTTCATGAACCGACCGGGTCGATGGTCATTGACGTTGGTGGTGGAACAACGGAGGTCGCTGTTATCTCCCTCGGTGGAGTCGTCGTGTCGAAGTCGATCCGGATCGGCGGAGACGAGATGGACGAGGCCATCATCCAATGGGTCAAGAAGGAATACTCCCTCATGCTAGGAGAGCGCACCGCGGAGCAGGTCAAGATGGCGATCGGTTCCGCCTGGCCGTACGCCGACGAGCCCGCCGCAGAGGTTCGCGGCCGTGATCTGATCTCGGGACTCCCCAAGACGATCGTTCTGTCGAGCGCCGAAATCAGAGAGGCCATCGAGGAGCCGATCGAAGCGGTCGTCGACGCTGTCAAATTCACGCTCGACAAGACACCGCCCGAACTCTCGGCCGACGTCATGGAGCGAGGAATCGTTCTCACGGGCGGCGGCGCCTATCTGAATGGCCTTGACGTGAGGCTCGCTCACGAGACGGGCATGCCGATCGTGGTCCCGGATCGCCCCTTGCACAGCGTTGTGCTCGGGTCTGGCGCCTGCCTGGAGGAATTCGATGTTCTGCAAATGGTGCTTCAATCGTCGGCTCGCTCGTAGCGTCCGCCGGTTCTGATGTTCTCTTCATCGGGCCGCCGAGTCGACCGAGTGACGATTCTATTCCTCACCCTCGTGGCCTTTGGCTTCATCACTGCGACGTTCGACGTTCGATCGTCGGGTGGGGGTGTCGCTGACGTGATGCGGGAGGGCGCCCAGTCGATTTTCACGCCGTTTCAAGAAGGTGTGGACTGGGTGACCCGCCCAGTCGTCGGCGTTGTCGATGGGGTCGCCAACCTTGCAGCCCTGAGGACAGAGAACGACCGCCTCGGAGATCGAGTTCGCGAGCTCGAGGCACAGGTGCTTGCAACCGACGCGCTCGAAGAGCAGGTTGCCCAGCTCGAGGCGATCAACGGGCTTCAGGTGCCCGATGAGCTTGCGACGGTCACAGCGCGCATCAACGCGTCAGGCCCGTCTGTGTTCGACAACGTGCGTTATATCGACAAGGGCTCGAAGGATGGCATTGTTGCGGGCCAAGCCGTCGTGGACGAGGACGGCCTCATAGGGCGAGTCGATTTGGTGTCTGCGAATTCTGCGCGAATCCGTCTCATCACTGATCAGCTTGTGGCTGTGAGCGTGCGTGTGTTGTCGACGAACGAAACAGGCATTGTCACAGGGAGAGGTGGCGGTCCACTCAGGCTCGAGATGTTTCGCGCAAGAGAGGCCGTTAGTGAAGGCGACCGTGTAGTGACCGATGGTTCGCGATTCCCGCCTGGGATCCTGGTCGGCTCGATTCGAGCCGCAGCCGGCGCAGAGGTAGGTTTCGTGCTTCGTGCGGAAGTCGATCCCGCGGTCAGACTGTCCAGAATCGACTATGTGAAAGTTGTCGTCGGGTGGTCCCCGATCGACGCCGGTCTCCAAGATGAGGACACTCTGATCACGACCACGACGACGACGGTCGGTGGTGGATGATGAGTCGTTCGCGGGTAGTGATCTCCCTTCTCGTGATAGTCGCCGCCATCGTTCTCCAAACGACGGTGTTCGCTCCCGGCAGGATCCAACCTCTCGGAGTCGCGCCGGCGCTCGTCACGCTCGCGGTGATAGCAATATCGCCTCACATCGAGTCTGAGTACCTCCTCCTCGTGGGATTCACGGCGGGGATCCTGATGGACCTTATCGGTGGCGGAACGCTCGGGTTGTGGGCGATGACGCTCACAGTCGTCGCGTACGCCGCGAGCCGGTTCAAGGTTCGGTTCCCTGACGGGCCAGGTTTCGTTGCGGTGACCGTTATCGGCATCACGGTGTCCAGCCAACTTCTCTACGTGCTGTTCGGAACTCTGTTCGGGCAGGGCACGATCACGGAACCCCGCGTGCTCGCGAACGTCATGATCCCGGGCGTGTGGAATCTCGTCCTCGCTGTTCCGGCCTTTTGGATAATCGGCAAGATGCTTGGTTCCCATCAGCGAGGCTGGGCCACATGACCTCCACTGTTCGGGTAGTTGTTCTTGGGGCGCTCTTCGCAGTTCTTCTCGCGGTGCTCGTCCTCAGACTGTGGACGATGCAAGTCACAGGTGTAGACGCGTACGAGGAGCGAGCCGCGAGTCAGCAGGTCCGCGTCGTGACGACCCCCGCGCCGAGAGGTGACATTGTCGACGCCAACGGCGTAAAGCTCGCAGGCACTCGCTCAGCCCTCGCAGCGGTTGTTGACCTTGCGCTCGTCGATGACGACGAGCAGCAGTCTCTCGCTGAGAAGCTCGGAGCGTTCCTCGATGAGCCCGCGTCGGCGATTCTCGAACAACTATCGGGAGACAATCGGGGCGCCCAGATCACGGTCGCCAAGGATCTCACCGATTCCCAGGCGACGTTCCTCCTTGAGCACAAGGAGGAGTTCCCCGGGGTATCCGTCATCCCGCAACCGATCCGAACGTACCCCCTTGGCGATTTGGCAGCGCACGTGCTCGGTCACATCGGTCGGCCGAATGATCAGGATCTCGAACGCGAGGACATCGACGGAACCGACGTCGTCGGTAAGGCGGGACTTGAAAAGTCCTACGACGAGCAGTTGCAGGGCAGTAGAGGGATCGTGCAATACCGTGTCGACGCGAAGCGTAAGGTGCTCTCGCTGGTGGGAGAGAGCGCCCCGACCGCAGGTCGGAACCTGGTTCTCAACATCGACGCGGGTGTGCAACAGCAGGTACAGGACTCTCTGCGAGATGGTCTCCTGCTTGCGAGAAAGCTCGAAATGGAGGAGAGAGCGAACGAGCTCACGCACAAGTCGCGAGCGGAACGACTCAGCGAGGCGCTCGCAGAGGCAAGGAGTGAGGTCGATCCAGAACCCGACGAACCAACGAAGGGCACGGCTGAACTCGGAGTCGACGACGACGATGTTCCTCGCGAACTCGAACCGGTCACCGTCGATCCGATCGACGTGCTCGGACCACTGTATCCGGGGCTCCCGATTGATGGCGTCGGTGTGTGCGTGCCGGTCCAGCGAGTCAGCGTCCCGCTCGGAGCTGAGGGAGTGCTCTCAGGCTTCGAACCTCAGTTTATTCGCTTGGAGTCCGTCGTCGAGGTCGACGGAGAGTTCGAGGCGACTGTGTCTCTCTCCGGCGAAAGAACGTCGGTACGAGTGAACCAGTATGTCGACGGGGCGCACCAGATACTCCAGGTGCTCCACATCACGGAGGAGGAAGTGGTCCTTCTTCATAAGGATCCGTGGTGCCCCGTGCGCGCAACCAGCGTCGTGATCAACCCGAACGATGGATCGGTTATCGCGATGTCATCGTTCCCAACCTACGACCCGACCGTGTTTGTCGACGGATTGAGCAATGAGCAGTGGGCGCGCCTCGGTACAGTCGGCGCGCTCCAGAACTTTGCCGTTCAAGGTCAGTACGCGCCGGCTTCAACCTTCAAGGTCGTCGCGTATGTGCTCGCGTTGGAAGAGAGCTACTACCCGATCGACAGGGGGCTGGGTGACAAGGAAGTCGGCGCTGCGCCGGAGGGCGATGACGCTCCTGAGCAAGTGCCGTTGCTCTCTGACACCGCAGAGTACTCCTGCACCGGCGAGTTCAGGTTCAAGTTGGGTGACGGATCGGTGCAGGTGAAGCGGGACTGGAAGTGGCCGGGTGGCCACGGACCGCTCGACCTGCACGGTGCGCTCGAAGGGAGTTGCAACCTCTACTTCTGGGATCTGGCGCTGAGGCTCTGGCAGGATCGGTATGACAACACAGACCTTGACACGGAGAATGTGCTCCAGCAGTATGCGAGGTCGTTCGGCTTTGGCGCCGCGACGGGTGTCGATCTCCCGTTCGAGAAGGACGGCCTCATTCCTGACCGTTCGTGGTTCAGTGAGGAGCAGAGCAAGGAGACCGGTCGGGTACGGGCTGACGGACCGTGGGTTGGGGGCGATCTCATGGACATCGCAGTGGGGGAGGGCGCAACGCTCGCGACGCCGCTCCAGGTTGCGAACGCCTTTGCAGCGATGGTGAACGGCGGTACCGTCTGGCAGCCGCGCGTCGTGTCCCACATCGTTGACGGCGACGGCGAGATTCTCGATGTCAACCTGCCGATAGCGATCTCAGAAGCCGACATCAGCCCGAGAACGGTCCGCCTGCTGCGCCAGGCGCTTCAGCAGGTTGTGAACAACCCGGATCGCGGCACAGCGTATGCCGCCTTCAGATCCTTCGGCGAGAACGTTGAACTCGTTGGCGGGAAGACAGGCACAGGCGAAGTGATCTCGGCGCCGGCGACAGAGCGGTTCCGCCAGGCCTCCAATGCTTGGTTCGTCGGCGTTGCTCCGATCAACGACCCAGAATGGGTCGTGTCCGTCGTCGTCGAACGGGGTGGCAGCGGCGGCAGGATCGCCGCGCCGGTCGCTCGCCAGATCCTGCAGTACCTCCTCAACGGCGCCGACGGCGTGACGGAACTCGTCCCGGGACTCGACGCAGACTGATGCGACGAATCCGATGGGTCAGGTCACATTCGACGGCGCTCGGGGGTGAGCCTCTGAAACCTGATCTCGTGCTTGTCCTCACGTATGTAACTATCTCTGCGATCGGCCTGCTCATGATCTTTTCGGCCACAGCGCCTGGCTTCGAAGCAGCGGGGGAGGATCCGGCGACAGAGTTGCGATCCCAGGCCATCTGGGTTGTGCTTGGGTTCATCGTGTTCGCTGTAGCGTCGACGATCAACCTGGTCGAGCTGAAGGGATTCGCCAGTCCCTTCTACCTCGTCTCCGTCGTGCTCCTCGTACTCGTGTTCCCGCTCGGTGAGAGTGACGGTGTGGCCCAGCGCTGGATCGATCTCGGTCGCATCCAGTTTCAGCCTTCCGAGTTCGCCAAGATCGCGGTGATCTTGATGATCGCGTCCATACTCGCTGCGGCGGAGCGACCGATCAAGTGGAATACCGTTGCCCACGTCCTCGTCATTGTCGGAGTGCCCGCCGGGTTGATCTTCCTGCAACCCGATCTCGGGACCATGCTCGTTTTCGCGGCTGTCACTCTCGCTCTGCTCTTTGTCGGTGGCGCGACATTGCGACAACTCGGGTTCTTGTTTGTCGCAACTGTGGTCGGGACGGTCGGCCTCTTCCAGTTGAAACTCATCGAGGATTACCAGATCAGGAGGCTCACAGCGTTCATCGACCCCGAGTCGCACTCGCTCGACGCTACGTACAATCAGGTCCAGTCCGAGATCGCGATCGGATCCGGCGGCTTCTTCGGAAAGGGTCTCTTCGAAGGTACCCAGACCAACCTGCAGTTCGTGCCGGTCCAGTCGAGCGACTTCATCTTCACGGCGGTTGGAGAGCAGTTCGGTTTCGTCGGAAGCGTGATCGTGATCGCGTTGTTCGGTGTCTTGCTGTTCCGCCTGGTGGTTATCGCGATGAGTGCGCGAAGTCGATTTGCATTCCTCGTGACTATGGGCGTCGCAGCGATGCTCGCGTTTCACATCTTTGTCAACATCGGAATGACCGTGAGGATCATGCCGGTAACCGGGCTGCCGCTCCCGTTCATGTCTGCCGGCGGCACGGTGTTCGTTGCTCTGAGCGCCGCGCTCGGGTTGGCCCATTCGGCCTGGATCCGGAGGAACTCCCCTGTAGGGGAGTAAGCGGCTTCGCCGCTCGTATTACGTAATACGTACTACGTAATACGACCAGACGCGGCGGCGCTTGAGTCGCCACGACTAGCTACTCTCCCTATCCATGCACCGACGAGCAGATCAGGGTTGGATCGAGGTCATAGCGGGTCCGATGTTCTCGGGCAAGAGCGAAGAGCTCATCCGCAGAATTACCCGCTACCACCTGGCAAGGGTGCCGACCCAGACATTCAAGCCGTTGCTCGATACGCGGTACGCCGTGGCGGAAGTCGTCTCACACTCCCGCCTCTCGACCGCGGCGACACCGGTAGCGGATTCCGATGAGCTCCTGCGCGCTGTCGATGACCGTACGGTGGTTGTCGGTGTCGACGAAGGACAGTTTTTTGACATCGGGCTCGTGAAGGTGGCTGAGATCCTCGCTGGAGCGGGGAAGAACGTGATCATCGCAGGCCTCGACCTTGACTATCTCGGTCGTCCGTTCGAGCCGATCCCCGCCCTGATGCTCCGGGCGGAGTACGTCACGAAGTTGCTTGCCGTCTGCCACCGGTGTGGCGGACCTGGCCTGTTCACCCAACGTGTCGTGCGGTCAGACGATCTCGTCGTCATAGGCGCCGCGGGCTCCTACGAAGCCCGGTGCAGGCGGTGCTACGACCC
>JASJYA010000146.1 GCA_030125685.1 Actinomycetota bacterium
TGACGGTGATGCTGTCATCAACACCGACCGGCGGCGAGATCGGAGGATTTGCCGTGGCAGCGGCGACCGTACCGAGCTTCAGCACAATCTCACGGGGGTCGAGGAGCTTCCCCGTCAGGTTGGCTGGACACACCGCCGTACACCGTCCACAGATTGTGCAGGCGTCGGTGTCGAGGAGCTGCTTCCAGGTGAACTCAGCAACGGTGGAGGCGCCCACAGTCTCGATGTCCGTCGCCTCCATGAGGTTCGGCATCTCACGCATTGCGCCTTTCGGCCGCTCACGAGGCGAGAGAGCGAGGTTGGCAGGCGACGTGACCATGTGGCGCAGCTTCGTGGTCGGCAGCATGATCAGGAAGGCGAAGAACGTGAACACGTGCGCCAGCCACATGATCTGGTGAATCCCGCTGGCTGACGCCGTCGGCACGAGGGATGCCAGGGGGTAGCTCACGAAAGACCACTGCTCGAACGCCGGACTGCCGACGAGCGCGATTCGCGCTGCTTCGGTGAGGAAACCGGTGATAGCGATCGCCCCGAGGAGGAGCAGGATCCATGCGTCTTCCGGCCTTGTCTTGGAAGCGATCCGTGCAGGCTTCGTGCCGTATCTCCTCACGGCAGCCCAAGCGACACCGATCACGAACAACACACCGGCAATATCGAGTATGAAGGTGTGTGCCTGATACACGACGCCGTGGAGAAACTTGAGCGACATCGGAAGAAGATTGTCGATCTCGAGAGTCACCGTACCGAGGAAGAGCACGATGAATCCGTAGTAGATGAGAGCGTGCATGACTCCTGCCGCGGGATCCTCCATGACGGTTTTCATGGAGACGCCGTCGCGGAACCGGTTGAGGCGCTGCTTGAGTTGGCCGCTTCTCTGCTCCCAGCTCCCCCGCTCCCAGTTCCTCGCCCGCATGGCGAAGAGGCCTATCGAGATCGCGACGAACGTCGCAGACATGACGTAGAACATCGCCACGACCAGAGATGGGATGTTGCCGAATACCTCTCGCCCGATGTCGTGGTCCGGTTTCGCTGTGAGCGATGCGAGCCACCACAGTGAAAGCACGCTGAGACCCGCCAGAACTGCTAGCCATCCGAGGACCCTCGAAGCGGTGATCTTGTTCCTAGCCACGTCCTCGGTCTTCGTCTCCGTTGCCGTCACCTGATCTCCTCGCGAGGTTCGACCCCGATTGTATGCAGCAGGCAACATTCTGAAGCTCGGCACAAGGCGCGTCGATAACACAGCAACGCGAGAACACCGGCGTTGGGTTGGTTGACGAAGAGCTGAGAGCTGACGGATCAAACTACGGGCCCATCCCGGGCTGCTGGGAGAGAAGACGTACGGTTCTTCTACTTCTCTCTCCCGCCTGCGGGAGAGACGGCTGAGCGCAGCGATTCCCGATCAACCAGGCGACCTAGCTTGGCCGGCCATTGCTTTCGGTCACAACGCGTCCCATTGGCGACAAGGGACGGGTTACGATGAGCAGGACGGAATGACCCCATGTTCGCTACAGCGAACGGTAGGTCTCTCAGTGATAACCCCAGCAGCCAGGTAGCCAGATTGTTCGCTGTAGCAAGCATTCTACTTGACGCAACCTGGAGTATGTGCGAGAATTCGAACATGTCCCCTACAGCGAACAATCTGGACAATCTAGCTCGGTCAATCCGCATCCGACGAAAGGCACTGCGACTCACTCAACAAGATCTCGCCGACCTCTGTGGCGTTCAGCGCCAGACCGTTGGACGCCTTGAGGACGCCGACCCAACGGTCTCGGTCGGGATCGTCATGGCCGTGGCGGACGCCCTCGGCATCCGCATCTCGACCGGTGGAATCTCAACATGATGCACCCAGCCGAGGCAAAGCGGATTGAACGCGCCCACGTGTACAAGCAGGATGTGTTGGCAGGTGAGATCACACGCACCGAGACAGGGAACTCGTTTCGCTATCTCGATGAGTACGTTGCCTCCGGGGGTGACGCGGTAGCTTCCACGCTTCCGACACGATCCCAACCATTCGTGACCGGATCCGGTTCGCTTCCACCGTTCTTCTCCGGACTCCTCCCCGAGGGCGCTCGCCTCGATGCGGTCATCGCTGCCGTCGGAACATCCGCTGACGATGAGCTGTCGCTCCTGCTTGCCGTGGGAGGCGATGCCGTCGGAGACGTGCGAGTGGTTCCGCCCGGCACCCTGCCGCCCGGTCCCATCCAGGATCTGCCTACCAAGCCGTCAACCGTCCGCTTCCGGGATCTGCTGGCAAGAACGGTTGACCCGATGTCCGAGCAACTCGACTCTGCAATTCCCGGTGTTCAGGACAAGATCTCAGATTCGATGATCTCGTTCCCCGTCAAACGAGCACGGCGGCCGGCGATCCTGAAGCTCGATCCGGTCGCGTACCCGCTGCTCACCCGGAACGAGCACTTCTTCCTCTCGATGGCGCGCACAGCCGGGTTCGTTGTTCCCCACCACGAACTCATCACCGATTCCGATGGCGAAGTAGGCCTGCTCATTGCGCGCTTCGACCGAGATCGGAGACCCGATCGATCCATCGCACGGATCGGACAAGAGGATGCCTGTCAGCTACTCGGTCGCTACCCCGCGGACAAGTACCGAGTCAGCGTGAACGACATCGCCGAGCGCGTAGCCGACGTGGCAACATCACCGGCGGCAGCCATTCTCGATCTGGTGCTTCAGGTGGCGTTTGCCTGGATGATCGGCAACGGTGATATGCACGCAAAGAATTACTCCCTGCAGTGGCGACCTGATGGCATTATCGCTGCAACACCTGTGTACGACATCGTGTCCACGCTCGCGTACCCCCTCAACCAGAACATGGCGCTCCGCCTGGATGGAAGAGATGCCAACTTCGCCCTGCGCTACTTCGTGGAGTTCGCTGAGCGATTCGGTGTCCCTGAGCGGCTTGCTGCGCGCCGCGTCGGCGACATGGTTGGCCGGAGCGAACCTGCCCTCGCCGACCTTTCGAGCATTGGCTACGACGAAGCTACGACGAAGCGACTCAACAATGAGATCCACAGACGGATGGAGACCCTCCGCAAGTGAGCAGGGTCGGTTCGATCTGGGTATTCGTCAGGCAGTAGCACGAAGAAGATCCGGTTCTTCTCTCTCCCGCTCTTCGCGGGGGAGATGCTGAGGAGTCTTCGACGAGGTAGAGGCGGCTCTTTAAACCGGGTTCTCAAAGGCAGAAGCCTTGTGACAACAATATTCATCGTCCAATCACCTCCCGCCGCGACTCGCATCCGAACTCTTCTCCGCACACCGCTCAAAGCAGAAGAGCCGATTATTGATGTCGGTGCGACTTCTCGTAACTCAGGCTCCCGACTCGGGAATCTCGACGACATGGCCAGCCGCCCCGGGCATCGTTGACAACCCGAAACTCCCGTCACAGCACCACTCACGAGCCGATCACCACCTGCCAGGACCCGCATCCTTGACAGGGAGAGCCACAGGTACGACGTACTTCGCAAATCGTTCTGAGGCTTCCCGCTACTCGCCCCGATCTCTTGGTCGCACCCCGCTCATATCCGAAGAGTCGGTTATGGAGGAGGCCAACCTGACAAGCAGAGACTTCCGCCTCCTCAAGGCACAGCAGATCAAGTACCGGGATTGCAGGCAGCGTTAGTTTTCAGAACCTGTCACACCCAGCCGTCATCATGGTGGGGAGCAACGCGGGAGGACATCTATGAGCAGGACCTATCGAGATCGGGCCGGACACCGCATGGGGCGAAGGTGCCCGGTCGAAGGGAAGGCATCCTTCCCCTCAACCACAGCCGCATGGGCCTTCGTCGACAGTCGCGACGATTGGAACGGCGAAGTCGCGCGTGTCTATCTGTGCAATCATT
>JASJYA010000147.1 GCA_030125685.1 Actinomycetota bacterium
GCGTCAGGGGTGCTTGAAGATCGCGTGATTGCCGATGCGCCGCCATCGGACAGTGGGGTGCTTCTCGCCATCGGCATCGACCACGCCTGCCCACTCCCATGTGGCCCGACCGTCGGGACCGGCGAAACTCCACGTCATCTCGAACACGGCGCCGGCGTCTACTCGCGCTGCATCGCGCACGGCTTGTGGCAGCGCCGGGTTACACGGCTGACATGTTGAGCCGGTCCGCCATCACATCGAGGAGCAGATCGAGCGCGAGGTTGATCTTCGGCGACGTGACTTCGTAGTACGCACGCTTGCACGGAGTTGAGAGAGCTATTCGCGGATTTCTGACATGGCGCCCCCGACGGCATGGCGCCTGTCCTGAGCAGGTATGCTTGGCAGACGTGGCCGTGCAAAGTCGCTCGCAGTGATCGATTGAATCGGAATAATGACAGCGAGACATGCCCAGACACGAATGTTTCGGGGGGCTGCCGGATAGGTTCGTCCGAGGCAGCCTCCACCCAACCGAGGAGGATGCATGGACGACATCAAAGCCGACCAACTGCTTGACTGCACTGGGATGCTCTGTCCGATGCCGGTCATCAAGACCGCCAAGGCGATCAAGACGATCGACGTCGGCCAGGTGCTTGAGATGGTAGCGACCGACCCGGGGGCACCCCCGGACATGGAAGCGTGGTCCCGCCAGACCGGCCACCCATTGCTGAAGCAGACCGCGGGGGAGAGCGAGTACCGATTCTGGTTCCGCCGTACGAAGTGAAAGAGAGGTCCAACAATGACCGATGTAGGTGAACGAACATTCACGGCCCCAACAGCCGAAACGCCGATAGAACAGACAAGCGGAACCAAACAGAAGTCGATGGCGCTCGTCGCGTCTAAGGGCGGCCTCGACGAGGTGTATCCCGTCCTGATTCTGGCTTCGACGGCCGCGGCCCTCGACTGGAAGGTCGGGATCTTCTGCACCTTCTACGGACTCGACATGATCAACACGAAACGGATGCACAAACTCAAGGTGTCGCCACTCGGGAACGCCGCCGCGCCGCCCCCCCTCAAAGGAAGGGAGATCGGCGTCCCGAACATCATCAGCATGATGCCGGGGATGACGGCGGTGGCCACCAAGATGATGAAGGGTTGGATGTCTGACTCGAACATCCCTGACTTCGACGAGATGATGGAGATCTGCCTCGACGGCGGGGTCGAGTTCTACGCATGCTCGACAACGATGGGCGTCATGAACGTGGCCCAGGATGACATCATGAAAGAAGCGACGTGCCTCGGCGCGGCCGCGTTCCTTGATTTCGCCGCCGATGCGGATCTGGCGATGTTCATATAGCCGCACCCAACATGCCGAACCGAGGAGATGGCTGAGTGGTAGAAAACCCGACGATCCTGTACGTCCAGACGCACGGAACCGACGAGATAGCCAAGGCGGCAACGCCGTTCTATCTGGCGACAGCCGCGGCGGCCATGGACATGGATGTCTCGATCTACTTCACGATGCTCGGACCCTCGCTGCTCCACAAGGACAGCGGAGACCTCACCATCAAGGAGGGTGGAGCAGCGCTCTCGACGTTCATCGACCAGGCACTCGGCATCGGTGTCCGGCTCATGGTGTGCCAGCCGTCTCTTGATCTCAACGACCTGGAGATGGACGACCTCATTGAAGGAGTCGAGATGATCGGGGGCGCGGCGTTCAACGACATGGCGGCTGAAGCGGACGCGGTGATCAGTTTCTGATGTCCATCACCTCACTCTCGACATCGACCGCCCCGTGAAGCCGACACTAGAGGCATACCAGGCGTAGCCGCAGCGGTACCCTTGCCGGCAATGTCACATGAGTTCCGCATGCCAGATATCGGTGAGGGCCTCACCGAGGCAGAGATCATCAAGTGGTTCGTCGCCGTCGGTGACACTGTCAAGGTCGACCAGCTCATCGTAGAAGTCGAGACAGCCAAGACCGTTGTCGAGATCCCATCGCCGTTCGCAGGCACGATCACCGCAATCAACGTACGCGGGGGCGAGACCGTTGAGGTTGGCGCCGTCCTCTTCATCGTCGACGGAGCATCAGCGACCGACCCCACTTCCCCCGCGTCCCCCCTTCAGGGGGGACAAGCGAGTCTTCGAGCGAGGGGGGAGCGCGAGCCTGCGAGCCCCGTTTCGGCACCTGCGCGAGGCGCGAGCGAGACGCGAGTGATGCCGATTGTTCGGAAGCTTGCCAAGGAGAAGGGCATCGATCTCGCGACAGTCACCGGATCGGGCGCCGGCGGAGCGATCACACGCGCTGACGTCGCTGCCGCCGCAGCCGTCGGAGGAACTTCCGTCCGATCCGACGATCTTGTGCCTCTGAGCCGGACTCGTCAGGCCATCGCAGACCACATGACGGAGTCCTGGACCACGATTCCGCACGTCACCGTCCAAGCGGAGGTGCGCGCAGAGCAGCTCCTCGCCGCGCGGGCGATCAGGAAGGACGACCCTCTGCCGCTCGAGTCGCTCATCGCACAGGCAGTGATCCCCCTGCTGAAGGAGTACCGGGAGTTCAACGCTGAGTACGTCGACAGATCCGTGGCGTACAAGTCACGAATCGATCTCGGTTTTGCCGTAGACACCGAGGCAGGGCTCGTCGTTGTCGTGGTCAAGGATGCAGACCAGCTCAGCAACCAAGAGCTGACAACCGAGTTCGAACGACTCGCGACCGCAGCACAGGATCGAACGATCACTCTCGACGAGATAACGGGCCAGACGTTCACGATCTCGAACATCGGCGCCCTCGGTGGTGGCCACGGCACCCCGATCATCCCGCTCGGCACGAGCGCAATCGTCTCGATCGGCAGGGCGGTTCCAAGACCGGTCGTCGAAGACGGCCTGGTCGCCGTTGGGCTCGTCGCCCCCCTCGATCTCTCCTATGACCACCGCCTCATCGATGGAAGCCTCGGCCAACGCTTCCTCGCAGACCTTGTAGACATGCTTGCGTCAATCAGGCCGGTATTCCGGCCTGATTGACGCAAGCATGTCAGAGGGTGCTGCAATGGAGCAGAGAGCAACGCCGGTCAGGATTCGCTCGATCGCGCTCCCGACTGAACACGGTGGCTGGGGATTCACCCTTGAGCCGATCCTGCTCGGACTCCTCGTGGCGCCGTCCTCGGCTGCGTGGGGGATATCCGCGGCGGCCCTCGGGATATTCCTCGCTCGGCGCCCCGTCAAGATCGTTTCGACCGACCTGGTTCGGCGGCGATGGCTCCAAAGGTCTCGAGTAGGGCTGATCTTCGCCCTCGTGTATTCGGCGATCGCGGTCGCAGGCGCGATCTGGGCATTCTCTACAGCGGATGGTCCGTTCTGGATCCCGGTTATCGTCGCCGCGCCGTTCGCTCTCCTGGCGCTGCGCGCCGACGCACACAGTAAGAACCGGGCGTTGGCCGCCGAGTTATCGGGATCCATTGCGATGGGAGCAACCGTTGCGGCTATTGCCGTCGCAGGGGGGTGGGAGCTTGCCCCCGCCTTCGGGCTGTGGCTCATTCTCGCGGCTCGCGACGTAGCGGCGATCGTGCTCGTGAGGGGCCAAGTGCGTCGGCTGCACGACAAACCGTTCTCTCTGAACAGCATCTACACCGTCCAGGCAACAGCTACAGGTACTGTGGCGATAGCAGCAGCAGTGGGAATCGTC
Organism: Actinomycetota bacterium; assembly: GCA_030125685.1. Classification (GTDB taxonomy): domain Bacteria; phylum Actinomycetota; class Acidimicrobiia; order Spongiisociales; family UBA5794; genus B3-G11. The sequence continues at coordinate 3,662 of JASJYA010000147.1, forward strand.
CCGTGGCTGGGCGTCGCGGCCGTCGGCCTCGTTGGCCTCGTGGCCGTCGTATCCCTCAACACGCGTCCCGTCGCGGCGAAGGTCATCGGATGGACGCAGATGGGCGTTGGACTCGCGGTCGTCCTTATCACCTCCCTCGGCGCCAACCTCACAATCACCGGCTTCTAGGATTCTTGCGTCACTCAGGCCG
>JASJYA010000148.1 GCA_030125685.1 Actinomycetota bacterium
TGCCTGGCGTACCTGATCCCCTCTATGTTCGAGCACGATCCGCGCTACTTGATGCCACAGAAGCTCTCGCTGCGGTGACGACAACAGACGACGTTGATCCAGGATCTGCTGCACGATGTCTGAGACCGCTCGACGAACAACAAGACGAGTTCATCCCCTCACAAGGAGACCGCCCCCGTCATACGAGAGGAACGGGTCATGGGCTGGTCTGTTCCCGATTCTGACTAGGCGTCCCATGTCAGCGTCATTGGGTTCCACTCTCCATTGACGCGGCCCGCAGCGATGGGTTCAACAAGGCGTCGGACAAGCTCGATCGCGCCATCGGCGTCAAGTGGCGGAAAGTTGGGAGCGGTGCTCGCGATCTTCGCATATCCCTCGCGCCACGCTGCCGAAGGTAGCTTGAGGGGCTCATCCGATGCAATACCTCTGCGGCGGTGCTCGCTGCTGAGAGCCTTGCTCAAAAGGCGAGCTTCAACAGGCTGTGTCCTGGCTATCACAACAAGGTCGACGAGGTCACGATACCGAGTGCTCGGACGTCCCGAATAAGTGCTGACGATCGCTGAGTACTTGTCTGCAATCTGATCCGAGATCGGGTAGGTCCGGTACGAAGTACTTTGTAGACCAGGCACCTCGAAGAGCTCGATCGGTGGTGTGACATCGGGCTGGGTGGTCATGGTGTGAGTTACGACGACATCCACAGGGAAGGTCTCGAAGATCTTGTCACCGAGATAGGCGGTGACGCGAAGTACCCGGCCCGTCGTGACGCCGGACAGGGCAACACCGGGTGCGATGTCGAAGGAGAAGAAGTCACCAAGATCCGCGTCCACGGCATCCTGAAGATCACCGATCGCCTCTTCGGGCGTGCCCGAGAAGTAGAGGTCAACATCCATGCTGTGCCGCGCCCGGCCCGGTATCCGGGCGAGCAGACCCGTGGCTCCCTTTAGCACCCAGCGTTCAGGCCCATGGAGAAACACTCGGGCGAGCAGTCTGCCGTACGCAAACTGACGTCTGAGCTGAGGCACGCGGTACGGCACGGTCGTCGCCGCGAGAGCGATACGATCGGTGAGCGCGCGGTCGAAGTCCTTCGGTGTCGCGTACCCGACACGATCGGGGGACTCCATCACCGCGCCTTTCCAGCGGCCTGCTCGATGATCGAGGTGATGTCGACCTTGCCTGCAACGGCAAGCTCCAGTTCCTCCCGGGAGGTCATGCCTCGTTCGGTCGCATCTGAGGCGATGCGACCGAGATGCCCGCCGTCCATCCGATCTGTCGCGAGATCGGCGACCGTTCGAGCCGGCGTCGTGACGGCGAACCCGTCGAAGATCATCCACTCCGACCGCTCGAGGCCACCGGCACGGATCCGCACGACAACGTCAGCCTTTGTTTGGATCCTCCGGTCGGTGATGAACTCAGGCACGTCTGCTGCGACGACGCCAAGGTCGAGCAGCCGCGCTGCTGACCGATGTGAAACCCACAGGTGTGGCCGTTGCGTCCGTTCCCTTGGCGACTCGCCTGGTGACAGTCGGAGCCAGGCCACGCGGATGGCTTGATGCGGATCCTGTCCAGCGCCTGTGATGCGATACACGCCGTGGTCGAGTCGTTCGATCGAGCCGTTGTGCACCGCCCGCTGCAGGCGCATGTCGTCCACCCCTTCGCTGGCCGCCTGGGCACGCGTGAAGCACCCCCTCTGGGCGTCGGCAATGTCGCCGAGGAGAACAGCAAGCGCATTCTGGCGTGGACTCATGTGAACCAGTATAGCTGCATACCTACCGTTTTACGATAGTTTTACAGCATGCTGAGTCGAGTGTCGGAGGTCACGGCGACGCTCAGATCAACAGAACGTGCCCCCGACGGTACGGAGGCCCTATGACAGATTACCTCGCGCGAATGATCGTGCGGGTATGTGTCCCACAAAGTGGTGGAAATTGGGCTAGATCCGTGCCTCGACTTGTCACGCTGTTGCTTCGATGACGGTGACTCCTGACATCGCCAGCCTCGGATCCGCCGTCACAATCGGCATGCCCTCAACGATCGCTTGACCAAGCAGGAGTCGATCGATCGGATCCCGGCGGTCACCGTCGACCACGGCGACCGCAAGTGCATGGCTCACCTCAACAGCAATGCCCTTCACTCCGTTTGCCAGCATCCGATCCGGCACGTACTCCTCGGGACGGTCAGGAAGTGTGAGTTCCCCACGCCGGAACTTGAGTGCAATCTCCCACGCGCTTGCAGCTGAGAGGTAGAACTCGTTCCGCTCATCGCGAAGGAGCATCAGCGTCGTCGGTCCCAACTTGTGAGGTTGAGCTTCCATCCAGAGCCAAACACGGGTGTCGAGGAGATACTTCATCTCTGGATCCACTCCCCGATCAGTGCCTCGGTCACCTCATCGAAGTCCTCACGAACCTCGATTACACCAGTTCCATCCCGATCTGGCGCTGCTCGTGCGATCCGATACTCACGAGTCGCGCAATTGGTTCGCGCGACCTTGTGATCACGGTCTCTTCACACCAGTCGCCGCTCTCCGCAGCAGCTTGGAGAAGTTCTTCTTTGCTTCGTATCTGCCAACAGTGCTCATGGCGACATGATGAAGAACCCGACGCGCTAATTCAAGAGTGTCGATCTCGACAGCTGTGCCCCCACGGTGACAAAGGGAAGGGTTGGGACCAGCGTCGCGCTTGGACGTCGATCACCTAGCTACGAGCAAGAAGCCCATCAAGAGCGAGGTCCATGATTCCAACACTCTCACGGAAGTACGACCCGTGGGTGTGGCGAATCGTCGCAAGCGAATCCGCCGCGACGAGAACAATCTCTACGTCGTCAAGATCGCGATGCTCGGCCTCAGCAGCTGCATAGGCAGAGAAGGCATCATCCCGCTCGTCCGCTGCAAACTCTGTGTGGGTCAGCAGTCTCTGCTCGTCCAAGCCGTAGACAAGCAGCACGTGAACATCAGCCATCGGATTCGCCTCCTCTCCATGTGGACAGGATACGCTTGCGCGCAGCATCTTGTGCAGCATCTACGCGTCGGCGAACGCTATCTGGAATCTCGACACCCCGATCTGCAAGATCGACAACGCCACCGAGAAGCGTGTAGTAGTCGAGAATCTCGGACGGTCCGTCACCCCACTTCAATTCCTCACCGATGGTCCGCCCGGTGGATTCCACGCCCTCTGCCCACGTATGTTGATTCTCCGACCGTATCTGTATCTCGATTAGGCGACCATCCCGATTCACTACGATGTGATGGCCGCGATATCCGGATGGTTGCGGATCGGCGACGTAGTCGTCGTGCCTGCGTATCTGCTCACGCCAGTTCCGGTGAATCTGCTCAACCATCGCGTCAGTCGCCACGGAACTGTCGAGTACGACCCGCACACCTCCGATGTCCTGCATCTGGGATAGGCGTTGACTCGGGAATCGGACGAGCTTGGCAACGATTCTGCTGTAGCGCTTCGTCCGTTGAGTGATCGACGCGTCGGCGCACCCAATCGTTGTCTTGAAAGATCCGAGACCCATTCTGACTTTGAGCAAAGGCTCCGAATACGATCGGCGATACGCAGTGACCACCGAGATATCGGATTCTCGGAGCTCCTCGGCAGCGGTGTCAAAGATCACGGGATCGATGGCTTGGTCTCTCAGACGAGATCCAGCCTTGTCAACTCTCGACTTGGATGGGTATTCACGCGCTGAGGTCATTCGCATCACAGTAGCTGCGGCCTATGACACACATCGCCACGGAGACTTGATGTGCTCCAATCATGCGAAAGGGGCGGGTTACAGCAGCGGATTCAATGACCGAAGCGTGACGTC
>JASJYA010000049.1 GCA_030125685.1 Actinomycetota bacterium
CACTATCTGTACGACGATGACATAGAAAATGGGGGCGTTGGCACGTATTCGTGGACCAGAACCCTGGGTTTGAGCGAATGTTCGGTGATTCGACGGCCCTGCGCCGTTCGTGGAAATCAGAGGGGGCACTGCACTTCGTGAGCGATCGGGAGGAACCTTGTCATGAGCTTGGACTGCTCGTCGTAAGACAGATCCCAGTCTGCGTTCTAGATGTCGCGGCTCGGCATCTGGGCGCAGAGGGCGTCGCTGACGCCGACGCCTCTTGCATCCATCGCGGCACGGACACCGTAAGATCAGGGCAACCACTGTTACCGGGTTCGGCGAGTGCTGCGTCCCATCAGGAAGCGGGAACGAGAGGGCGACCATGACCGGGCAGGTGAGCTTATCGGGAAGCTCAAGAGGCTGTCGGTCAAGGAATTCGAAGACGAGTTGATCACCACACCGTCACCAAACCATTCGAGATCGCGATCGCCGAAAACTGCCCTGACACAGCGCAAGCTTGACCTGGGTTGACGTTGGGCTACGCCCGGTCGACCCTTGCGTTGAAGGAGTCGATCATCTCGTCGATGGGGTCGGCCAACGCCTGAATCCCCGTCCAGTAGTCCGGGTCGTACCACTGGGCCTGAATCTCTTCGTAGGTCTTGCCCTGCTGCTCCACCCACGTGAAGTACTTCAGATTGTGGATGGCCTTGGCGTCGTAATAGCCGAGCTCCCTGACATGTTGGAGCCCCTGCCCCATCAGATGCTGGTGATAAGCGCCCGCTGCGTCAAGCGCCGTGAACTCCCCGCGTTCCGCATTCATCTCGGCCAACCTCGAACCGTACATCTCCATCGAGTCCGTCCCGAGCGTCATCACGACGTCGTTCCCGGTCAGCTCGTACCACTTGGCGAACTTGATGGCCATCAACATGTTCGCAACACCCGAGATACCGAGCAGCGGAAGCTTCTCGATGAAGTCTGATGAGACGCCCTGGTCGGCCAGGTACTCCAAGCCCGCAGGCTCGTTGAAGAGACGAATCAAACTGACCGAAGACTCGTCATCGATCCCCATCGCCATGTCCGTGTTGCGCACATTGTGGATCCACGGAATGTGCTTGTCGCCAATCCCCTCGATCCGGTGCTCACCGAAGCCGTTGTACAGCATCGTCGGACACTCCGTTGCTTCACCGGCCACGATCTTCGAACCAGGGAAGACCTGCTTGAGGTAGTCCCCGGATCCGATCGTCCCTGCAGAGCCGGTTGTCAGGGTCACGCCTGCGAAACGATCGTTCGGCCCCATGACATCGTTGAGAACCTCGGCCATGGCCGGACCCGTCACCGAGTAATGCCAGAGGTAATTCCCGAACTCGTCGAACTGGTTGAAAATGACAAGGTCTTCGCCCGACGCCCGAAGCTCATTGCACTTGTCGAAGATCTCCTTGACGTTCGACTCGGTACCCGGCGTCCTGATGATCTCGCCCGCCACGCTCTCGAGCCACTCGAACCGCTCGGCGCTCATCCCCTCAGGGAGGATCGCGATCGACTCGCACCCGAGGAGGTTCGAGTCGTATGCGCCACCGCGACAGTAATTGCCGGTCGAAGGCCACACAGCCTTCTGGTTGGCGGGGTCGAACTGGCCGCTGACGAGCCGGGGGACGAGGCAGCCGAACGCTGCACCGACCTTGTGGGCGCCGGTCGGGAACCACTTCCCCTCAAGCATGATGATGCGAGCGTCGACGCCGCTGATCTCAGACGGAACCTCGAAGTAGTTCACCCCGCCGAAACCGCCTCCCGACGCTGTCGGTTCGTTGTGCCAGGTGATGCGGTACAGGTTGATGGGGTCGAGATCCCACAACCCGACCTTGCCGAGGCGCTGCTTCACATCATCGGGGATCAGGCCAGGGTCGCGCATCTGCGCGAACGTCGGGATCTTGAAGTTCCGCGCCTTTGCCTGGGTGACAGCGGATTTGAGAACAGATTCGTTAACGGTGAGGTCGATCATGACCGACGTTCCTTTCAGTTGCCCTTTCATTACTCAGAGCTGCTTTGAGAGATTCGAGATTGGGTTCTATGTGCATGGGTTCTGTTCCAGCTGCGGCTACAGCCTTGAGAACCGATGCGACGTCCTTGAGGCCGCTCCCCGTAGCGAGGATCACCACCCGGTCGTCCGCACCGATGAGGCCGCGGTCGACCGCCTCGACGAGGCCCGCGTATGGGGCGGCTCCCGCCGGTTCGGCGAAGACGCCCGAACCACGTGCCAGTGTCGGAATTGCGGCGAGGATCTCGTCGTCAGAGACACGGAGATAGGCGCCCCCGGTCTCAGTGACGGCCCCCATCGCCTTGATCCGATCACGGGGAAGGTCGGCGCTGATCGAGTCAGCGATTGTGACCGCGGAGATCGCAGGTTTGGTCAGTACGTCCTCTCCGTCCTCAAACGCTTGCACGAGATAGTCGCTTCCTTCGGCCTGAATTCCGAAAATACGCGGAACACGGTCAATCCAACCGAGGGCGAAGGCGTCCTTCACTGCTTTATGAACCCCGCCGATGATCGAACCGTCGCCGACGCTCACAAATATCGCGTCAGGGACTTCCCATTCGAGCTCTTCGAGGATCTCGAGTGTCGCGGTCTTCTTCCCCTCGGTCATGAACGGGTTGTACCCTGTGTTGCGGTTGTACCAGCCATACTCCTCGACAGCCTCCATACAGAGTTCGAACGCGTCTGTGTAGGTGCCGTTGACGAGAGCGACTCTCGACCCGTAGGCGAGCAACTGGGCGATCTTGGCCTCCGGCGCAGATGACGGAACGAATATGACGCTGCTCAGCCCGACGCTCGCCGATATTCCGGCGAGCGCCGCCGCGGCATTCCCTGTCGACGCGGTGGTGACAACCTCCGCGCCCCGCTCCTGCGCCTTCATGACGGCCATTGCGGACGCCCTGTCCTTGAGCGACGCCGTGGGCTGGCGACCCTCGTCCTTGACCCAGAGCTTCGCAATACTGAGCTTGGCTGCGAGCCTCTTGGAGTCATACAGCGGCGTTCCACCGATGGTGAGCGGTGGGACCGCAGCGTCGGTAGCCAGCGGCATGAGCGGACGGTATCGCCACATCGTGCGGTTACGATCCGCGGCGAGCGTCTCTCGGGTGAAGCCTGCGCCAATTCGCTCGTAGTCGTAGCGGACGTCGAGGATCCCCTCAGCGCCGTGGTCCGGACACACGTACCCCCGGAAGTCCGCCGGGTACATCGTGCCGCAGATCACACAGGCGAATCCCACAACGTTCTTCATCGCACGATCCGGGTACCGGTCTCGCCCGCCATGGCTCGCTCAATGTTTCCCGGGTTCGTGATTAACGCCTCGCTGCCTCCGCCCTCGAGGAACTGGACGACGGCGCGCATCTTGGGCGCCATCGAGCCTTCGGCGAAGTGTCCTCCCTCTGCGAGGTACTGCTTCACCTCGTCGAGGGTGAACTGGTCGACCCAGCGCTGCTCAGGGGTACCGAAATTGAGCGCGACCTTTTCCACAGCGGTCGATATCAACAAGAGCTCGGCGCCGATCTGATTAGCGAGCAGAGCGGACGCGAGATCCTTGTCGATCACCGCAGCGATCCCTTCGAGATCACCGTCTGCGTTTTTGACGACAGGGATACCGCCCCCGCCGACCGCAATAGTGACGACACCGGCATCGAGCAAACCACGAATCACGTCGAGCTCGACGATCCGCATCGGCTGGGGGGACGCCACGACCCGGCGCCAGCCGCGTCCGGCGTCCTCGAGGACGTCCCAACCCTCCTCGTCACGCCGACGCACAGCCTCTTCCTCGTCCATGAACGAACCGATCGGCTTAGCCGGCTTGTCGAACGCCGGATCGGCGGCGTCCACCTCGACCTGCGTGACGACCGTGACAACGCTCTTGTCGATACCGCGCTGGCGGAAGTCGTTGACCAGGTTCTGCTGGAGCATGTACCCGATAGCACCCTGGGTGTCCGCCCCGCAGTAGTCGAGAGGGACCTCGTGGAGCTCACTGCTCGCGAGCTCGGACCGGCGCAGGATGAAGCCCACCTGAGGGCCGTTGCCGTGGGAGATCGCCACATCCCAACCCTGCTCGACGAGAGCAGCGATGCGGTCCCCGGTCTCGCCTGCTGCTTCGTACTGATCCTGGACGGTCTGATGGTCACCGTCCGGAATCAGCGAATTGCCGCCGATCGCGATAACGAGTCTCGGCATTACTCCCAGGATCCCAACACTGAGGACAGGAGCGCCATGCGCATCACGACGCCGTTGTAGGCCTCCTGCCAGTAGCGGGCGTGCTTGAGTTGGTCGACCTCAGGGAGCAGCTCATCCATCCGGGGGAGGGAGTGGAGAATGATCGAGTCACCCTTGGCCCTCTTCATGACATCCGCCGTGATCTTGTAGTTGGCAGGCGTGATCCCGTAGTCGTCCGGCCTCTCCTGGACCGACAGGGTGTAGTCCGGCTGGATAACCGGTTCCATGTAGATCACGTCTGCTTCCGCGATGACCTCGTCGATGTGATCGACAACGCGGTAGTTCGTGCCCATCTCATCAAGCTCGGCAAGGAACTCGGGGAGAGGGGACATCTCTTCGGGGGCGAGAATGACCATCTCTACATCGAACTGAGAGAGGGCGTATCCGAGGGAGTGCATCGTGCGCATCCGGTGGTCACCGATTGCAACAAAGGTGAGACCGTCGATCGTGCCCTTCTCCTTCAACACGGTGTAGAGGTCGGTGAGAATCTGGGTCGGGTGCTCACCCCAGCCGTCTCCGGCGTTGATGACGGGGATCGAAGCCCACTTCGCGGCCTCGTGCGGCGCACCCTGTTCGTAGTGGCGCATGACGAGGACGTCGCCGTAGTACTCCAGCATGTGGACGGTGTCCTTGATCGATTCCTGGTAGAAGTCACCCGCCCGGGTCATCTTGGCGTCAGAGAACCCTGTTACGTGGCCGCCGAGGCGATGCATCGCCGCCTCATGGGCGAGACGCGTCCTTGTGGACGGCTGATAGAACGCTGTCACCAACGTCTTATGAGCCAGGAGATCGGTGTTTCGACGCTCTCTCGCGATCGGCTCGAGCCGGTCGGCTATCTCAAAGAGGTGGAAGAACTCATTCCGCTCGAAGTCCTTGAGCGAGAGAATGTCGCGTCCGGTGAAGCTACGCATCCGTGCCATCCTTTGTCTTGGCTTCGTACATTGGTCATACTATACTATGACATGATGACCCTACGCCAATCGGACCAGCGCACAATATCTCTGCGCGAAACGGAACGCTCGCGATGATCTCACGCAACCCGTCGCTCACCGATCAGGTGAAGGCGCACATCAAAGAACTCATCCTCAACGACGGTTTCGACGGCGACCGCATCCCCCCGGAGACAGAGCTCGCCAACGACCTCGGAGTCAGCCGAACCACCATACGAGATGCTCTCAGCCGCCTCCAGAACGAGGGCGCCATCTATCGCCGTCAGGGCGCAGGCACGTTCGTCAACGCCAGAGTCCTCCAGATCAAATCCAGGCTCGAGGACATCTGGTCCTACCAGCAACTCCTCGAAGACCACGGCTTCGAACCGTCGGTTCGAGTGCTTGCCACAACCGAGGCCCCGCCGGACGCGGCCACCGCGGATGCTCTCGGCCTCACAGATGGCGACACGGTGCTGACCATCGAGAAGCTCTTCCTCGAAGACGAAGACCCGGTGATGCTGACCATCAACCGGATAGCGACACGCATACTCGGCGACACCGGGGACGCCGGCGATGAGGCCACCCCGATATATGAGTTCCTCCAGGACCGCTGCAACCGCACCCTCAGCTACTACCTCACAGAGATCATTCCGGTCGCCCTCGACGCCGACACGGCCGAGAAGCTCGGGGTTGCACCCGGTACGCCTGCGATCTCGTTCGACGAGGTCGGCTACGACGATGCGAACGAGCCCATCGTGAGAGCAACGTCGCACTTCCGCGACGACCTCCTCCGATTCCGGCTCATCCGCAAGAGAAATGGAACATGAACCCCCCTCAACCAAATTCACGAGCTACAAAGGAGTAGTTGATGCAGACGTATCTGCGCGGTCGCGACATGATCACGACCCAGGAATGGACCAAGGACGAACTCGACACGGTGATCGACATCGCCCTCGACCTCAAGCGCAGGAGGGCTCTCGGTGAGCCGCACGCTCTGCTGCGTGACAAGGTTCTTGCCATGCTCTTCTTCTTCGCAAGCACGCGGACCAGGGCGAGTTTCGAGGCTGGCATGGCCCAGCTCGGCGGCCACGCGATGTTCCTCGATTCGACGAGCACACAGATCGGCCACGGCGACACGTGGAAGGAGATCGGGGACATCCTCGGTCGCTACAACGACGGCATCGCGGTCCGCCATGTCGACTGGGGTATCGGCAATGACTACATCCGCGCCGTTGCAGAAGCGAGCCGCACCCCCGTGCTCAACATGCAATGCGATTGGTATCACCCGTTCCAGGCGCTTGCAGACCTGCTCACGATCATTGAGCAGAAAGGCGATCCCCGCAAGCTCACCATCAACATGAGTTACGCGTACGCGGCGAGCTACCAGAAGCCGATCAGCGTGCCGCAGAGCTTCATCCTGCTCCTGACCCGCTACGGAGCGAACGTGCGCCTCACCCGACCACCGGAGTTCGAGCTGATGCCGGACATCGTTTCGCAGGCCGCAGAGAACGCGAAGAAGTCCCACGGATCGTTCGAGATCGTCGAAGATTTCGAAGAGGGCATGGCGGGCGCGGACGTCGTCTACGCCAAGGCGTGGGGCTCGATGCTGACTACGTCCGACCACGAAGAGTCGGCGAAGATCTCAGAGCAGTACCAGGATTGGATCGTCGACCCTCGACGGATGGAGATGGCCCGCGAGGACGCCATCTATATGCACCCGCTCCCTGCCGACCGTAATATTGAGGTGACGGACACGGTCATCGACGGGCGATGGAGCCGCGTGTTCGACCAGGCTGAGAATCGACTTCACGTACAGAAGGCGGTTATGGCGCTCACGATGTGAGTGAAAACGTCGAAAATCAAGAGAGGTGACCAAGATGGCTCCCAAGGGATGGACCGTGCACAATCCGGACGGCGACCACCGCGTGATCGTCACGAAAGATCTCCCTGGGCGCCGGTGGCTCGATATCTTGACCGCGGCAGGGTGCCGTGTGGAGGTTTGCACATCGGACGACGTGCTCACTGTCGACGAGATCGCCGAGCATGTCGGTGTTGCCTGTGACGGAGTGATCGGCCAGTTGACCGAAGATTGGAACGCGGACCTATTCGGAGTCCTCGCGGCGGCGGGGGTCACGGCATACTCGAATTATGCCGTCGGGTACAACAACGTCGATGTTGCGGGAGCAACAGCAGCGGGAATCCCCGTCGGGAACACACCGGGGGTGCTCACCGAGACGACAGCGGAGATGGCACTCGCGCTGACCTTCTCGGCGGGCCGCCGTGTCGTCGAGGCCGACCGATTCATGCGCGGAGGCGCATATCACGGTTGGCTCCCGACGATGTTCATGGGGAAGCGCTTCCACGGGGGTACGGTCGGCATCGTCGGCGCCGGACGCATCGGCGCCGCCTATGGGCGAATGATGGTCGAGGGCCACAAGATGAACCTCGTCTACTTCGATCTGTACCCGAACGAGACGCTTGAGCGCTACATCGAGGAGTACTCCGCATTCCTCGTCGATCGCGGCGAGGCACCCGTCACCTGCAGCCGCACAGACACGATCGAGGAGCTGCTCGCTCTGTCTGACATCGTCAGCCTCCACACAGTCCTCGACGATTCAACGCACCATCTCATCAACGCAGAGCGCCTTGCGGCGATGAAACCGGACGCAATTCTCGTCAACTCGAGCCGCGGCCCGATTATCGACGAGGCCGCGCTTGTCGAGCACTGCCGGGCCTTCCCACTCTTCACGGCAGGTCTCGATGTTTTCGAGGACGAACCGGCGATGAAGCCCGGACTCGCTGACCTCGACAACGTCGTCATCGTGCCACACATCGCGTCTGCAACATATTGGACGCGCGAGGGCATGGCGACGCTCGCAGCCGCGAACGTCGCAGCCATCCTTCAGGGATATCCCTTATGGACCGGCGACGACGTGTTGCCCTTCCTCTCGGGTGACGTGCCCGAAACGGCGCCGAGTATCGTCAACGCCGCCGAACTCGAACTTCACTAGAAAGGAACCACACCAGATGCGTATCGCCGATCGGATCGCAAACCTTGGAACAGAGACTGCCTTCGCGGTCTCCGGAGAAGCCGCCATCTTTGCCTCTGAGGGGAATCGAGTCTTCCCGTTCCATCTCGGAGACATCAACCTCCCGACTCCTTCGACCGTCGTCGAGGGTGCGGCGAAGGCCATTGCGGACGGCAAGACCGGTTACTGTCCGAATGCGGGGATTCCGCAACTCCGTGAGGCTCTCGCCGCGGATGTCGCCGCCTCGCACAATACGGAGTACACGGCGGAGAACGTCGTGATGCAGCCTGGAGGGAAGCCCACGATCGGCAAGTTCATCCTCACGCTGATGAACCCGGGCGATGAGGTGCTCTACCCGAATCCCGGATACCCGATCTATGAGTCCCAAATCGAGTTCAACGGAGGGATCGCCGTCCCGTATGGGTACGTCGAAGGCGCGGAGAACTTCGAGTTGGATTTCGATTCGATCGAGCGCGGCATCACAGACAAGACCCGTCTGCTCATCCTCAACGACCTCCAGAACCCGATGGGAGCGGAGTGCTCGATCGCCGAGCATGAGCAGCTTGCTGAGATCGTGCGCGAGCACGACCTATACGTCCTCGCGGACGAGGCGTACTTCGACATGCGCTACTCGGGGAAGAGCGTGTCGTTCGTCGAGCAGCCCGGGATGGCCGAGCGCACCGTGGTGTTGTACACCTTCTCCAAGAAATTCGCGATGACTGGGTGGCGTCTCGGCGCGAGTATCGGCCCGAAGGAGATCGTGGATGTCATCGCCAAGATCAATGTCAACCACGAGTCCTGCTCGAACCACTTCATCCAGTACGGCGCGCTTGCAGGTCTCCTGGGCGACCAGTCAGAGCCTCAGGCGATCCTCGACACGCTTGAAGCGCGAAGAGACGCGACCGCCGCAGGCTTGAACGTGATCGACGGGATCCGAACGTTCACACCCAACGCCACGTTTTACCTCTTCCCGAACGTCACCGAGCTGATGGAGCGAAAGGGCATGGACGACTACGAGGAGTTCCGCCGTGCGGCGCTCCACGCCACCGGTGTGTCGTTCACGTCCCGCATCCACTTCGGCCGACCGCTCGAGGACGAATCGGACCGCTACATCCGCTTCGCCTACTCAGGCATCGACGTCCCCGCAATCGAAGAAGGCCTCGCCCTATTCAAAGAATGGGCAGAGCAGTAATCCTGGAGCTTTCCTACTCCTTGAGGAGTGCCTTGTAGTCCTCCGGGGTGTTGAGGTCGCGGGGGGCGTTGGCGCCAGCGGCGATTCGCACAACCCGGTTGTCCCCCGGATCGACCAGGACGCGCCAAAGGACTCTCTCCCCCGTCATCGACGCTGCCGCCTCCACGGCGTCGCGTGACAGGAGGAACGGATGGGCGACGCGGTCGCGATACGCGGTCACGGCGGCCCAAGGTTCCTTCTCCTCCCAGATACCGACCAGGGCGTCGATGGCCGTGGTACGGATCGTTGGGAGATCACCCGCAACCAGAATGAAGGCGTCGGCGTCCGGTTCGTGAGATGTCGCTGCCAGGAGCGACGACATGTTCCCCCGGCGGTAGTCCGGATTCCTCACGACCGTCACAGAACCCGACTCGATCGAGGCTTCGACCGGCTCTGCGTCACATCCAGTGACGACAATCGCCCTTGTCACCATGCTCGCCTCGACCGCAGCGATCGTCGCATTGAGGACGGTCGTTCCCCTGTACACGAGAGTGAGCTTCGACTCCCCCATCCGCGTCGAGGCGCCTGCCGCGAGAACGACTCCTGTGACCGGCAACACGAATCAGATCCCGACGATGTCGCTCGGGCGCACCGGGACCCTCGTCAGCTCCCTCCCCGTCGCAGCCCGGATCGCCGCGACGATCGCGGGAGTCGAGCTGATCGTGGGAGACTCCGCGATCCCCTTCGCCCCGAAGGGACCCCAGTGGTCCCCCTCTTCGATGATCCGGGTCTCAATGTCAGGGGCGTCTAAGAACGTCGGTATCAGGTAGTCGGTGAACGTGGGATTTCGGATGACACCACCGTCAATGATGAGTTCCTCCATCACCGCAAGGCCCATACCCTGCATGATGCCACCCTCGAGTTGACCGACGATCGCCTGTGGGTTGAGCGCCTTGCCGACATCCTGGGCCGTATCGACTTGCACAACTCGGACAAGGCCGAGTTCCGGGTCGACGTCCACGACCGCACGGTGGGCCGCAACGACGAACCCGGCGTGGACGTCGCCCTGCCCGTTCTCGTCCGGCGGAAACGTCTCCGGATGCCTGAAACGGACGTGGTGCTCAACGGGGCCATCGGCACAGATCTCGCTGATCGTCGCGATGAGTTCGTCTCGCGCATAGACGCCGTCGTCACGGAGTTCGTCGCCGCCGTGTACAGAGAGGATCTGGTCACGGAGCCCTTTGGCTGCGTCATGGACGGCGCCGCCGGTCATCTGGGTCTGGCGTGACGCCGAGGTCGATCCCGCTGAACCGATCTGTGACGTGTCGCTCCACACGACAGCGACGCGATCAGTTCCCAGGATGGTCCGCGCGATCTGCTGACAGACGGTAACGAGGCCCTGACCAACCTCTATGGCTGCGGTGTGGACCTCGACGCCTGCGGTGGTCATGACGACCCTGGCTTCGGCAAAGTCGTCGAAGCCTTCAGAGAACGCAACGTTCTTCAACCCGACCGCATACCCGACACCCCGCACGACTGTTGACACAGGCGTCGTCAATCCCGTGCCTCCGGGCGCGAGGAGCGGATCATCGGAGGCGATCGGGTCTGGGAGGGGGATCGATTCGAGTGCATCGATCACAGCAATAGTCGGCAGCGAGCCCTCGATGATCTGTCCGGACGTGGCCATGGCGTCTCCCGGACCGAGCGCGTTGCGACGCCGGAGCTCGAGCGGATCCAAACCGAGCGCGTCTGCGAGGAGGTCCATCTGGCTCTCGGCGCCGAAACAGGTCTGCACTGCCCCAAACCCGCGCATCGCGCCCGCAGGCGGGTTGTTGGTCCGCGCAACGGCGGCGTCAACCATGACGTTTTGGCAACGGTACGGGCCGACAGCGAAGAACGCGGCGTTGGCTATGACCGCGCGGCTCGTGTGGGCATACGCCCCACCGTCGAAAATCAGCCGCACCGTGACCTTGACAAGGTTTCCATCCTGATCAGCCTCGTGGCGATACCACATGCGCGAGGGGTGTCGCTTGACGTGGCCTACGAACGACTCGGAGCGGTCATACACCATCTTCACAGGGCGACCCGTTGCGAGTGAGAGCATCGCGATGTGAATGTGGAGCGATATGTCTTCACGGGATCCGAACGCGCCGCCGATTCCGGCGGGATGGCAGCGGACTTGATCGGGATCCATGTCCAGGCACGCGATGATCTGGCGGTGGTCGACGTGGATCCACTGACTCGTGATATACAGGTCGAGGCCGCCCTCTCCATCAGGGATCGCGAAGCCCGCCTCGGGACCGAGCGGCGCCTGGTCCTGTGTCGCGGTTTCGTAGAACCCTTCCACGACCACCGGCCCGACGGCTGCCTCGTCGCCGCGGCGGATCCTCATGTCCCTGAAGGTCGAGCCCCCCTCCACGGCGATCTCAGGATCGTCGACAGGTGTGAGGGGTTCCCACTCGACCACGATCGCGCCGGCAGCGAGCCGCGCGGTCTCTTCGTCTTCGGCGGCCACGACAGCGACCGGTTCACCCCAGTATCTTGCTGTGCCGTCACAGAGCACCGGCTGGTCCTGATCCTCCTGGCCGAACATCGGGGCGCCGACCACATCGTCCTGCGTCAGGACCGCGTGGACGCCCGGCATGGCGAGAGCGGGGGCGATGTCGATCTTCACCAGCCTGGCGTGGGCATGAGGGCTGCGCAGTGTGGCGCCCCACAGCATGTCCTCGGAGGAGAGATCGGAGGCGTACGCGAAGTTCCCCTTGACCTTCGGCTCTCCGTCGGGCCGCTGGACGCTCGTTCCAACTCCTCCCCGAACCCTGGGCGTGGTGCGCGTCGTCACGGAGACTCTCCCCCCGACTTCTCTGCGGTCAGTGTCTTGAATGCGCGCAGGATCGCCCCGTACCCGGTACACCG
>JASJYA010000149.1 GCA_030125685.1 Actinomycetota bacterium
CGGTAGTGTGAACGTAGCAACGTCGATTGAGTGGAGACACAGTGCGTATCGGAATATTGACGGGCGGGGGCGACGTCCCGGGGCTCAATCCGTGCATCAAGGCAGTCGTGAATCGCGTGGTAGAAGAGGGTCACGAAGTTGTTGGACTCCGCAGGGGCTGGGGAGGCGTCCTCCACTCGAACCCCGACGACCCATCATCTATCGACGAGAACACGATCGCCCTCAACCCATCGGTCGTGCGCACGATTGACCGCACAGGCGGGACGTTCCTCCACACAAGCCGCACGCACCCCGGCAGGGTAAGCCACGACGATGTCCCCGACTTCCTCACAACCAGCGTCCACGGGGAAGGCCCCCATGATCTGACGAATCACATTCTCCGAGTTCTCGAATCGCTCAACATCGATGTGTTGATCCCGATCGGAGGAGACGACACCCTGTCGTACGGACTCCGCATGGATCAGGAGGGTGTACCCGTCATCGCGATCCCGAAGACCATGGACAACGACGTCCACGGCACCGACTACTGCATAGGGTTCTCAACAGCCGTGACGAGGGGCGTCGACTTCATTCACAACCTTCGCACGAGCACCGGGAGCCACGAACGAATCGGGGTCGTCGAGCTTTTCGGGAGATACTCCGGCGAGACGAGCCTTATCACTGCGTACCTCGCGGGGGTCGATCGGGCTGTGATTTCAGAGGTTCCGTTTGATGTAGAACGGCTCGCCGAGATGCTCGTTGAGGACAAACGGAACAACTCATCCCACTACGCCATGTTGACGATCTCGGAAGGCGCCAGCCTCATCGACGGTGGAATGATCCTCTCCGGCGGCGAGGATGCGTACGGGCATCGCAAGCTCGGCGGCATCGGCGCAGTGACGGGTTCCCTGCTCACCGAGCTGACGGGGGAGGAGATCATCTATCAGCAGATCGCGTACCTGATGAGATCAGGGCGCCCCGACTCCCTCGACCTCATGGTCGCAACGAACTACGCGAACATGGCGGCAGACCTCGCGCTCGAAGGCGCATCCGGCCGGATGGTGGCGCTGCGTAGCGGCACGTATACGAGCGTCCCGATCGCGGTGACGAGCGAAGGCGTCAAGCGCGTGGACATCGATGAGCTCTACGACTCAGAGTCGTACCGCCCCAAGATCCGTCACGTGATGGGCAAACCGATGTTTCTTTATTGACAGGTGACAGGTGACGCGCGAGTTTGATGTGCGACCCGTTACCGTGCAGGTATTGTGGATGTTACTGAATGGTTTCAGAGCCTTGTAGACACGATCGCGTTCACGGGCGGATTTCGTGTCCTGATCGCGGCGGTGCTCGGCGTCATGCTCGGCCTCGAACGCCAATTCTCGAACAAGGACGCGGGTTTGCGAACCTACGCGCTCGTGGCGTCGGGCTCGGCGCTGTTCACCGTACTGTCCATTGAGGGCTTCGACGCTGCAGACACATCACGGGTCGCGGCTCAAATCGTCACCGGCATCGGTTTCCTCGGTGCGGGCCTGATTTTTCGCAGAGGTGTGAACGTCCAAGGTCTCACGACCGCCGCAGGCCTCTGGTCTGTGGCTGCCATCGGCATGGCGGCGGGAACCGGGCTGTGGGGTCTCGCAATCGTCGTCACGGTCATCGTGCTCTTCGTCCTCAAGGTATCGGATCACTTCTCAAAGCAGTTGCGGTCCCAGGCGTTCCGAGGTTCGCACTGGTCCGTACGACTCACCGTGGCGGATCCATCGACCATCGAAGACGTGAGAACCATCATCGCCGGGCTTGCACCGACAGCGTCCCGTCCGCTCCCCGATATCGGTCACTGGGCCGTGGGACAGAAGAAGGGCGTTCCCACGATCACGCTTATTCTGAACGACACGGAGTTGAATCAGCTCGTCCCGGTTTTCGAATCTCACGAGGGTATCTCCAAAATCCGAATCCAGGAAACCAACTGAGCCTGCTGTCTGGCATCTGGGCAGAATCTCTTCCTGTGACCTGTGACCTGTGACCTGTCGACCTACTTCTCCTGCCCGATCGCGAAGCCGCTTATGAACGGCTTCTGCATCAACAAAAAGATGATCGCCGGCGGGATCGAAGCGATAATCGCAGCGAGCATGAGCGGTCCGTATGTCAACGAGCAGGCGACCCAGGGTGGCTACGGGGTGGCTTCAACGTGAATTCAGGACAAATCGAAGAACTCCACAATCCAGCTAGCGACGAGTTCCCCGTCGGTGTGCAAGCGGAGCGACTCCACCGCCCGATCGAAGAGATCCCCAGGCTGCTCTCGCCGCTTGCTGTAAATCGCCTCGGCGAATGGGACTCCGAACTCCGAATGGCCCTGAATCCCGACATGGATCGCCGTAAATTCAACCAGGTAGTTCTCACAGTGATCGCTTGATCCGAGGATCGAAGCCCGCTCAGGCGGACGAGTGATCTGATCCTGGTGACTCATGATCAAGGACACCGAATCGTGTGAGTTCTTCATCCAGGGCCGGGATCGAATCGTGTTCATGTCATGGACTCCCACACCCCACCCACCATGGAACTTCTCGACAGTGCCGCCGAGCGCCGTCGCCATCACCTGTAAGCCGAAGCAGACACCGAAGATCGGTGCCGAAGCGTTGACCGAATCGCGGATGAATGCCTCCAACTCCCTGATCCATTGTTCATCCTCGTACACCGACGCCCTCGATCCGGAGATGACGTACCCGTCACATTCGAGCGGGCTGTCGGGCAGCTCACCGCGGTGCGCTTCGAACGGGGTCATGGTGACGGCCCGATTGCGAAACATCCCCGAGAACATCGCTACGTACTTTCCAGCGATCGGGAGGTACTCATCGGGCATGGAGTCGCAGAGAAGGAGTCCGATACGCATCTCAGTTGTTCGCGATGAACACGGTCTTGTATTCGCTGTAGTGGTCGAGGGCGGCCATCCCCTGCTCGCGACCTACGCCGCTGCGCTTCATGCCGCCAAACGGCGCTTCGATGTGCACGCTTGAACTCGAGTTGATTGAGATCATCCCTGTCTCGAATCTCCTCGCAACCCGCAGAGCGCGCCCCACGTCCCGGGTCCAGATCGAGCCGGAAAGCCCGTAGTCCGAGTCGTTCGCGATCGTGAGCGCTTCCTCCTCATCGCTGAACGGCATGATCGCCACGACGGGCCCGAAGACCTCTTCGCGCATGATCGACATCGAGGAGTTGACGTTGACATAGACAGATGGAGTAAGAAAGTTCCCACCGGCGAGCGAGCCACCGGGCCTCTCTCCCCCACACACCCGCACGGCGCCATCATCCTCGGCGCGCTGCATGTGGTCCTCGACCGAAGCGCGGTGCGAGGGTGTGATGAGCGGCCCCATCTCAGTCGATGCTTCGGCAGGGCTGCCAACGGTGATCTTGCTTGTTCGATCCGCGAACGCGCTGACGAATTCGTCAAATATCGGCTGCTGCACGAGTATCCGGCTCCGGGCGCAGCAGTCCTGTCCCGCATTGTCGAAGACGGCGCCGATCGACGATTCAACGGCGTCAGGCAGGTCCGCATCGTCGAAGACCAGGGATGCTGACTTACCGCCGAGCTCGAGCGATACGCGTTTGATGTCCGCGGCGGCGTCTCGCATGACCCACGGCGGTCAAATTGCTGTATCCGTTGTCGGCGGCTTCGCGGTACGTCTCTTCATACAGGTAATACTCGAGCTCGGACGCCGCCCACGCCGCGACCCTCATCGTCGCGAGGTCGGGCGCCATGTGGAAGTCTCCG
>JASJYA010000150.1 GCA_030125685.1 Actinomycetota bacterium
CCTCCGGCTGTCGAGCGCGAGCTACCGCAAGCAACTTCAGAATATCTGGTGGGGCGCCGGGTACAACATCGTGATGGTTCCCCTTGCGCCCGGAGTGCTCGTGCTGTGGGGATTCGACATGCCTCCTGCTGTCGGAGCGGCGCTGATGTCGCTCAGCACCATCATCGTCGCCGTCAACGCCCAGTTGCTCCGCCGACTCGACCTCGAGATAGATGCAGAGTGTCCGCGGAATAGGGATCATCGAGCAACCGTTGTCCACCGGGAGTACCGTGTGGCGCAGGTGCAAGCGATGGGAGAACTCTTGCCGAAGAAGAAGCCGTCAGCACGGAAGCCCGTCGACAAGCTGAAGCAGGCTGAGAAGCGGGCGCGGCGCGACGAACGCAAGCTTGCTGACGCCAGGGCAAGCAAACTCGCAGATCGAAAGCGCCGTGTGAGAACGGGCCTGATGGTTCTCGTTGGTGTAGCCGTGATCGGAACGGCTGGATTCTTCATTATCCAGAAGGCTTCGCCCCCGGAGCTGCCCGGGGTCGCGAAGCAGCCGTACGACGGTCGATCACATGCTGCGGAGGGTCAACCGGTCGACTACGGAACGGCGACCCCGACGAGCGGTACGCATAGCGCGAGGTCGCCTCGGTGCGGCATCCTTGACCAGCATCTCCCACTCGAGTTCGCGGTCCACGCGCTTGAACACGGAGTGGTCGTAGTTTGGTACCAGCCAACGTTGACCGACGAGGTTGTGTCCGGCCTTCGCGCCATCGTGAACCGTTTCGATGAACGCGTGATCTTGTCCTCCAACGCCGGGCTTACCGACCCCGTGGTTGCCACCGCCTGGCTCCGTCTCAAGGCTTATGACGGCGCCGACCCCGAGATCGAGCAGTTCATTGAGACCTACAGGAATCGTGGACCGGAGAGCTTCGGCTGCGCATACTGACAGCGGAGCGGAGCCGCACGACCATAACGAAGGACACGTTAGTTCAACCGAGATGCGATTCGACGGCTACGCGGATCTGCTTGCCGAGATCGCGAGCGTTCGCCAGCGCAGAGTCATGACGGGCGGTGATCTCGGACGTATCGCCATCGAGACCGTCGAGGTTGATGCGCACGTTGAGGGACGCTCCCTCTGCGGCCGCGACCGCGCAGGCGCCGGCGACACCGGCGTCAGTGACCGAATTCGGATTTCCGTCGCGGGCTGCGACAAGCGCCAGTTCCAGCGCGTCGACGCTTCGCTCGAGCACTTCGAGCGGGACGAGCGTTGCTTCCAGGTTCGCTGCTGCCATGGCTGTCTCGCGAGCCGAACGGTCATCGTCCGTCCTGCGGGGCATGCGAATCGCGGTAAGGACGTCGTTGAAAGCATCGCTGTCGCGATCGACTGCGGCTAGGAACCAGTCCTTTAGCGACTGTGCGTCGCGCCCCGCGTCCTCCATGAGCTGCTTCGAGTCCTCCATACCCTGCTTGGCGAACGTCAGGGACGCCACCATCGCCGACAGCGCAGCCGATAGTGCTCCCACGAGGGCGGCAACCGAGCCACCGCCGGGCGCAGGTGACTCCTGCGACAGCACATCGGCAAATCCTGTGACCGTCTGGGTGACCAATCCGTCCGGCAGGCCGCGGTATCGGTACTCAATGATCTTCGCCGCCGGGTCGAACTCGGCGATCTCATCGAGTCCGAGCGACATCACCGCCATGCGGATACGGTCAGCCTCAGGGATGCCGGTGGTTCGGCCTTGGGCGGTCAGGAAGTGATCACCCGCCGCGAGCATCGCATCGAGGGGAACCAGCCCCACGAGCTCGGAGCCGGTGACTCGCATTCCCCGGTTCGTCGCTTCCTGCCGACACGCCTCGAACACTTCGTGTAGCGGTGACACGGATGAGTCAGTGAGATTCAGAGACACCTGCGCCCTGTCGTACTCGTCGATATACCAGCCAACGCCCTTGACCTCTTCAAACCGCCCTGGAGCAAACACGGTCTTCCCCTGCTCGTCCTTGATGATCTTCCCATCGGAATCTCTCGTCGCAGTGCCCAGCGTGCGGACCGCGGATGCTACTTGGTGTGCCAGGCGCCGGTCGGAGGTGTTCAGATTTACGTTGTAGGCGATAAGGAACTGGCGCGCCCCGATGGCCGTTGCACCGGCGGTGGCATTGAACGCTGGGCCGAAATCGGGAGCGTCATCACGTGCCGCTAAGCCCTCGTACTCGCCGCTTCGCGCATCTGAGAGCGATCGGCGGCCGTCCAAGGCAGCATGCTCGTAGAGGTAGACCGGGATGCCGAGTTCGCTTCCGACGCGCTCGCCCAGTCTGCGGGCGATCTCGACGCAGTCCTCCATCGTGGCGCCCTCAACCGGGATGAACGGGCACACGTCTGTCGCCCCCATGCGGGGGTGCTCACCGGTGTGGCGCGTCATGTCGATGAGTTGCGCTGCCTTGGCTATCGCACGAAACGCCGCCTCTTCGACCGCCTCAGGTGATCCCACGAAGGTCACTACGGTGCGGTTCGTGGCGACGCCGGGGTCGACATCGAGGAGCACCGCTCCATCGACCACCGTGATTTCAGCCGTGATCGCGTCGATGACGGCACGATCGGCGCCCTCTGAGAAATTTGGCACACATTCGATGAGCTTCATGGGTTGCGGGTCCTGTTCTTGGGCTGCGATGTTCGTCGAGTTCATCGCCATGCTACTTGAGCTGTGTTGCGCTCGACCTTGGAGGCAGGGGAGCCGGCGCAGCAGTCGCTCGGGCTATCGTGGTGGTGTCGATGGA
Source organism: Actinomycetota bacterium (assembly GCA_030125685.1). Lineage (GTDB taxonomy): Bacteria > Actinomycetota > Acidimicrobiia > Spongiisociales > UBA5794 > B3-G11. The sequence goes on from JASJYA010000150.1 coordinate 2,758, forward strand.
GCACATGGCCGACGAATCATTCAAGATCTTCCACCTTGAGATACCGCTGCAAAGCCCGTTTTCGACTGCGACGGGCACCATTGAGTCACGGAGCATTGTGCTTGTCCGCGTCGGGCCGGAACCGTATGGATGGGGAGAGGCTGCCCCGTTTCCGGGACAGGATGAGCCGATCGAAGAGGTGATTGAGGCGGCGAAAGCAGGGGAGTGGACGCCAACGCTCTCTGCGGCAGTTGACCAGGCCACGGCTGACAGAGACGCCCGTGTAGCCGGTGTGTGGCTCGGTGACGAAATCGGAGCGGCGATGAGCCAGGTGCCGATATCGCTCGCTGTCGGGCTCGACGATCCGATGCGTGGCGTCATGCAGGCTGTTGACCAGGGCGTGTCCCGATTCAAGCTCAAGATTGCCCCCGGAAGGGTGGGTCACGTGGCCCGAATCAGGCGTCGATTCCCTGACGCGGTGATCGGTGTTGACGCCAATGGTTCGTTTGGCTCTGACACAATCGGCGAGATTGCTGTGCTCAGTGATGCTGGCGTCGCCTACATTGAACAGCCCGTCGTCAATCTTGCGTCGATGGCGGTAGAGCGATTACATGAGATGGTCGAGTTCCCTGTGTTCGCTGACGAGTCCGTCCGAAGCGTTGCCGACGCTGAGAGAGTTCTTTCGTTGCAGCCCGTCGATGGCGTGGTTGTAAAGCCGGGCAGGCTCGGGTGGTTCGGCGCTCTCGCGGTGCGTGATCTGGCGAACGCGGCAGGCAAGCTTTGGCGTGCGTCGGGACTCCTGGAAACCGGCGTCGGACGCGCCTACACGGACATCCTGGCTGCGTGCCCCGACGCTTTTATCTCCGACGTAGCGCCAGCCGAGTGGTTCCTCGAGACTGACGTAACAGAATCTCGATACCGCGACGGTTACGTCATGGTCCCGTCCGGCCCCGGCCTCGGCATCAACCCAACCACTCTGGCGTAGATTTCGGAC
>JASJYA010000007.1 GCA_030125685.1 Actinomycetota bacterium
TCAACCAGGTGATCTCTTCAGACTTGAGCCTCGTAAGCATGACGTGAATCTAGCGGGTCGTGTGTGTGGCGCGCTTCACCCGTTCACAAACTTCACGAAGCGCCGTTTGCCGACCTGGACAGTCGCTCCGAGCAGCACCGACCGAGGCAGCAACTCCTCTGTGACCCGCTCGCCGTCGATCTTCACAGCGCCGTGCTTGATGAGTCTTCGCCCTTCGCTGTTCGACGCGACAAGGCCGGCGTCAGCGAGCGCCCTTGGCAGCCAGACCTCCTCATCGGCGGGAAGCGGCGCCGTTGGGATGTCATCAGGGGCTAGCTTCTCCTTGAAAAGACGGTCGAACGCTCGCTCGGCCTCTCCCCCACTCTCGGGTCCGTGGTACCTCTCAACGATCCTGCGAGCAAGGTCACGCTTGGTCTCGCCTGGATGCGCAGATCCGTCCGCAAGGCTCGATACGACGTTCGCGGTCTCGTCTGGTGTGGCGCCGGCGGCAAGCCGAAACCACTGAGGCAGGAGCTCATCAGGGATCGACATCGTCTTTCCGAACATGTCCTCTGGAGATGCGTTCACTGAGATGTAGTTGCCGAGGGACTGAGACATCTTGTGCACGCCGTCAACGCCGACGAGGAGCGGCACAGTTAGAACCGACTGTGGCGCTTGACCTGCTCGCTCCTGGAGGTCGCGCCCCATGAGGAGGTTGAGGAGCTGGTCGGTCCCACCGATCTCAACGTCAGCTCGTATCGCGACTGAATCCGTGCCCTGGAGTATCGGGTACATGAATTCGATGAGTGAGATCGGTTCGTTCTTCTTCCATCGTGTGGAGAAGTCCTCACGGTCCATCAGTCGTGACACGGTTACCTGTGCGGTGAGTTCGAGGACGTCCGCCATGTCCATCGGAGCGAGCCACTCGCTGTTTCGGCGGATCTCGAGGTTCTCATCGAGTAACAGCGTCCGAATCGTTGGGAGGCAGGAGTCGACGTAGGCGTCGATCTCGTCGGATGAGAGGCGTTTACGAGTTGCATTCGTGCCTGAAGGATCGCCTACCTGCGCGGTGAAGTCACCAAGGATGAGCACAGCGGTGTGCCCCATCTCCTGAAATCGGCGCAACAGATCGAAGACAACCGCCCAACCGAGGGTCACGTCCGGAGCGGTCGGGTCGACACCGAGCTTGACTCGCAGCGGTTCTTCACGCTCGAGTTGGCGCATGAGTTCACCTTCTGGGAGGGCGACATCGACAGTTCCGGTGATGTATTCGAACTGCTGTGCTGGAGCTTTCATATGCGCTGGGAGGCTAGCGGTCTCGTGTCAGGCAGCCGTTGCACTACTCGTGCATGACGACGAACCTCTTCAATGCATCAACGCCGTTGCGCACCCCGATCCTCGGCGTGGTCGTGTATGCAGGCTCAGAGGCAGGGTGGTAGATGATGGAGAGGGTATCTGCACCAAGCATCGAGCCAGACAGACGCCCTGTAACGCCGAGCGCCTGACCGAGCTTTCCTGGCCCATCAGTGAGATGATCGTGTCGACCGCGTCGGTTCATAGCCGTCCGCACGCCATCGACGACCTCGCCTCCGCGTAGAAGCACAGCCTGCGGGTCATCTTGTGCCCCTGTCACGAGGTTTATACACCAGTGGATCCCGTACGAGCGATAAATGTAGATGGTCCCTGCCGGACCATACATCGGTTCGTTTCGCATCGTTCTGGTTCGATACGCATGACTCGCAGGGTCATCGCTTCCGCCGTACGCCTCGACCTCGGTCAGTTTCACAGACACGGTGTGCCCATCAACAGTGCTCGAGATGATGGTACCCAGCAGCGCGACCGCGGCGATCGAGGCGTCTTGCTCAAGGAACGACGGATCGTACAAGCCTGTTACGCCTCGCCTCGCAATTCGCCGCCTGTGCTCTTAGCGACGCTGTCCGCGATCGCTTTCCGGATAGGTACCACATCTTCATCAGTCAGTGTGCGATCCGCCGCCCTGAGACGGATCCTTACCGCGATGGACTTGCGTCCCTCTCCGATCGACTCCCCCTCGAACACGTCGAAGACGGTCACATCCTCGAGAAGCCCGGCTGCACCGCGACGAACTGCTTGGAGCAAATCCGACGATGCAACCTGGACGTTGACGGCAAAGGCGAGGTCGAACACAACGGGGGGAAACACGCTGGGAGGGTCGAACTGCCAGGGAGTGCTCTCCAACAGAAGCGCATCGAGATCGAACTCCGCGGCAACAACGCGCCCGGATATCCCGAAGGCCTCCGAGACGTTCGGATGGATCTCCCCCACTGCGCCGATCACCACGCCGTCAATCACGATCTCAGCGCATCTGTTCGGGTGGAAAGGCATGGACGCGGCCTTCCGCAATTCGGCGTTCTCAAGGGCGAGCTTCTCAGCCAACAACGCCCACACCCCTGTTCCATCGAAGATATCGAAACCGGCGCCCTCGGTGAGCCAATCACTCCCCGTCTCTCCCGCGATCACAAACGCGAGCCGCTCTGGCTGCACCGGCAGCTTTCCTGTACCTGGGAGGAACACGATGCCCACTTCGAAGAGTCGGGTGGTTGCGTTCTTACGCCCGATGGCCGCTGAAGCCGCTTTCAGGAGGCCGGCGAGGAGCGTTGTTCTCATGACGCCCTCGGTCTCGCTCAATGGCTTCACCAGGTTGATCCTCGCTCCGGAAGGCCCCTCCACGTCGAATCCGAGACGATCGAGGTCGTGACTCCCGATGAAGGAGAAACCGATCAACTGGTAGAAACCTGCGCCGACCATGATGTCGCGTATCCGCCGCAACTGTTGCTCGCGTCGGCCCAATCCACCTCCGGGTCCCTGGGGCACCGTGTCTGGGATTTGGTCGAATCCGTGCAATCGTGCGATCTCCTCGACGAGATCTACGGGCCTGCGGACGTCCGGACGCCTCGTGGGCACGGTGACTACGATCGGGTCGCTTCCCGCAGTCTCGAACGAGAGTCGATTGAGCAGGTCGATGGTTGTTGCGGAATCAAGCGAAATGCCTAGTATCCGATCGGTCTCAGACAGCGGGTACTCGATGGTCCACGGCGTGATCTCGCCGGGATTGATGTCCACGGGATTCGGAGCAGGTGAACCTCCTGCGATGTCAGTGAGGAGTTGTGCCACCCGGTCTGCGGCAAGATGGCAGAAGGATGGGTCCGCGCCTCGTTCGAATCGAGCAGACGCTTCGGAACGGAGTCCGAGCCGTTTCGATGTCATGAGGACGCTCGCGGGATCCCAGTAGGCGGCTTCGACGAATACGTCGGTCGTCTCATCACCGACTTCTGTCGAGGCTCCGCCCATCACGCCTGCTACTGCGACAGGATATTCACCGTCTGTGACAAGGATGTCCGAGCTGGTGAGTTCCCTGGTTTGTTCGTCGAGCGTTACTATCTCTTCCCCGTCGTGCGCCCTGCGTACAAGGATCCTGTCTCCAAGTCGACCAACGTCAAACGCGTGGGTTGGATGTCCAAACTCGATCATTGCATAATTCGATGCGTCGACGACGTTGGAGATCGGTCGCACACCGGCCTGGGTGAGGCACCACCGCAACCAGTGGGGAGAGATCCCAACGGTGATTCCACGTACCTGTCGACCTGCGAACCTCGGACACGCTTCCGCGTCTTCGATAGTCACCGCCACTGTCGTGGGCTCACCAGACTCCGCAACAGAGATGCCATGGTCTTTGAGCGGTATTTCGTAAAAGGCAGCGAGATCTCGCGCCAGGCCGTAAACAGAGAGGCAGTCCGGACGATTCGGCGTGACGCCAACCTCGAGATAGACGTCGGGAAGCCCGATGACGTCTTCGAACGGTTCGCCGACCATGCCGAACGCATCGGGGTAGTCCTCGTTGAGAACCATGATGCCTTCGGCGTCCTCGCCGAGATCGAGTTCCGCCTCGGAGCAGATCATTCCATTCGATGTAACGCCGCGGATCTCCCGGCGCGCGATCTCGAAGTTACCTGCCAGAACGGCGCCTGGCACGGCTACAGGCACGATCGCCCCGGCTTCGAAGTTCCACGCGCCACAGACAATGTCAAGCACCTCGCTCCCGACATTCACCTTCGTGAGCCGTATCTTGTCCGCATCGGGGTGTGCCTCCACCTCGAGGACCTCGCCAACAACGACTCGTGTGAAGGTCGGCTCGATGACATTCCAGTTCTCGATCTCATGACCGAGGCTCTCGAACGCCTCAACAAGTTCGTTCGGATCCTCCGTTGGAATGTCGATGAACTGCCTGAGCCAGGAGACCGTGAGTTTCATCGGTACTGCTCCAGGGTTCGTACGTCTGGGTCGATCAGCGTCCTGAGGTCGGTGATGCCGTGCCGCACCATCGCCATGCGTTCGACTCCCATGCCGAACGCGAACCCTGTGAAGGCGTCAGGATCGTAGCCGGCGTGTTCGAAGACGGCGGGGTCCACCATGCCACACCCGAGCAGCTCGATCCATCGTCCCTGGGTATAGGCGTGCATCTCCGCCGATGGCTCAGTGAAGGGGAAATAGTGTGGGATGAACTTCACCTCGGTGTCGACCCCAAAGTACTGGCGTGCGAATTCGGCGAGGGTGCCTTTGAGATCAGCGAACGTGATGCCGTCATCCACGGCGAGTCCCTCAATCTGGTGAAAAACAGGGAGATGCGTCGCGTCGATCGCGTCTGCACGAAAGACTTTGCCGGGGACGACAATGTACACAGGCGGATCGTTCACCTCCATGTGACGAGCTTGCACCGGCGAGGTGTGGGTACGGAGAAGGATCTCCTCGTCGCTCTCGCCGTAGTCGAGGTACAAAGTGTCGCTCTCATGCCTCGCCGGGTGTGTCTCGGGGATGTTGAGCGCAGTGAAGTTGTAGAAAGCCGTCTCGGCTTCGGGTCCTTGCACCATCGTGTATCCGAGACTCACGAAGATGTCAACGATCTCATCCATGGTCTGCTGAATGAGATGGTGCGTGCCCCTTCGAGGGACCCGACCGGGGAGCGTGACGTCCACCTTGTCTGACAGCAGTCTGGCATTCACCTCGGCCCCCTCGAGCACCTGGCGTCTGGCGGCGATCTGACTCGTGAGGTCATTGGCAATGTCATTGATCGCTTTGCCGGCCGCGCCCCGATCGGCAGCATCCTTGATCCCTCCAAGGGCGCTACGGGCTTCCGCGATCGGCGACCTTCGGCCGACGGTGTCGGCCTCGATTTCGTCGAGTGCGACGATCGTCTCCGCCGCATCGATGCGACCCGGAGCGTCCTGTATGAGTTGTTCGAGTGGATCCATGCGATCGCGCAGGTTAGCGGCCGCGTTCATCTGGCATCTGGCATCTGGTATCTGTCAAGACGTACATCGCTATCGATGCGGCGACGGCGGCGTTGAGGCTCTCCGCGTTACCCGGCATCGGAAGGGTCAGTCTTCGATCAGTTTCGGCAATGAGTTCGCGTGTAAGTCCGTGGGCTTCGGATCCGATCAGAAGGGCGATCGGCGCCTGGCGACGCTCGGGCGCATCTCCCCCGGAAACCACGGCAGCGACGACTTCGAGGCCGACCTTGCGCGCCTCTGCGACAGGATCGCGCGATGTGCTGAGATGACGGCCGAAGTGTGCTCCTGCGCCTGCCCGAATCACTTTGGGGCTCCAGGGATCCGCAGTCGTGCCGGTGACACACACATCCCATCCGAACGCCGCAGCCGACCTGATCATCGTCCCAACGTTTCCCGGATCTGACACGTCCGTGATGATCAACGTGTCTCTCGACCGGATCGCCAGGGGATGTGGGATCTTGATCATCGCAACAGGGCTCTGGGGTTGCTTGCTATCGGCCGCGGCCACAAGAACTTCAGCCGACACGACGACCGGTTCCCAACTGCGGTCTGTACACACGCTCGCGGTCGTCGCGTCCGATTCCACCCTGAGCACAGCCTCGGGCACGATACCGACATCGACCGCGAGGCCGAATACCTTCGGCCCCTCGATGAGTGTGTGGCCACTCTCCCCCCTGCCGCGAGAACGATGAAGCCTCTTGAACTGCTTGACGAGCGGGTTGCTAAACGATGTAATCGGCGTGACCGGAGTCACCCGGCCTGTACCGTCTCCGGCGCCGCTGCAACGGCTACCTCAACAAGAGCGGCGAACGCTTCCGGATCGTTCACAGCCATCTCGGCGAGCATCTTGCGGTCGACCTCGATGTCGGCGGCCTTGAGTCCAGCCATGAAACGCGAGTACGTCGTACCGTTGATCCGGGCCGCAGCGTTGATCCGCTGAATCCAGAGGCGACGGAACTGCCCCTTGCGTGCGCGACGATGGTCATACGAGTCCTGCATCGCGTGCATCACCTGCTCGCGAGCCGCGCGGTACCTCCGTGAGCGTGCCCCGGTGTAACCGGAAGCCCGCTTCATTATCTTCTTGCGCTTCTTCCGCGCGTTCACAGATCGTTTGACACGAGCCATGAGGGCCTCCTAGTTGTTCAGCATGCGGTCGACGCGCTTGGCGTTCTTCCCGCTGAGGTTGGCTTTACCTTCAACCCGGCGCCAACGCGCCGAGGACTTCTTGTTTCTGTTATGGCCCCGCCAGGCGCGGTCGTGCCTGATCTTGCCGGTGCCTGTGCGCTTGAATCGCTTCGCAGCACCCTTATGGGTCTTCATTTTCGGCACGATTGCCTCCTGTTGGGAGGGAGAGAAGCGCCTACCGGCAATTTCTCTTCCGCGTTCTCGTCACTATTGGTCACTGTCGCCTAAGTTGTCGCTCTGGTCGTCACTCGGATTGTCGAGCGGCTGGTTCTTCAGTGGCATAAGCACCATGGTCATGTTCCGTCCTTCGAGCTTCGGCATCGTCTCGATTTCGCCGTAATCAGAAACGTCATCGAAGAGGCGTTTGAGGATGTCCCTTCCAAGCTCAGGGTGGGCCATCTCTCGGCCTCGGAACCGCATGGTGCATTTGACCTTGTCACCCTGGCGCAGAAATTTGACGACACGCTTCCGTTTCACATCGAAGTCGCTCGACCCGATTTTTGGTCGGAACTGGACTTCCTTGATCACGGTGCGGGTCTGATTCTTGCGAGCCTCGCGAGCCTTGACCGACTGGTCGTACTTGTACTTACCGTAGTCCATCATCCTGACGACCGGCGGCCTGGCGTCCGGCGCGACCTCGACCAGGTCGAGTCCCAACTGGGCGGCGAGCCAACGAGCTTCATCAATGTCTTTCTCGCCGATCTGTGCACCGTCCGGCGCGATAAGGCGCACGCGCTTGACGCGAATTCGGTCATTGACCCGTGGCTCTGCGATGAGAGTACCTCCTGGTTCGTGGCGGTCTACGCGCAGGAGGGTACCTACAAGAACATGGGCGGCACGGCTGGGTGCCGTCCCATGGTCGGAACCCGAACCACCTTGAACGGCGGGCAGGTGGGAAGCAGGCGCTTCCTCTTGCGTCGATTGTGCGACGGAGGGTAGTACGTATCGCGTAGTACGTAGCACGACAGAGTGAGAGCCACGTCCGGCGAACAATACCAAGAGCGACGAAGCCACGCCGATGCCGGCTCGCCTCTCTCACCGGTGCAGAAGGCGTACTACGTCATACGTACTACGTAATACGCATCTCTTCCAGCGCCCTTGCTGCTTGCACCGCAGTCATCGCGGCTTCCCTACCCTTGTTCTCCGGCCCTGGCTGTGATCGAGCGACTGCGGCGTGGACATCTCGCACAGTGAGTATCCCGAAGGCGATAGGTACACCTGTATCGAGCTGCACGCGCATGAGACCCTCAGAGGCGCGATGCGCAACGTGTTCGTAGTGGTCTGTATCTCCCTCGATCACCGTTCCAAGGCAGACAACAGCGTCATATCCTGCCCGTGCTAGCCGCTGGGCGAACAACGGAAGCTCGAAGGCGCCAGGCACATCCACGACCCGCACCTCGGTTGCACCCGACTCCTTGAGAAATTCGAGTGCTCCTGCCTTAAGTCCTGACGTAATCTGCTCGTTGAACATCGCCACAACGACGCCTATTCGAAGTCCCTCGGCTGATGTGAGTCCATCGTCCCTAGCGTCGATGCGCATCAGACGGCGCCCTCGGCAAGATGGCCCATGCGCACGGTCTTCGTCTGGAGGTAGTCGTGGTTCTCGGGCGTCTCCCCAACCCAGAGAGGTTCTCTGCCCACAACGTCTATGCCGAACCGGCGTAACTGGACGATCTTGTCCGGATTGTTCGTGAGGAGACGGACACTCGACACCTTCAGATCATGCAGTATCTGAGCATCAACGCCGTAGTGCCTGCTGTCGTCGGCGTGACCAATTTCACGGTTCGCGTCAACCGTGTCGAGACCCTGTTCCTGAAGGTCGTACGCCATTATCTTGTTCAGGATGCCGATCCCCCGACCCTCGTGCGCCGTGTTGTAGACGATGACCCCTTGGCCTGCCCCCGCTATCCGACGCATCGACTCGTTTAGTTGGGTTCCGCAATCACAGCGCAACGATCCAAACACATCCCCTGTGAGACACACTGAGTGGACCCTTGTCAGGACATCTTGGCCCCCCGTCACATCACCCATGACGAGAGCCACATGCTGGGTGCCGTCAACCGATGATCGGTATCCGACGATTTGAAATGTCCCATGCTCAGTTGGGAGGGACGCAGAGGCTTCGCGCAGGACTATCGCCTCGGTCTTCCATCGGTAGGCGACGAGATCGTCGATCGACACCATCACGAGGCTGTGTGTACGCGCAAATTCTTGGAGCGTGTCGCCTCGCGCCATCGTCCCATCGTCGTTCACGAGTTCACTGAGGACGCCCGCGGGGTACAGCCCTGCGAGGCGGGCCAAGTCGACGGCGGCCTCGGTGTGACCAGGACGAACCAGCACGCCACCCTCGCTGTATCTCAGAGGGAAAATATGTCCCGGTCTCGAAAAGCTCGACGCTGCGGCGCCGGGATCTACCGCTGCCCGGATCGTGCTTGCTCTGTCCGAGGCGGAGATTCCGGTGGTCGTTGTCGGCGCGTGATCGATAGAGATCGTGAATGCTGTCTGGTGCGCATCGGTGTTATCAACGACCATCAACGGGAGGTCGAGTTCGTCAAGCCGCTCCGCCGTCAGAGGGAGACAGATGAGGCCGGACGTGTGGCGCACCATGAACGCGATCTGTTCCGGCGTGACCATTTCGGCCGCAACAATGAGATCGCCTTCGTTCTCTCGATCTTCGTTGTCAACAACGACGACGAAGTCGCCCCGCCGAATCGCCTCGATTGCTTCGTCAACCGGCGCGAGAATCATCGTGGCGTCCCGACCATTCGCTCGAGATACTTCGCTACTACGTCGACCTCCAGATTCACGGCGGCGCCGACGCCTCTCTGCCCGAAGATAGTGACATCAAGGGTATGGGGGATAAGTACGATCTCGAACCACGGATTCTCCTCGCCGACTTCGGACACCGCTGTGACCGTGAGACTCACCCCATCCACCGCAATCGATCCCTTCTCCACAACGTAGACGTCCAGAGCCGAGGGAAACGAGATCCGGTACCTTGCAGCTTCGCCCTCTGGGACGATCGATGTGATCCGTCCGACGCCGTCGACGTGGCCTTGGACGATATGCCCATCGAATCGCCCCGAGGCGGGCAGCGGTCGTTCGAGGTTCACCGCATCACCTTCGACGATCGCTCCGAACGAGCTTCGCCCGAGCGATTCGTCCACGATCTGCACGCTGAATGTTCGGTCCTCAAAGTCGACCACTGTCAGACAGACGCCGTTGAGAGCGACCGAATCTCCAACACCAACGCCGCTCACGGTTTCGGGAGCTTCCACGGTGAGGTGCATCCCGCCGTCGATACGCTCGATGTGTCTGACAAATCCGAGTTCGGAAACAATACCTGTAAACATCATGGCTCCTTGCTGCACACTGCCGTGACCTTGAGATCGGGCCCGATACGGTCGAAACCTGTGATGGTGACGCCTGTGATGTCAGACATCGCTCTGAAATCGCCGGCGATTGCAGGGATGCCCGAGCCTCCTGCAATCTTCGACGCTATGTACCAGACAATTTCATCGACGACTCCCGAGCGGAGAAACGAACCTGCGATGCTCGGCCCGCCTTCGATCATCGCGGCCACGATCCCTCGCTCGCCGAGGTCTTTCACGACGTCGACAGGATCCACTCCCCCCGGGCCCGTAGGCCGGTAGATGATCGGATCGCGCGTGAGGATCCTGCTGTCTTCAGGAATCTCCCTGGCGCCACAGATGATGACCGGCAGTGGTTGAGGTCCGTCGTATCCGTCGAGTCGCACGGTGAGTTCAGGGTCGTCCTGGATCACCGTGCCGGCGCCGACGATTATTACATCGTTCTCGGAACGCAGCCGGTGGGCGTCCTCTCGTGCTTCCGGAGACGTGATCCACTGCGATGATCCGTCTGAGGCGCCAGCCTGGCCATCGAGCGTCGAAGCGAGCTTCAACGTGACTCTCGGTGTACCGACCGATCGGTGGTGGAAATACCCCGGATCGTTTTCGACAACCTGCTCCGCGAGAACACCGACGGTCACCTCGATTCCTGCGCCGCGGAGACGCTCAATCCCCTGCCCTGAGACTCGGGGATCAGGATCTGTCTTCCCGACGACGACGCGGCTGACGCCCGCGTCGATGATTGCGTCCGTACATGGGGGTGTTCTTCCGTGATGGTCGCACGGCTCGAGAGAGACGTAGAGTGTTGTACCAGAGGTGTGTTCCGCAAGGCCAAGCACGAGAGCCTCGGCGTGGGATTCACCGGGAGTCCTGTGAGCCGCGACAGAGAGCACTGCGCCGTCCGGCGAGGTGAGCACAGCACCTACACGTGGATTCGGATGCGGGTACGTCCATCGACTCGCTTCGATCGCGCGACCCATCATCTCGTCCACGTACGTGCTGTCGACTGGGTTGTCTCCAGCGCGACGCATCAAGCGTCCCCTTTCTCCCATCCGGACTCTTACCGTCGGTTCCGGAACTCCACCGGATCAGCCCCGTAGCCGGGGGTCGCGGACTCTCACCGCCGGTCGGGAATTGCACCCTGCCCTGAAAGAGGTATTCCGTAGAATCGTAGTACGTATCACGTAGTACGAAGTACGAACGTGGCTCGGAGCCTCACGAACAGCTCAAGGTGGGGAGTCGTACTACGTCGTACGTACTTCCGCGACGAAGTCGCTTACGTTCGGCGATCGATCTGGTAGTTCGTGCCGGAGACCCGCTTCGCGACTTCCTTCATCTCGGAGGCGACTGCGGAAGCCTCCCACTTACTCGCGAGAGCCTTGCGAGCGGTCGACGCGACACCCATAGACAGCGAGCAGACGGGGAATGCATGGCGCTCACCACGCCTGTCCGTGACCTCAATGTAGCCTTGGAGCGCGTCGGCCGTGTCGTAGAAATCGAGAATGCCGTCGTCGAATTGAAACACGACCTCGTCGCAGAACTGTTCAATGTTGTCGTTCGCGACGATGGCCACAAAGTCGTCGCCTCCGACGTGGCCGACGAACGTAGCATCGTCCCCGACTTTGCCGGCGGCGTCCGTGAGAACCTTGGCGGTAAACTTGATGACAAGATCCCCGCGCATGAACCCGTAGTGGTCGTTGTAAGCCTTGAAGTCGTCGAGATCGGCATGCACCACGGCGAAATGGTTGCTCCCTCCGACTCTCCGTTCAAGTTCTCCTGCGATCTGAAAATTTCCCGGCAGTCCTGTGAGAGGTGACAGGTCGCGCATCTGTTGACTACGACGCAGAATCGTGCGGATTCGTGCGAGGAGCTCCTCTAGGTCGAAGGGTTTGGTGATGTAGTCGTCTGCACCGAGATCAAGTCCTTTGACTCGATCTTCGGCGAGGCTCCTCGCGGTCACCACGATCACGGGGATGTTCGCTGTTGATGGATCCGAACGCATCCGCCGCAGGACCGTCAAGCCGTCGATCTCAGGCATCATGACATCAAGCAACATCAGATCCGGAGCAGACGCTCCGACTTTTTCAAGCGCCTCACGGCCGCCTCCCGCGAGTTCAACCTCGAAACCATCGAGTTCAAGATTCATTCGCACAAACTGCAATATGTCGGGGTCGTCGTCAACGACAAGGATTCGCTCGGTCATGTCACATCCGGTCTAGGATCGTACGCAGTTCCTTCACAGCGGCGACGGGGTCGGTTGCACGAAACACCGATGTTCCTGCGACAAACACATCCGCTCCAGCCACTCGGGCCGGTCCCGCTGTGCGAAGATCTACGCCTCCGTCAACCTGTATATCGGTTGACAGAGCACGCGAGTCAATCGTTTTTCTGAGCTGCTCGATCTTCTCGAGGGCGCCCTCAATGAAGGACTGTCCACCGAATCCCGGGTTGACGCTCATAACGACGACCATCGAGGTCAGCTCGAGATACGGCTCGATCGCAGACACGGGCGTCGGTGGGTTCATCACCAGACCAAAATCCAAGCCGAGTTGAGCGGCTTCAGCAACGACAGGCGCCGGATTCGGGACGGCTTCGATGTGCACGGTGACACCGTTCGCACCTGCCTCCTTGAGGGGTTCGAGGTAAGCCAGCGGGTCGGTGATCATGAGATGGCAGTCGAGATACAGGTCGGTCGCTCTGCGTAGCGATGCGATCACCGGCGGGCCGAGAGAGATGTTCGGTACGAAATGGCCGTCCATCACATCGATGTGGAGCATATCCACATGATCCTCAACGGTTTCGATGTCGCGTTTCAGGTGAGCGAAATTTGCTGCGAGTATCGATGGTGCGATTCGTGCTGCTGGTCTCATCGTGGGCGAGTGTAAAGGGAAAGCGCGTCGCTGCCGTGCTTACTCTCACACGATTGAGATCGGGTAGCTCCCTGAGAGAGTCAATCGAACGGCACCGGTTCGCCCCTGCGACCGTGCATCCACGACGTAGCATCGAGTCTCTGCTTCCCAGCCGGTTGGACGACGCCAAGCTGCAACGCTCCCTCCTCGAACCCGGCGGTGACCCGACCGCCATGAACCGCTATCTCACCGCACGCGCCCTCCGCCTCGGATATGGAGGCGCTGTGTACGCGCAGGGCGCCGTCTGAGGTATTCAGCCATGCGACAGGACGGGGTTGAAATGCACGTACTGCACGTTCTGCCTCCTGGGAGGTGAGGTTCGAGGCGAGCTGAGCGTTGCCCTTCGTCAGGCGGCGTGCCACGGTGACTCCGGACGTGATCTGGGGCACCGGGCGTCTCCGGTTGTTGAGGTACTCCGGCATGGCGACATCGATAAGTGAGGCGCCGAGGAACGACAACCGGGCTGTAAGGCTCCCCCCGGTCTCAAGAGGACCGATCGGAGTTGCGACCTCCGCAAGGACCGGGCCGGTGTCGAGCCCTTCGTCGATCTTCATCAGGGTGACGCCAGTCACGGTGTCACCTGCCTCGATGGCGCGTTCTACCGGCGCAGCGCCTCGCCATCGAGGCAGGAGGGAGAAGTGAACGTTGAGAAATCCGTACGGCACGGCTGCGAGCATCGTTGGCGTGAGGATGCGCCCGAACGCAACGATCAACCCGAAGGAGAATCCACCCGAAGTTAGGAGCGTGTTGAGTTCCTCGGTTGATTCGGGTTGCACGATAGGGAAGCCGAATTGCTCAGCAGCGATCTTGACAGGGGGGGAAGTAATTGCTCCCCCGCGACCGGCCCTGCGGTCTGGTTGTGTGATAACGAGGTCTACATCCTCAACATCAGCAAGAGCTGCCAGGCTCGGAATGGCCGCTGAGGGTGTTCCGAGAAAGACGCCGCCCATCACGGCGCCCTGTCGATGCCGAGGGATTCCTCCCGAAGCTCCTTGAGTACCTGTCTACGGACGCGTGGTCCGAGACGTTCTAGCAGAAGTGTGCCATCGAGATGATCTATCTCATGTTGGAGTACCCGCCCCATCAGGTCATCACCTTCGTACATCACCGGCGCCCCATCCACAGAGACCCCGACGGCTTTCGCATAGTCAGGCCTCTTGATCTGCCAGAAACGGCCAGGCACCGAGAGGCACCCTTCCTCGGACTTCACCCTGCCCGACGTCTCGACAACAACGGGGTTGATCATCGCAAAGGGGCCTTCTCCGATGTCAGCGACGAAGACCCGCTTCAACACGCCGATCTGAGGCGCTGCAAGTCCCACGCCCGGAGCGTCGCACATCGTGTCGAACAGATCACGGACGAGGCGTGCAAGATCGTCGTCAAAGTCCGTGATCTCGGCAGGAACCATCGAGAGCACCGGATCGGGGAACGTACGTATCGGGTAAATGGGCATGGGGGAACGATAGACAAGAGACAAGAGACATGAGACTTGAGACCTTGTCTCATGTCTCCAAGCGAGGCGCCAGCCGAGCGGTCCGCGAGCGCAGCGAGCTCACAGATCAATCGGGTCGACGTCGACACGTACCCTCGCACCCCTGGCACGCAGCGTGTTGATGACGGGCCGGAGCGCCACGCGGGCATCATCAAGGTTGCGGCCCTGGAGCAACCACCTTGTCCGGTTTCGCTCTTGTGCAGGGCCCATGAGCGTCGCGAGCGGCCTGATTTCCTTCAGAAGAAGTTCTTCCTCGGCGTCACCGCCCTCGGTCTCGATCGCGATGAGCTCTCCAATCGGTGGGAAACCGAATCGCTTCCTTCCACCCAACTCTGCTCGTAGAAAGGGACCGGATCGCCCATCGACGAGGGTTCTTACAACCTCCTGGTTGGGCAGGGCTGTCTGTATCAGGCAGCGATGACCCCCTCCGCGACGGACCGTATGGGCGAGCCGAACGAGGAGTCTGAGAGCATCCTCAGCAGCGCGGTAGTGCGGCGCCATCGTAAGGCCGTCGACATCGACCGCGAGGGCGAGTCCCATGCCGGAGACTCCGATGAGATCACGCTCCGACCCGACGGTTACGGCCTTGTCGTCTCCCGCCTGCCCGACTTGATCCCCTATCACGCGCCTGATGTCCTCGAGCAGCCTACCGATACCCGCGCCGAGGGGCTGGAAGCGCCTGCCGCCGCAGTGGGGACACGATCCAAAGAGTTCCCCGCATCGCCGACAATCATTCTGACGAGACGCGGCGCTCCCGCACGCGGCGCATCTGCGGAGGTCACCACAGCCGACGCATCTGAAGGCAGGCGCGTACGCTCGGGATCCGACGAGGACGAAAGTTCGATCGCCGATCGCGGTGGAACGGCGGAGTGCCGCCTTCGCCCTCTCCGAGAGCACACCACCGCCGGGTGGATCCTCGCCCCGGTCTACGACCTCGACGATCGGCCACTGCCGCCCGCTGGGGTACTCGACGTTGACCCTGTGGGCAATCGTCTCGAGAGTCGGAACGGGACCGAAGAAGACAACGTCGAATCCTTCAGACTTCGAGCGTCGCAGAACGACTTCGCGTACGCTCACCGTTGGCGCACGTTGCGACCGCATCACCCGTCGTCCATCCTCGACGACAACCACGAGTCCTACATCGCCGAACGGCCAGAACATGACCTCCCGGGTACCGACCAGAATCGTCCCGACGCCAGTCGCAACCCGAGCCCACGAAGCGGTGACCGCCTTTGGCGCCATCGACGAGGTCGCTACCACGACGCGATCGGGGTACTCCCTTTCGAGTTGCGACGCTATGACGTCAACCTCGAGGACGCTTGGCGCAATGACCACTATGTTCCGGAGTTTCGCGACGGACTCGCCGATCGTCTCAGCTACAGCAGGACCATACGGCGGGGCGCCAACACGGTACCGCGGCGGATCGCCGCTTAGACGCGTCGGCTTCTTCCCCTTCCACGGGGCGGTCTCGATTTGAGGAAGCTTTGGGATGTTTGGTGGGAGGGTTCGCTTTAGCAGAACAGACAACGGGGCCACGTAATGGGTGGCCGCCCAGCGCAGCGACTCAAGCGTCACATCGTCAAAGGAAGGGATTAGACCCGACATCCCGTCGATGGGCAGGAGCTTCCTACTTCCGGCGGCGTCGAAAATCGCCGTGACGAAACCCCTGGTTCTGCGTCCGGACACCCTGATACGAACCCTACTGCCGACGACCACATCACTGGATTGTGGCAACTGGTATGCGAACCCGTCATCGACAGAGAACGTCGAGATCTCCGGTACGACCTGGCAAGCAGGTTGGGAGCTCAGGACTCCGCCCGTAAGGTCATAACCGTGTCCCAGATCTGGGTTGCTACGTCGCGCTTAGACATGAGCGGAAGATCTCTGGTCGAGCCGTCCCTGAACACGAACCGGACCTCGTTCGTGTCGGACCCGAAGCCCGAACCCTCCTTGGCGATGTCGTTCGCTACGAGCAGGTCAACATCCTTCGCCGTCGCCTTCTCCGACGCGGTGTCAAGCGAACCGGTCTCAGCCGCGAAGCCGACCAGGAAGGGTCGAGACGTCATCTCGCTGACTCCCTTGAGAATGTCGGGAGTCGGCACGAGTCGGATCTCTGGAACACCAGCTGTGCGCCGAATCTTGGTGCGGTGGACCTGATCGGGTCTGAAATCAGCGACCGCAGCGGCCAACACCGCTACGTCGGCGGCGCCAGCCCGCGACCATACAGCTTCAGCCATCTCATCTGCGGTCTCGACCTGCACGATCTCAATGGATCCCACCGGCGTTTGAGTCGTCGTGGTCACCAGAACGACCTCCGCCCCTCGTTCTACGGCGACTTCGGCGATCGATGCGCCCATTTTCCCCGACGAACGATTGCCGATGTAACGCACGGGATCAATCGGCTCTCTCGTCCCCCCGGCCGTGACGATCACCCGAAGGCCCGCCATATCCAGTCTTGGGAAAGCCTCCCGTACGGCGTCTGCGATCACCTCGGGGTCGGCAAGTCGCCCAGGCCCTTCATCGCCGCCTGCGAGCGGCCCGTCCTCGGGGTCAACAATCTCGTACCCGTAGGCGCGGAGCGTCTCAATGTTCTTCTGGACGGCTGGCTGATCCAGCATCTCTGTGTGCATCGCCGGAGCAATAACCACGCGCGCCCTCGATGCAAGGACAGTAGCTACGAGCACGTCAGACGACTGACCGGCCGCTAGTTTCGAGATCGTCGAGGCGGTCGCCGGAGCAATGACGATCACATCGGCCCACCGGCCGAGCGTTGTATGGGGAGACACGTCCTCTCCACCAAAGAAGCTCGTGACTGGATCTGTGCCGGTAATGGCGCCGAAGGTGGCAGACCCGACGAACTCGAGCGCTGACTCGGTCATGACGACACGAACCGTGGCTCCACGGTCGATCAGTCTTCGAGCGAGGTAGACGGCCTTGTAAGCAGCGACTCCCCCGGTCACCCCGAGGACGACGTGCCGCCCTTCGGCCATGGGTTACTCCCCGGTTGGGGCGATGACGACTTTGTCTTCGAAAATCTCCTCGAGGGCGATCGAGAGAGGTTTCCTCGACATTGAATGCACCTGAGGAGGAATGTATCCGCCGAGGCCGGCGCCGAGCTCGTTGAAGTAGGCGTTGATCTGGCGCGCTCGGCGGGCTGCGAGCACAACAAGTGCAAAGCGGGAGTTAGTCTTCGCGACCATTTCTCCGATTGGGGGTTCAACCATCATGTCGGTGGGCTCCTCAGATTGTACAGGCACTATCTCTGGCAAGCGAGCGTGTCGAAACTACGCGACATGTACGCCTTCGGAGCGAAGTATACCGAGAACTTGTTCGATCGTGCGCGTCAGGTCGTCGTTCTCAACAATGTGGTCGTACACGTATGGCGCCTCAGCCATCTGAGCGGTCGCGACATCGAGACGAACCTCCATGTCGCTCTCCGGCGTGTCACCCCGTCCGACAAGGCGTTCCTGGAGAGCCGAGAGCGTCGGCGGCGAAACAAAGATCAACACGGCATTCTCATAGGCGCCCCGAATCTGCTTCGCTCCCTCGTTCTCAATGTCGAGGATCACGCTCTGCCCGGACCTCAGGACGGGATCGACCGCTGCTCGGAGCGTTCCGTAGAGGTACCCGCCGTATTCGACCCACTCAAGGATGTCTCCCTCCGTTACTTTCGCCTCGAAATCTTCTCGATTCAGAAAGTGGTAGTCCTCACCGTCGACCTCGCCCCTACGCGGTGGACGCGTTGTGGCGGAAACGGAGAACACGGACGATGTCCGATCAAGCACAGCCTCCACAATGGTTGTCTTTCCGACGCCGGAAGGGCCGGAGATCACGACAAGTCTGCCCCTATGAGATGAGGTCTGGTCGGAAGTGTTCTGGGAAGTGTCCAACGAGAACCTCGCGTGGATAGGAAGCGCCGTCCCGATTGTACGGCTGCATGGGACACCGATGCCGGCTTAAGCCGTGTCCTCCCTGAAGGGAGGACACGGACTTCGAGCACTCCCCCGGGAGGGAGCTGGAGCATGCGCCCCGTGCCTCCCTAGCATTGGCGACATGTGGGACGCCCCCGGATTCGAGGCCCTGCCGGCTAAAGCCCTATTCGTGTTGCGGCTCCGCAGAGGCTTCATGATGCTCATCATCATCGTCATGCTGGTCGTCGCCGATGTGGTCATCCGGCAGCTCGTTGGAGTGCCTCTCCCCCCGCTCGTCCTGCCCGCCATGACAGCCTTGGCCGCTCTCGCCGTCGGGTGGACCTGGACCCGGCTCGCCTGGGAAGCAGTGGGCTGGCGCCTCAACGACAGCACATTTGAGACCCGATCCGGCGTCTACTGGAAGGTTTGGAAGGGGATCCCCCGAGACCGCGTCCAATTCGTCGAAGTCACCTCAGGTCCCCTCCAGCGCTACTACGGGTTGGCGACGCTGGTGGTTCGCACCGCAGGGGTCCGCACGCCGGCCGTCAGTGTCGAAGACCTCGCGGCCGACGTCGCGGAGCGTCTCCGCGCCGAACTCAGCCCCGAGGCGCCCGGTCCTGTGCCAGGGAACCGGGTGACGGAGCCGGGCCTGTGACCGAATCCGAACCTCCCACCGCCGAGGAGTCCCAGCCGGTACCTCAGCTCGACAACGGCCCCGACAACGGAAATGGGTGGCAGCGCCTTCACCCGGCCACCATCGCCGACGACATCCTCCAACGCATCCCCAGTGTTGCGATCGGCCTCTTCCTCATCTTGACGAGCGGTGGGCGCAACGCCCTCTTCGAACTCATCCAACTCACAGTCGGTTTCGGCGCCGTCGCCCCTGTCGTCGTCCGGTATCTCACCGGCCGCTACCGGGTCGGACCCGAGCTGCTCCAGTGGCGGGTCGGCGTCCTCAAGAAGGTCGACACCGACATGCCACGTCACCGCATCCAGTCGGTCGACACCCGCATCAACATCATCGGTCGGATGTTCGGCCTCGAGACTGTCGTCATCAGCTCGGCAGGGGGCGAGGGAGAGATCACGATCGGCCTCGTCGGCGCTCCGGAGGCCCACCGACTGCGAGCCCAACTGTCACCGGAAGCGGTGGGGGTGACCGGCGCCGAGCCGGTGGAAGGCGGTTCAACCGAGGTTCGAGGAGCACCGGTGATCCCGGAGACCGAACTGGCGATCCTCACCGCCTCTGACCTGCCGAGGGTGATGCTGGTCAACACCGGCAGGCTGACAGGGATCCTCGGCCTCATCGCCATCAGTGTCGCAGTCGTCATCGGCGTCTCAACGGGGTTCCTGAGACCGGGGCAGTTGCTGTTCTTCCTCCCAGTGCTAGGCGGCATGTTCGCGCTGGGAACAGGCGTCGCCACCCAGGCGATCGGCTTCTCGTCAAGGCTGTACGGCGACCGGATCCGAGTCGCCCGCGGCATCGTCACCCGAACCGAGTTCGAGGCGCCGCTAGCCAGAGTCCAGGGTGTAACGATCAGGCGCAGCGTTCCCGCCCGTCGGATCGGGACCGAGGCCATCTCCGTCGACACCGCAGACGTAAGCGGTAGGGACGCCTCGAATCAGACCCTAGTGCACCCCATCGCCCCTTCGGGGCAGTGGGAGGAGTGGGTTCCGCTCTTCCTCGGCGCCCCGGTTCCTGACCCGGACGAGTTCCGCCGGGTCGCTCCGGTGTCGCTGCGCCGGCGCTGGATCGCCGTTGCCCGTCACGCCATCGTGCTGTGGGCGGTGGCCGGCATCGTCGCATGGATGCTCACACAGTGGATCGGGCGAGGCCGGCTCGTGATTGGGATCGCCATCGCTGTCGCCGTGCTCGTACCGCTCGCATCCGGTGTCGTCGAGACGCTTCGCTACCGCAACGAGCGATGGGCTCTCGGAGACGAAACCGTTGCATTCCGCCACGGCGCCCTCACCATGTCGCTCGTGATCGTGCCCAGGGCGAGGACTCAGGGTGTCCTGATCCGGGCCAACTGGTTCCAGCGCAGGCACGGTGTGGCCAACGTTTCGGTCGACACCGCCTCTCCCAGCGTTGCCGGTGAGGGTCGGGATCTCTACCTCGCCGACGCCGTCACGCTCGCAGAAGGTCTGCTGGCCACCATCGACGAGGGGGGCGGCGTGTGATATCAGTTCGTCGGAAATGAGCCACTTCGGATGTAACCGGGTTCACCTGGGTGGGCGACCGAGCATCACACAGCCAACGACACCCCGCTCAAATCCGAACTGCCTCTTAGGAGAATCGTTCGATCAGAGCCTCACGTTGATTTGAACCGAGACCCCTGATTGTGCGGTTCTCCGCGATGCCGATCTCCTCGAGAAGGCGCTTCGTGCTTACCTTGCCCATGCCCGGCATCGACACCACAATAGCTTTAATCTTCGTGCCTGCAACGAGATCGTTCTCCGCAGCACGATCGAGGACGTCCTGAAACGTGAGACTCCCTGTCTTGAGCAACGCCTTGATCTCCGCTCGCACCCTTCGGGCTTCACCTGCACGCGCGAGCGCCGTTGCTCGCTGTTCCTCGGTCATTTCTGGAAACACACGCCCTCCTGTTCAAGGAACATCGTATCAAATAGAGGTTCCTGTGGCGGTGATATCAGCCAGAATCGCCGCGGCCGCAGCCGCCGGGTCCTCCGCTTGCGTGATCGGCCTCCCGATGACAAGCATCGTGGCGCCTCTTGCAATGGCCTCCCGAGGTGTCGCCGTTCTTTCCTGGTCGTCTCCCAGATCGGTCAATCGAATACCAGGAGTCACACGCTTGAGCGTTGGCGCCGCCTGGGCGACAACGTTCAGCTCGAGGGGGGAGCACACCAGACCCTCACATCCAGCCTCGTCCGCCACCTTGGCCATCTTCCCCACGAGCTGGCCCGGGGTGCGCTGGATGCCGACCCGCTCGAGGTCGGATTTGGCGAGTGATGTCAGCACGGAGACACCAAGCACACCGGCCTCCGAGCCGGCCGCTCCCCTCGCCAGTCCCTCAACCGCGGCTTCGAGCATGTCGCCACCCCCACTCGCGTGCGCAGTTACCCAGCGTGCACCGTGCTTTCCGATGCGCTCGGCGGCCGCGGCGACCTGGGAGGGAATATCGTGGAGCTTTGCGTCTACGAAGACCGGCTTTCCGACGCGAACGAGCGCGTCGATCGTCCCCGGCCCCGGGCCGTACAGCAACCCGAGCCCGATCTTGAACGCTCCGACATAGGGGGCGACGACCTGGGCCATACGTACCGCGTCTTGGGCCGTCGGCATGTCGAGGGCTACGATGATCGGATTCTCGCTCACCATGGTTCAAATGCTCCGATCAATTCGGTGATCGACGAAATCTTCCGCCGCCGCATATACCGCTTCAGGTCGCGGGTGATACGTCGTGCAATTCGCGGCGTCTTGAAGTGAGCCGAGCCTATCGCTACTGCCGAAGCTCCAGCGAGCATGAACTCGACAACGTGGTCGGCGTGGGAGACACCGCCGCAGCCGACGATCGGAAGGCCCGGAACGTCCCGCGTTACCTCAAGAACACTCTTGATGGCAATCGGTCGGATCGGAGCGCCGGAGTAGCCGCCGATGAGTCCGCTCAACGCCGGCTTGCGGGTATCGGGATCGATGCGGGCGCCCATTACCGTGTTCGAGACCACGACCCAGTCTGCTCCCGCATTCTGGACGGCAGCCGCCACACGGCTTATGGGCTGTGCGTCGGAGGACAATTTCGCTCCGATAGGAAGCCCGGTAGCTGACCTGACGCTGCGTACGACTTCAGCGGAGAGCATCGCGTCGAGAGCAAAAGGGACGCCGTCAAGATTCGGGCAGGAGAGGTTCACTTCGATTGCCGCCACACCCACCGAAGCCATCTTGGCCGCGACCTCGGCGAAGCCTGCAACGTCATGTGCTACCACGCTCCCCCACACATCGGTCGGGAGAGCGTCGAGGGAGCTCGCATGCGTCTCGATCCAGGCGTCGATTCCTGGATTCTGGATCCCGATGCCGTTGAGCATCCCGATCTCTCCGGGCGTGATCCGAGGAGGTTTCCTCCCCGGCCAGGATTCCGGGGCGACTGACTTCACCGTCGCAGCGCCGTACAGCGAAAAGTCAATGACCTTCGCGAAGTCAATGACCGAACCGACCGTTCCAGAGGCCGCTACAAGCGGCGAAGAGAGGGAGTATGCACCGAGCGCCGTCGCCAGCGGGCTCATGCCAGGCCTGCCGAGGCGTGGAGGTCCTGAATGCTGACAACGTCGAACTGTCCGGCACGAGCGGCTTCGATGCTCCTCGCAACCGCGAGCCCGCCTTCAGCAGTCGTGATGCACGGGATACCGTGCCGGGTAGCGGCAAGCCGGATCGTTCGGCCGTCCCCTCGAGCTTTTCCTCCCGCGGGTGTGTTCACGATGAGGCCGATCCGGCCTTCCTGTATCAATCGGACCGGGTCGTAGGCGCCCTCCCCCACCTTGTCGACGTGCGTTGTGGCAATGCCGCTGCGCGCCAGATGTCCCGCCGTTCCGTGAGTGGCGAAAAGCTTGAACCCGAGATTCGACAATAGCTGGGCAATCTCGACGCCGTTCGCCTTGTCCCTGTCGGCGAGCGAGATAAAGACGCCCCCGGATTCGGGAACTTCGTGGCCTGCCCCCTTCAGAGCTTTGGCGTAGGCCACGGCTGTCGTCTCGCTGACACCCATCACTTCGCCTGTGGCCCGCATCTCAGGCCCAAGCAGTGTGTCCTCGTTCGGGAAGCGCTTCCACGGAAGCACCGCCTCCTTGACTGCCGTGTACGGAAGCTCCACGGCCATGCGCGGCACGAGGCCTGCGTCTCTCAGATCCGCGAGCCTCTCCCCCATCATCACCCTGGTCGCCACCTTGGCGAGAGGCACCCCTGTTGCCTTCGAGATGAACGGAACTGTACGCGACGCTCGTGGGTTGGCTTCAAGCACCCAGACGTCGTCGCCCCGTATCGCGAACTGGATATTCAGCAAGCCGCACACTCCGAGCGCTTTCGCCAGCTTGAGCGTATCAGAGAGGATCTGCTCAATGACATGATCCGAGAGTGTCGGCGGCGGCACCACGCACGCCGAATCCCCCGAGTGCACACCCGCCTCCTCAACATGTTCCATGATCCCACCGATGTAGATGTCGTCGCCGTCAAATACCGCGTCGACGTCAACCTCGATCGCGGACTCGAGGAATCGATCGATAAGGAGCGGCGACTCACCAAGGTCGACCTCTCCGCCCGGCGTTGCGCCGTAGAGATCAGTCAGATATTCGCTGAGTTCCTCGATGCTGTAGATGATCCGCATCGCTCTGCCGCCTAGAACGTATGAGGGTCGCACGACGACAGGGAACCCGATCTCATCGACGACCCCCATCGCCTCGACGACGCTCCTCGCTGTCCCGTGGGGCGGCTGGCGGATGCCGTGGTCGGCGCAGAGCGCTGAGAATCGTTCCCTGTCCTCAGCCATGTCGATCGCATCCGGGCTCGTGCCTGCAATACGAACCCCCGCCTCCTGGAGATCGCGAGCGAGTCCGAGGGGTGTCTGGCCCCCAAGCTGGACGATCACGGCCAGAGGCTTCTCGACAGCCACCACAGCCAGTACATCCTCCATGGTGAGTGGCTCGAAGTACAAGCGCGTCGATGTGTCGTAGTCGGTCGAAACGGTCTCCGGGTTGCAATTGAGCATCACGGGCTCGTACCCGGCGTCTTCGAGCGCGAAAGCTGCGTGGACGCAGCAGTAGTCGAACTCGATCCCCTGCCCTATCCGGTTCGGACCAGACCCGAGCACCAATACCGTTCGGTCCCCTGGGGCGGTCGCTTCAGACTCGTCCTCGTATGTCGAATAGAAGTACGGAGTCTCGGCCTCGAATTCCGCGGCGCACGTGTCGACGGTCTTGTACGTAACCTCGATGCCGTGAGTCGCGCGCATCGCTGCGACGTCCGCCGCCGTGAGCCGCCAAAGGTACGCGAGCTGTTCGTCTGAGAAGCCGAACCGTTTCGCCTCGCGAAGCAGCTTCGGGTTCGGACCTCCAGACTCGATGGCGCCTCGAAGTTCGACGATCTGCGCGATCTGATCGAGAAACCAGGGATCAATGTAGGTTGAACGGGCCAGTACCTCAGGGTCGACTCCGCGTCGTATCGCTTCAGCAACTTCGAACAGCCGGTCGGGACTCGGAACGGCGACTCGGGAAGCCAGGTCGTCATCGCTGAGGATCGCGCACCCCTCCTCCCCCGGGTCGGCGTTGAGACCGTGTCGACCGGTCTCCAGACTCCGCAACGCCTTCTGAAGCGCCTCAGGGAAAGTTCGACCGAAAGCCATAGCCTCCCCGACCGACTGCATAGAGGTTCCGAGCACGGGATCGACGGAGGGGAACTTGGCAAAGTCGAATCTCGGGATTTTGACGACTACGTAGTCGAGTGCGGGTTCGAAGGAGGCCGGGGTCGCTCCGGTGATGTCGTTCGTGATCTCATCGAGTGTGAGGCCGACCGCGAGCATCGCCGCTAACTTCGCTATCGGGAACCCTGTCGCTTTCGACGCTAGGGCCGACGACCGCGAGACGCGCGGATTCATCTCGATGATGATCCGTCTGCCGGTCTCGGGGTCAACGGCGAACTGCACATTCGAGCCACCCGTATCAACTCCTATGATCCGGAGACACGCGATCGCGGCGTCGCGCATCTCCTGGTACTCCCGATCCGAGAGCGTCATGGTGGGCGCTACGGTGATCGAGTCGCCTGTGTGGACGCCCATTGGGTCCAGATTCTCGATCGCACAGACAACCACGGCATTGTCAGCGCTGTCTCGCATGACTTCGAGTTCGAACTCCTTCCATCCGTAGATGGACTCCTCTACGAGCACTTCGCTGACCGGCGAAGCGTGGATGCCTGCCCGAACGATCCGGTCGAACTCATCCTCGTCGTGCGCAATGCCGGTACCGCCCCCGCCAAGTATGTAGCTCGGGCGCACCATCACGGGGAAGCCCAGGTCTCTCGCCACGGCCTTTGCAGCGTCCAACGAATCCACGTACTCCCCCCTCGTCGTCTCCATGCCGGCGGCTTCCATGATCTCTTTGAACCGCCCGCGATCCTCCGCGGCCTCGATCGCGTCGAGCGAAGCCCCGATGAGTTCGATGCCGAGCTCTTCGAAGACGTTGGCTTCGGCAAGCTCCATCGTCACGTTCAACGCTGTCTGGCCACCGAGCGTCGGGAGAAGGGCGTCGGGGCGCTCCTTTCGTAGGATCTGCTCAATCACAGACGCAACGATGGGCTCAATGTAGGTGGCGTCGGCAAACTCGGGATCGGTCATGATCGTTGCAGGATTCGAGTTCACGAGGATGACCCGGTAACCCAGTTCCCGAAGGATCTTGACGGCCTGAGTGCCGCTGTAATCGAACTCGCACCCCTGCCCGATGATGATGGGGCCCGAACCGATGATCAGGATCGACTCAATGTCACTTCGCTGCGGCATAACTCCCCTTCATGACACGGCCCCCTTCACAATGTTGGCGAAGCGGTCGAAGAGAGTCGACGCGTCGTTCGGTCCGGGCGCCGCTTCAGGGTGATACTGAACCGAATATGCCGTGATGTCGTGACATTGCAGACCCTCGTTCGTGCCGTCGTTGAGGTTCTGATGGGTCGCGGAGACGGTTCCGAAGGCTGTGGCGACATGGCTCGGAAGTAGATCCGGGGTCGGTAGTCCGCTGGTTACGGGTCGTTCCTCACCGTTGATCGACCAGAGGTCGACAGCGAAACCGTGATTCTGGGAGGTTATCTCGACTGCCCCGTCCGCAATTCTCCGTACCGGGTGGTTCCCCCCGTGATGACCGAACGGCAGCTTGTACGTCTCTGCGCCGAGAGCGAGGCCGAGGAGCTGGTGCCCGAGGCAAATTCCGAACATCGGCGTCTGCCCCAGCAGTCCTCTGATCGCCTCTATCGGCCCCGTAAGCGGCGCCGGGTCGCCAGGCCCATTCGAGAGGAAGACGGCGTCCGCACCGATGGCGAGAACCTCGGTCGACGTCGTAGACGCAGGCACAACAGTCACGTCTAAACCCCGACTGTTCATGGCAGCCACGATGTCGGACTTGATCCCGAAGTCATACGCGACGACATGGCCGATCCTGCCCACAGTCGCCCTCCGCTGATACCGCTCTCGGGTTGTGACACCGGATACGAGGTCCTGCCCCTCCATCGGGGGCGCCGCCGCCGCGAGGGCGACAAGCTCAGCCTCATCGACGTCGGTCCCGACCGCGACCGGCATTGCTCCTGCCTCCCTGATGTGCCTGGTGAGCCTTCTGGTGTCAATGTCGCTCAGCGTCACGATCTCGTTGCGGAGCAGATATTCGTTAAACGGCAGGCTTGAGCGCCAGGACGAAGCCATCCTGCTCATCGAACGCGTGATGAGCGCTTGTGCGTGCACTCTCGGCGACTGATCATCCGTTGCGGTCGTGCCGTAGTTACCGATCTGAGGCGCGGTCAGGACCACAACCTGACCGGTATAGGACGGATCTGTGACAATCTCCTGGTAACCCGTCATCGCGGTGTTGAACACGGCCTCTCCGACAGCAACTCCATCTACACCCACAGACCGGCCCCGAAAGACCGTGCCGTCCGCCGTGACCAGAAGACCTTCCTTCATCCGCTACTCCGCATAGGTGAGCACACCGTCGAGGAGGGTTGCTCGTACCTTTCCGGTGAGCTCCCGCCCCAGATACGGAGAGTTGTTGGACCTCGATCGAGTGGAGCTCGGTGTCCATCTCTTGTCAGGGTCGAACACGACGATGTTCCCTGCGGCGCCCTCGGCGAGTGGCTGGCCGTGATCGGTGAATCCGGCGATGCGAGCCGGTGCAATCGAGATACGATCGAAGAAGTCGTGTTGGTCAAGGCCGACGACGCCGTTGACAACCGACGCAGCCCATTCGAGACCGGTCACGCCGCTCATCGACTGCTCGAAGGGGACATCCTTCTCAACCGCAGCGTGAGGTGCGTGGTCTGTCGCTACAACGTCAATGATCCCTCTCCGCAGCCCTTCGATGAGCGCAGCAGTGTCGCTCGGTTCCCTGAGCGGCGGCGTCATCCTGTAGTTCGCGTCCATCGACAGCACTTCACCATGGTCGAACATGAGGTGGTGAGGTGTCACCTCGGCGGTGACGGGGAGCCCATCCTCCTTAGCCGCCTTCACAAGCGCGACTCCCCGTGCTGTTGAGAGGTGTTGCACGTGGTAACGGACGGCTGTCAGTCGCGCGAGCTCGATGTCGCGCGAGATCGTCAGGTCGTCCGCTTCCCGTGGGATGCCCTGCATGCCGAGTCGGGAGGAGATGCTCCCCTCGTGCATGAACCCTGCTGCACTGAGGTCACGGTCGACAGCGTGCTGCGACACGACGCCACCGAGCTGGGCGACGTACTCCATGGCTGCGCGAAGCACGCTCGCGTTCTGAACTGTGTCGCCGTCGTCGGTGAAGATCCGGACCCCCGCATCCCAGAGCTCGTCGAGGTGCGCCATCCGCTCCCCCGCCCGCTCCATAGTGAGGCACCCGGCCGAGACGACGTACGCGTTCCGGGCCCTGAACGCCTGATCCGAGACGTAGCGCGCCAGATGCGCCGAGTCGATGGGTGGATCCGTGTTCGGCATGGCCAGCAACGCGGTGTAACCCCCGGCGGCCGCTGCCGCTGTACCGGACGCAATGTTCTCTTTCCACTCCTGTCCCGGTTCACGGAGGTGCGTGTGCATGTCCACAAATCCTGGACCTACCCATGCTCCTCCACATTCGATCGTCTCGCCCGCCTCCCCGAGATCGCTGCCGATTGCAGCCACTCGTCCGTTCGCGATCGCCACGTCGGTGACGCTGATGCCTTCATGTGTCAGAACAGACCCACCTTTGAGGAGAAGATCATGCATCGTGCTCACCTCCGAGCAGTCGGAACAGCACAGCCATCCTGGCGGCGACACCGTTCGTTACTTGTTCCAAGATGAGGGCACGCTCATCGTCGGCTACGTCGTAGGAGATCTCGACACCACGGTTCATGGGGCCGGGGTGCATCACCACGGCTTCAGGTTTCAACCGCGAGAACCGCTCAGGTGTCATCCCGAATCTCGTCGCGTACTCTGCGAGCGACGGGAACACGGAAGCGCCACCTCGCTCGGTCTGCACTCTGAGCAGATACACGACGTCTACCTCCTCAATCACCGAGTCGAGGTCATGGGACACGCTCACAGGCCACGCCTCAGGGTCGAGTGGCAGCAGCGTGGGAGGCCCGACGAGAATGACTTCGGCCCCGAGGGTCGTCATGGCGAAAATGTCGGATCGCGCGACTCTCGAGTGCTTGATGTCTCCGACTATCGCGATCTTCAATCCATCGAGGCTGCCGAACCGCTGCCGGATCGTGAGGCAGTCGAGGAGGGCCTGGGTCGGATGCTGGTGAGCCCCATCTCCTCCGTTCACGATCGGGATGTCGAGCCATTCGGCGAGTCTCCAGGGGGCGCCCGTTGCGGTGTGGCGCACCACGATCAGGTCGACGCCCATTGCGCGAATCGTCAAGGCCGTGTCTTTGAGTGACTCTCCCTTGGAAATCGCCGAGGTACCCGGCGAGAACGAAACTGTGTCAGCGGAGAGTGCCTTGGCCGCCTTCTCGAAGGACAACCGCGTCCGGGTAGAGGGCTCGAAAAACATCGTCGCGACGGTTTTGCCTCGGAGCGCGGGCACTTTCGGGATCGGCCGTGTCAGGACTTCAGCGAACCCTTCGGCCTCATCGAGGAGCTCCTCAAGCGTTGATCGATCGAGATGCTCCGTTGAAAGGAGATGGTTCATCCGTCACCTCCCTGGTCCACCCAGACGCCGTCCTCGCCATCGATTTCTTCGAACCGCACCAGTATCCGCTCAGATGCGGCCGTTGGGATGTTCTTTCCGACGAAGTCAGCCCTGATCGGTAGCTGTCTGTGGCCTCTGTCGACCACAACCGCGAGCTGCACGGCCCCTGGTCGACCGAGGTCGGCGAGCGCGTCGAGAGCCGCTCTGATCGTTCGACCTGTGAAGAGCACATCGTCGGCGATAACGACCGTCTTGCCGTCGATGTTCTCAGGAATCTCCGTTGGTCCGATTCTGGTTCTCGGCCTCGTGTCGAGATCGTCCCTGTACATCCCGATGTCAAGGCTGCCTGCTGTGATCTCTCGCCCCTCGATGTCCGAGAGAACCCTTGCAATGCGGTCTGCGAACGGCCTGCCCCGAGTTGGGATACCGACGATCACTACTTCGTTCGTGCCTTCGTTCCGTTCCACGATCTCGTGGGCGATACGTGTGGTGACCCGTCTCAGGTCCTCGGTGGACATCACTTGTCGCATGTGTGGCCTCCAGGCGTAGAAAAACCGTGCGCCTTGGCGCACGGCATCGTGGCATGAATCATGTGTTTCGTCCTTTCCGGCCTCGCTGGACCGAGTTAAAGGTTTATGTTGGGGAGGACTCTACTACTCGGGTGAAGTCTCCGGTTCCTGACACGTATTTACGTACTACTGCCTATCTCCAGCTACCGCTGAAAGTATGCCATTGACAAACGCGCTGCTCTTCGCGGTTGAGAACTTCTTTGCTAGCTCAATGGCTTCTGAGATCACGATGCCGATCGAGAGGTCCGTGTTCTCAAGCTCATAGACCCCGACTCTGAGAATGTTGCGGTCGACGATCGGCATACGTTCAATCCGCCACTTCGTTGAAGCATCCGAGATCTTTGCGTCGATGGCCTCCCGGTTGGTCCAGACACCCTCAGCAAGATCGGCGGCACGACGCGGGAGCTTCGCGACGTCAACCAAGTCGAGTCCGCTGGAGTCAGCCGCGTACAGCGCTTCGAGCGCCTGTTCCCTGGCCTCGGCTTGTTTCACGAGACGCGAGTGATGTAGTCACCGGTGCGCGTGTCCACCTTGACGACGTCACCCTCATTGACGAAGAGAGGCGCTTGGATGACCCGCCCGGTGGCGAGCGTCACGGGCTTCGTCGCCCCTGACACACGGTCGCCCTTCACACCAGGCTCGGCGAACGTGACTTCGAGCTCAACAGAAGCGGACATCTCGATATCGATCGGCGTTCCTTCGAACATCGCGATGCGCACGGTCATGCTCTCCGCCAAGAAGTCCGCCTTCTCTCCGACGAGGGACTCTGCTATCGAGATCTGCTCGAATGTCTCGCCATCCATGAAGTTGAAGCCCAAATCGTCTTTGTAGAGGTATGTGAAGTCCCTCCGATCGATGGTCGCCTTTGGGACGTTCTCGCCGGCTCTGAACGTCTTGTCGAGCACCGCGCCGGTCCGAACATTCTTGAGCTTCATGCGCACAAAGGCCTTGCCCTTGCCAGGTTTCACATGCTGGTAATCGACCACGGAGAAGAGGCCCTCCGGAAGGTTCAGCGCCATTCCAGGCCTCACATCATTAGTCGAGATCATCGGTCGTTTCCTCCGTGGCGCGAATTGGTCGGTTCACGTGAGACCGATCCCCTCGAATGCAGCCTGTACGGTAGCGTCGTCCACGTGTACCAGCTTTGGTGACGCGAACTCCTCGAGGAGGACCATTCGGAGGCCCTCCGCGTCGCGCTTCTTGTCCCTCTGCATCAGCGCGAGCACAGTCTGCGCGGTCGCGTCCGGCGCCTCGAGCGGTAATCCGACCTGTTCGAGGACCGCTCTCTGGCGTTCCTCACCAGTGAAGCCCAAGGCTGCCCTGGATGCTGCGCCTTCAGCGACCATGCCAACCGCTACCGAGTCTCCGTGGCTGCGCCCGGTCGTCGTCTCGATCGCATGCCCGACGGTATGGCCGTAGTTGAGGATCGCCCGCCGCCCACGTTCTCGAAAGTCTTCGTTCACGACGCCAACCTTGACCGCAACAGACCGGTTGACTATCTCTTCCAGGTCGACTCCGAGAGCCTCTCTCTCGTACGCTTCAACGATCGACATGTCCTCGATGAACCCGACCTTGAGCGCCTCTGCCGCGCCTTCACGCTTCAGCGAGTCCGGTAGTCGATCGAGGATGTCGACATCGATGAGTACTGCCTCAGGATGAGCGAAGACGCCTGCAAGGTTCTTGCCGTCCACATTGACTCCGGTCTTTCCGCCGATAGCAGCATCTACCGCGCCAACAAGGGTTGTCGCTATGTACATGACAGGCACACCGCGTAGATAGGTGCCCCCAATGAAACCTGCGACGTCGGTGAGCGCGCCTCCGCCGACTCCTATCACGAGATCGTCCCGTGTGAAACCGCTCTCGTTGAGGAACCGGTACACGTCCTCGACCACGCTCAGACGCTTCGCCTCTTCACCGTCGGGAACCGTGTATCCCGTCACCTGAAATCCCTCGTCGACGAGGGAGCCTGAGTACAAGTCGGCGAGACCCATCGTCGTGGGTTGGCACAACACGGCGATGAGTCGGCTCGTTCGAGTCCCTGCGAACTCGACGAGGGCGTCTTCGACGCCGCGCCCGACGACGATCGTCGAGGCAGGTTCGCCGTTGATCGAGATCACGTGTCGATGCACGCCGCCACCTCTCTCGCTACCGCACTCGGTTCTCGCCCAACAGTCTCCACGACGTGATCAGCAACGGCGTTATACATCTCGCGTCTGATCTCGAAAATGTCTGCGACTGCGTCCACAGAGTTCAGCAGCGGCCTCTCCGGATCGAGTCCGACGCGGTCGACGATTGTGGCCACGTCAACATCGAGCAGAATGATCGTGCCTGACGCCTGCATGACAGACACGTTCTGGCGCAACACGATGGCGCCACCGCCCGTGCCTATCACCGAACGCTCCCCCCCAGCGATTCTCTTCAGAGCCTCAGTCTCGACGTTGCGGAAGTGATCCTCTCCATCGTCGAATAGTTCTGCGATCGTTCGGCCCGTGTCTGCCATGATCTTGGCATCGATGTCTACAAAGGGAAGGCCGAGGATCTGCGCGACGAGGACGCCCACCGTTGTCTTCCCAGATCCCATCATGCCGACGAGCCACACATGGTCCATCTCAGAAAGCCCGCAGCCTGGCCTTGTACGCGTCGCAGGACGCAACGAGATCCGCGACCGTATCGCCACCGAACTTGCGCATCACTTCGTTTGCGAGCACATATGCAACCATCTGTTCGGCTACGACGCCTGCCGCCGGGACGGCGCAAACGTCGCTGCGTTCTCGGAACGCAGCCTCTTGTTGCTTGGTCTCGACGTCAACCGTTTCGAGAGGCCGCATGAGAGTCGAGATGGGCTTCATGGCCGCGCTGACACGCAACACGCCCCCGGTCGTCATCCCACCTTCGAGGCCACCCGACCGATTCGTTCGCCTCGTGAACTCACCCCCGGTCATCGTGATCTCGTCGTGAGCCGCTGATCCGCGGGACTCGGCCTGGGTCAGGCCGTCCCCGATCTCCACGGCCTTGATCGCCTGGATCGACATGAGGGCGCCTGCGAGGAGGCCGTCGAGCTTTCGGTCCCAGTGGACGTGGCTCCCGAGGCCCGGAGGGAGCCCATACGCAAGCACCTCGACAACGCCGCCGAGGGTATCCCGATCAGCTTTCGCTGCTTCGATCTCAGCGATCATCGCCTTCTCAGCATCCGCGTCGAAAGCCCGCACCTGCGACGCGTCTACCGCGTCGAGATCGTCGGGAGCGGGGAGAACATCACGGGGCGCCTTGACGGACCCGATAGCGACAACGTGACTCAACACTGTCACACCGATCTCGGCGAGAAGCTGCTTGGCGAGGTAGCCGACGACGGTTCTTGCAGCGGTCTCGCGCGCAGAGGCACGCTCAAGGATGTCTCGTGCATCGTGGGTGTCGTACTTCTGCATTCCCACGAGGTCGGCGTGTCCCGGGCGAGGCTTCGTCTCGCGCTTCGAGGACTCTCCAGGGTCAGGTGACATCTCTTCTCGCCACTTCTCCCACTCGGTGTTCCTGATCAGCACCGTGACGGGCCCCCCGAGAGTCT
Organism: Actinomycetota bacterium; assembly: GCA_030125685.1. Taxonomy (GTDB): domain Bacteria; phylum Actinomycetota; class Acidimicrobiia; order Spongiisociales; family UBA5794; genus B3-G11. The sequence continues at coordinate 33,133 of JASJYA010000007.1, forward strand.
TGCCGAACCGGATTCCTGCGAGGATCTCTAGTTCATCCTTTTCGAGGCGCATCCGTGGTCCCCGGCCGAAGCCGAGTCTGCGACGAGCGAGCTCGCTCGCGATGCCCTCCCTAGTCACGGTCAACCCGGCTGGGAGGCCTTCAACGGTCGCGACGAGACCGGGACCGTGCGATTCGCCTGATGTGAGAAACCTAAGCATGAAACCCCAGGGTAGAAGCACGGGGAAGTAGAGGAGCGTCCATCATCCCAGATACCAGGCGATGATGTCCTGTCCTACCACGACAGCGACCAACCCAGCGGTGGTCATGAACGGCCCGAACGGGATGGCGTCCTTCCGGCCCCGCTTGCGGGTGATGAGCAGATACCCGGCGACGGTTCCACCGATCAGGAAGGACCCCAATCCGGCAACGACAACGAATCCGAGGCCGAGATATCCGGTGAACATTCCAATCAGAAATGCAAGCTTGACGTCCCCGAACCCGAGCCCACCCCGCACGATGAGCGCAAGGACAAACATCACACCGAAGTAGGCGGCGGCGCCGATAGCAGCGTCGATCAGGTTGCCTGCGACTGGGTCTAGGAAGTGCCCGGCGACGAGAAGCACTGCTCCGGTGAGCGTTGCAGGGCCGAGCATCCGGTTCGGGATGAGCTTGGTGTCGAGGTCAGTCACTGTGAGTAGGATCATCGCCCACAGGAACACCAGATACGCAGGGAGGAGCCAGAGCGAGGGCACGGCGGCTGGTAGCAGACCGGAGAGAACCACGGTTGCGAGAAGCACAACGACGTTCGTGCGCCGCTGGGTGTGTCTGTTCTTACGGCAGGACGCCAGCACTGCGTCGAGCCCTGACCCACACTCCGCGCACAGGGGTCCGAACCAGCGGTCCGGCATCTCCCGCCTGTGTGTGTCGGAGACAGCAACGATCGAGCGCGATACAACTGCGCCCAGGACGACGGCGATGACGACGGCAATAACCATTGCGGAGAGCATACGGGCATCGGCTCTCAGCTCTCGGTTCTCAGTTTTCAGATCTTCTCTGGTGTCTGG
>JASJYA010000151.1 GCA_030125685.1 Actinomycetota bacterium
CGCAACGTCGTGAACAACTGCTCGACCTCCTGAGGCGTCAGAACTGACGTTGGCTCATCGAGGATCAACAATTTGGCGTCGCGGTAGAGCGCCTTGATGATCTCAACCCGCTGCCGCTCACCGACCGAGAGCTGCCAGACGAGGTCGGACGGGTCGAGTTCCAACCCGTATCGGCCTACCAATTCCGTGATCCGATTGGAGATGGCCTTGAGATCGGTCAGCACACCGCGACTCGACTTGAGTCCGAGCGCGACGTTCTCGGCCACCGTCAGCGTTGGGACCAGCATGAAGTGCTGATGGATCATCCCGATCCTGTGACTGATCGCGGTCGTGGGGCTGTCGATCGTCACCACCTCACCGTCGATGCGGATCTCCCCCTCGTCGGCCGGGTAGAGGCCGTACAGAACGTTCATCAGCGTGCTCTTCCCTGCACCGTTCTCACCCAGCAGAGTGTGCACCTCACCGGGCATGAGGTCAAAATCGATGCAGTCGTTGGCAAGCACGCCGGGGAATCGTTTCGTGATTCCCCGCATCTCGAGCATCGGACTAGAAGTCTCTGTCACGCGCCTCTCCCATTCGAGCGGTAGGGGGATCGTCCGATCCCCCTACCGACCTTCACTTCATCCTCCGGACTTGAACGTCTCAATCGCGTCGTCTGCGAGCTTCCTCACATCAGCCGGAAGGGAGTAGCCATCGTTGTATTCGATGACAAGTCCCTCGTTGGCGAACGTGATGCTGTATATCTCGCCGCCGAGCTTGCCGTTCTTCACGTTCTCGATGATCTCTCTAAAGATCACATCCCATCGGTACACCTGTGACGCTACGACGATCTCGGGCGCAAGACTGGTCTGGTTCGCCTGGGTACCGAACCACAGGACACCTTCCGTCTTCGCTACACCGACCGCGCCAACGACCATCTGTGCCGTACCTGACAGCACATCGGCGCCCGCACCGATCAGCGAGTTCGCCGCCTCTGACGCCAACGCCACGTCGCTGAACGAGTCGATGTAGTTCACTCTGACATCGGCACCGGGATTCTGGATCAGAACACCGGCTTTGAATCCGTCAACGTACAGCTTCGCGTCGCCGACCTCGATCGGGCCGACGATGCCTATGACATTGCTGCGGGACAGGGCCGCAGCCATGATTCCCATGACCCTTCCGCCCTGGTCGGATGCAGCCTCATATGAGTACACGTTGGGGAGACCGAACGTGTCTGCCGAGGTTCCCCATGCAAAGGAGACGTCAGGAAAGTCCGGAGCGATTTCCTGGAGCGAGCCTCCGTATTGCGAACCGTGGGCAATCACAAGATCGTAACCGTCAGACGCGTAGTCGCGAATCGCAACTGCAGCGTCGTCAACAACGAACGTGCCGTCCGTAATCGCAACCTCGGAAACGACACCTGACTCCTTGAGCAGGTTCGCTGCGTCGACGATCGACTGTGTGAACGCAAGGTCATTCGATGCAGATGGCGCGATTATCGCAATTCTGAATCCGCCGTCTTCGGACTCATCGGCGTTGCCGCACGCGGCTGCGACGAGCGCAAACACTGCGATCAGGACCGCTAGTTTCATACTCTTTTTCTTCAAGGCTTCTCCTTTGTCTGTGGACCGAATCCGGCCCTCTACTGTCCTCTCGTAAATGGCTTGGTCAATGCCGCGGGCGCCCGAAAGCGCCTCGCGACAAAAGCCAGAGCGAGAATCGTGATCACTGCGGGCGCCATCGCGGCGAGGTTGGACAAGTCTCGCGGGATGATCTCCAGAGTTTTAAGTTCCAGCACCAGTGCATTGACGAATCCGAAGAGGAGCGCTCCGAGCATGATCCCAACCGGTCGCCATGCGCCGAAGTAGACGAGCGCGATGGCGATGAACCCGGCGCCATTGGTCAGGTTCTGCTGGAAGATACCGAGCGAGATGGCGAGCGTGCCGCCCGCCATGCCTGCGAGTGTGCCTCCGATCAGCTGAGTCGCGTATCGGACACCCGTGACGCTCACGCCAAGCGTGTCTGCTGCCTCGGGGTACTCACCAACCGCCCGGATGTTCATCCCGAATGTCGTGCGGTTGATGATGAACATGCTGATGGGGATCGCTGCAAACGCCAGGTAGATGATGAGACTGTGCCGGAACAACATCGGGCCCAGGTATGGGATCTCGGAGAGGATCGGAACGTTGATCTTCGGGAAGGTGTTGATCGGGATCGGTGTCCCGACGAGCTTCTGGAAGAGCAGGTCGCTCATTCCCAGCCCGAACAAATAGATGCCGATTCCGCTGATGCCCTGTTTCGCCTGCAGCGTCACCGCTATGACCGCCGATGCGAAGCCGAGAGCGAGGCCAACCATCGCGCCCGCTAGGAGACCGAGCCACACATTGCCGCTCTTGAGCACCGCGTAATATCCTGTGAACGCTCCGATGAGCATGATGCCATCGACACCGAGGTTGAGCACTCCGCTACGCTGGCCGAAGGTCTCTCCGAGCGATGCGAGGAGAAGCGGAACGGCGAGCCGGATCGCTGAGGCAGTCACCGCTACGAGTACGGCTACGGTGAAGATCTCACTCAAGGTGAATCCTCTGGATCGCGGGGTTCAGTCGCGGTGTTCGCGGGATCATGGGCGAAGCCGGGCGCCGTCGGGTTCGCATCCCCGGGCACGGCGCCCTCGTCAAGGAGTTGCTGGTCCTTCGCGTTGGGCGCGAGCAACTTCACCCTGTACCGATCAGCGGCAACAACGAAAATGACGACGAGGCCGGTCAACGCGATGATCAGCGCCGACGGTACCTGCACCGCCCTCTGTAGGGCGTGGCCGCCGACGATGAGACCGCCAAAGAGGAAGGCCGCGGGGATCGTCCAAATCGGATGGAGACCTCCCAGAAGCGCGGCGACGATGCCGTTGAACCCTGCGCCGCCGGTGAAACCCAATGTGGAACCGTCGGTCACCATGCGGTGGCTCTCGCTTCCGAAGACCAACACCGCACCGCCGAGGCCTGCCAGGGCGCCCGAGAGCGTGAGCGCAAGGGCGATTGTTCGACGCACGGGCATTCCTGCGTACCGAGCTGCGTGTTCGCTGAGTCCAACGGCGCGGAGTCGATATCCCAGCGGCGTGCGCCATAGGAGGTAATAGGCCGCGATAGCGCACAGCACGGCAAGAACGGGACCGATGTGCAGGCGGTCACTTCCGAACAGAAGCGGGAGATCGGCCGACTCTGTTAGCCGTTCGGTCTGGGGAATACGCGTTCCGCGTTCGATCTCAGCCGGGTCTATGAGCGGACCTCGCAGAAGGTAGTTCATCAATTGCACGGCAACGATGTTCAACATGATCGTGCTGAGAATCTCGTTCACCCGGTAGTAGGCCTTCAAGGCGCCCGGTATCCAACCCCACAGTGCACCGCCGATGACGCCCGCAAGCAGCACGGTTGGGATCATGATGAATGACGGCATCCCAGGCAGGTAGAGCGCAGCAATGGTGCCGAATAGCCCTCCGAGCACCAACTGGCCCTCAGCACCGATGTTGATGACGCTCGCCCGGAACGCTATGACGATTCCGATGCCGACAAAAAGGAGAGGCGTGGCTTTCAAGATTGTCGAGACCAGCGCACTTCGGGATCCGAACGCGCCGAGGAACATCTCGATATACGCCTCGATCGGATTGGCGCCCAGAAGGATCAGCATGACCGCCCCAAAGAGAAGGGCTGC
>JASJYA010000050.1 GCA_030125685.1 Actinomycetota bacterium
CCGCGAGGGCGGCGATGAACAGTCGTCCTGTAATCCCGCTGCTGGGAATCCATGTATGCGTCATGACGCCTTCCTCCAACCCATCTTGCCGGGAATCATCCCGGTTCCGTTTCGGCTCAAGCCCTGAGCCCCTGTGAACTTGTATAACTGCCGGATAAGCCCTATCCGGCGGATCTTTCGGTCCAGCTCCTATTTAACTCTTGCGCGCCGAGAAAACGTATGGGTCTCTCGGCTCATTTGAGCTTTGCTTAACGTTACAGCCGCAATCGGTGGTCGGCAATGGCCAATCTGTGGGAATCCGAGGTATCTAGTCACTCCCGTGCACTGGAACCCTGGGTTCTAGTCCACGCACAGGTGCAATGTGGCCCAGCGAACGGGGCGGGGGCCGCTGAAAGCTGATAGCTTCCCTCCATGCGGTTCGACGGTCAGGTGTGGTTCGATTTCTCGACGCCCTCGGTGTGGGTGTTCTACCGGTGGGTGCGGGCTCTCGCCGAATCGGGCTACGACATCACTCTTGACTGGATGCCGCTCCCGACCGAATCTGAACGGGCGGCAATGGCGACGTTGCTTTCGGTCGACGAGCCACAGGATCGGGGACGTTTCCTCCACGCAATGTTGGGCCTCGTGCATCTCGAAGGGAGGAGCGCGTCAGACATGAAGACGGTCGCTGAAGCGCTGCGTGCGGCTGACCTCGATTCGCACGTCGTACGTGATCAGCACCAGCTACTCGACGACCTCGCCACCCGAGCTGACAAGCTTGGCATCACCGCGGTGCCGACGCTCTACCGGCACGGGCCGGCGCTCTCGATACAGTTGAATCCCGCCGTACTCTCCGGCGACGTCGCACAGACAGCCGTCACCATCAACGATGTCATGGAGAGCGACGGGATTTGGGAGTTGAAGAAGCCGTGAGCATGTACCGATGCGAGGCCTGTGGCAACAAGACGAGATTCGACGTCTACGACACCGTGCAGCGGAAACGATACGAGCACGCCGACCTCGGGGGAGAGGTGACGATCGACGATGAGGAGATCATCTCTCGCACGGTCGAAAAGGTGGTGTGCCGATGGTGCGACCGGTCTGACTCCGTACGCGAGGTTCACGAGGAGCGTTGACGCGCCGCCTCGCTGAGAAACACCCCTGCCGACACCGACGCGTTCAGCGAGTCCGCGGCCCCCGCCATCGGGATCAGAGTCGGCGTGCCGACCTCCAACCACTGACCATCGATTCCGGTGTCTTCCGCCCCGATCACGATCGCTGTTGGTTCGGTGAAATCCACCTCCCAAAGTAGGGACGCGCCGGAAGGGTGTGCGACCACGATGGTGGTGTTCTCGACGCACCACTTGATCGCGTCGGCTCTCGACACCGCGGCGAGAGGCGTCGAATACAGGGCACCCTGGGCTGCACGCACAACATTCGGATTCACGAGATCCGTCCCAAGCCCCGAACCGAGGAAAGCCGCGCCGAACGCGTCACACGTCCGCAGCATGGCCCCGATGTTCCCCGGCTTCTCGATTCCATCCCCGACAAGGACGAGCGCAGGCGCCTGGGGAGCAAACGATCCGAGGCTGAGGTCCGGTGTTCGTGCAACGCAGGCGATCCCGTCAGGGTTCTGCCTCCTCGATATCTTGTCGAACACCCGTCTCGACACCGTGGTCGGAGCAAGGAGGCTCAACGTCGGAGGGTCCCCGTACTCCGGACACCAGAGGACTTCCTCGATCACGAGGTGGTCGATGGCGCGTTCGGCCTCGCGCCTGCCCTCGATCAGAAATGTGCCGGTGCTGTCTCGCTCGCCCCGCTTCGCCAACGCCGCCCAGTTCTTTGCACGCTGGTTCGCGGTGCTCTCGATGTCTACAGGTTGGCCGCTCATGACACGCCGAAGCGGAGCGGAAGGTCGGTTGGGCGGTAAAAGCCTGGATCGAGGGTGGCGCAGTGGCGGATCGCCGCAACGACGTGGGCGGCCGTCCCGTCGTCGATCGGGTATCCACCAGGGATGTCGATCGTGATCGGAGGTGTTCCCACGACCGTGACTCTGTCGAACGGCTCTTCGAGCTTCCAGGCCATCGAGAGCTCAAGCACGATCTCCCGTCCGTAGCCCGCTGAGAGGCGGGCCTTGTGGTTTGCTCCGATCGCTCTGCCATCAACCAGAATCGGCTTGATGTCGAGAGACACATCTTTGTGTGGCCACTCGAGGCCTCGGGCGATGAGCTTGGCGCTTGAGTCGAGTCCCTTGTGGCCGACCCTGCCTGCCATGACCTGGGCAGCAAACTCCTCGGCGGTCAGCCCTCGGCCAGACTTAGCGATGAGGGAGGGGCGGCACGTGGATGTGTCCATCGAGCGCTTCGCCTTGATAGATGTCACATTTCTGCTTGCGCCTGCGAGGAGGAGAGGGAGTCTGTCCATCGAGAAGCCTGGGTTGGCGCCGGTGACGATGATCGTTCGGCCATCGGAGCGCGCCGAGGTGTGCATTGCGTCCCAGAGATGTCTGGGCGCCCACGCCAACCCCTCGCATGTCGTCACGACATCGTAGCCTGCTGAGACGAGTCGGATGATCTCGGGCGCGACCCTCTCTGCTGCGGACGCAAACGAGATCAGAGCCACGTCCCCGAGTTCTGCGCGAGGGATCTGTACGGTGGTCGCGTACCCTGGAGCGCCCGTGGACGCGACGAGCTCTCGTCGTGCCCTGTCATCAGGATCTACGACACCGACGATGGCATCGACGACACGGTCTGCCAGCGCCGCCTCGGCTACCCACGCGCCGATCGGTCCGGCGCCTACGATCACAAGTCCTGCCATGAGTCCTGATGTTCGCATGTGCTCGTCGCAATCCGAAGACGGTCCAGTGTCTGGGAGCTCCTCCAGGCTCGCGGGCTCGCAGGCCCCCCTAACTCGCTGCGCTCGTTTGTCCCCCCCTGAAGGGAGGACGTGGGGACGTGTTACGTGACGCCGTGGCGGGTGTCCGGGAATGACTCGTAGGAACGTGACTTGACGATGTCTCCCAGAATCTCCGCCGCACGAAGGGTTTCGGCGAACGAGGTGTAGAGAGGGGCGAAGCCGAAGCGGATCAGATCAGGCGCACGGAAGTCGGGGATCACTCGCCGATCCCTGAGTGCCGTGGCGATCTGAAATCCGGCTGGGTGTCGCAGGGTGACGTGGGAGCCCCGCTCGGCGGGGTCGAGGGGTGTGATCACTGCCACCGCGTGCGATGTCAACGGTGTGACAGCCTCAATGAAGAGCGAGGTGAGGGCGATGCTCTTGGCCCGTATGGCATCGATTCCTGCTTCCGCGGTGAGCGCGACGCCGACTTCGACTCCGGCCATGGACACGATTGAGGGAGTTCCGACAAGAAACCTCCGAATGTCCGGCGCAGCCTGCCAATCATCCGCGAATCCGAACTGGTCCTTGTGGCCGAACCAACCGGTGATTGGCTGGTCGAGCGTGCTTTGTAGGTCGGCGCGCACGAAAAGGAATCCCGGTGCGCCGGGCCCGGCGTTGAGATGCTTATATGTGCAACCGACGGCCAGGTCGGCGCCCCACTCCGAGAGTTGCACAGGAACCGCGCCCGCCGAATGGGCGAGATCCCACAGCATCATCGCGCCTCGGTCGTGCGCGAGTCGTGTGATAGCAGCTCCGTCGAGCATCGCCCCCGATCGGTACGAGACGTGGGAGAGAGCCACGAGTCCGACGGTGCCGTCGATGAGTGGCTCGAGATCGCCAACGGTTGGATCATCGGGCGCAAGGATGAGGCGGCCCCCGGCAGCGGAAGCAACAGATTCGAGCACGTACCGGTCCGAAGGGAAGTTGCCCCCGTCGGTGAGAATGTTCGATCGCCCGGTTGCCTGAATGCCTGCTGTAGCAAGCTTGTAGAGGTTGATCGACGTCTGGTCGCACACCGCTACCTCCCCGCCGCGAGCACCGATCAGGGGAGCAAGGGCATCCCCGATGCGGGTTCCTGTATCAAGCCAGCGGTCCCACGCAAGGACGACTTCGTGCGCCCACTCCTGCTCAACGACCTCTCTGATTCGGCGGACCGTGTCCTTCGGGAGTCGTCCGAGGGAGTTGCCGTCGAGGTAGAGAAGGTTGTCCTCGATGACGAAGCGGTCTCGGAACGGCGCGAGTACGTCGGAACCGTCGAGGGCAGCGGCGCGCTCAGAGAGGGGGAGCACGTCAGTAGAGCTCGTACTGCCCGTCGATGAGGCGTTCGGTTACACCTGACCAGTCGTCGAAACACTTCTCGGCGATGTTCCGCGCCTCGTCGACGCCGAGGGTGCCCGCGGTCTCGATATGGACGGCCTGTGGCTCGGTGACGGAGTGTCCGATCGATGAGAGGAGCCTGATTGTGACCTCGGACGCGTCGGTCTCTGCGATGAGATGTTGGGTGATGTCGTAGCCAATTGCGTGGTATGTCTTCCCAACGTGGGACGCAGGATTCTTCCCCGCCGCGGCCTCGAGGCTCATCGGGCGGTACGGCGTGATCAACCCGCCGAAGCGATTGCCGCGTCCGACCTGTCCATCGTCCCCCGCCTCGGCCGACGTGCCTGTGAGGGTGAGGTAGGCCGAATCTTCCTGATCGGCCTGGTTCACCTGAACGGAGACCGGTCGACCGGTTACGCCGGACGCGATGGTCGACGCCTCATCCTGAACGGCCAAGACGACTCTGTTGTACTCATCGCGATCAGCGACCTTCGCGGCGAGTACGGGGCATGCGACCGTGATCGTGATGTTCCCGTCAACGCGTAACCCCATCACCTTGATGTCTCGACCGATCGGCGTCGAGGCTCGGTAATCGTCCGAGTTGAGGTGGGTCTCAACGGCGTACACCGTGGACTCGAGAATCGAACGCGGCATGGACACGGCTGCGAAGGACGTGTCGTTCGCGAGGGGCGCGATCGTTTCGGCATCCACGATCGCAGCCAGATCTGGCGAAGACTCGTTCAGCCACACCTCGACGTCGAAGGACTCAGGTGTGGCGTCGGGGAGGAGCTCCATGAGATGCTGGTGATACTGGGCGGCGAGCGCATCAGGGTCGGGTTTCCAGTCGAAATTGAAGGCGGCTTTTCCGACAAGGACGAGCTTGGATGGTTTCGTGTGGACCCCACCTCCGAAGCCGATGTCGACCGAGCCGGATGCGAGGATGGCCTTGTCGACATTGAAGTGCCGGATCGCGCCGGTGTGCTTTTCGTAGTCTCGTGCAAGTTGGCGGGCGAGTTTCTCGGCGAGGTGGTCACAGATCGTATCCGGATGGCCCGTGCCTTTCCTCTCCACGAATTCGATCGGTGGGGCGTAGGGTGCGCGTGACGTGAGCGATAGGTTCAAGGTGATGTCCTGTTAGTTGTTGTGCGAGATCGGCATGGTAATCGGGATGCACTCGAAGGATGACGCGGCGTCGCTGTTCTGGCGTCGTCAGGCTGGAGGGTTGTGCCCCCTCTGCGAGGCTGGCGCCACGCTTCTCCCCCGCTTCGCGGAAGAGAGCAAGCGCGGTTCTTCTCTCCCGTGCCGGAGGCGGGAGAGAGAAGTATCGTGCTACCAGTGGTCGTGGTGGACGGTTTCGTCGCGTGGGAGTCTGCCTTTCTGGAGGCTTCGGGGCCGTTGGTCCGGCGCGGAGTGGCCGATCGTGACGACACCCACGATGTCGATCCTCCCGGGTATGCAGAGTAGCGAGTGCAAGCCGGTGAAGGCGTGCCCGCCGAGAAAGCCGGCGGCGAGGCCCTCATCGACCGCTCCGTACAGGATCGCCATGAGCGATGCCCCGGCATCGATCCACCAATACGGTACGTCCCACGAGTCAGTGCCGGACTTATCGGATTCTGCGTAGCGACCGAGATACGCCTGCGTGTCCACACAGATCACGATGTGCACGGGTGCCCTCGAGAGCCATCGGTTGAATCCTCTTGCAACGAAGTCGCTCTCGCCCGCGGCCTCGGCAATAGCACCCCGCATGTCGGAATCTGTCACGACGATGAAGCGCTGACCCTGGCTGAATCCGGCTGAGGGCGCTCGCACCGCGGCGTCGAGAATGCGTTCGATCGACTCGGGAGGAACCGGCTGGTCCGTGTAGCTCCGGACCATGCGCCGTCGCCGAACGACGTCGCCCAGTTCCATGTCAGAGCTGGTTGATCGCGGCCAGAGCGTCCTCGAGCGCCTGCTTGGCGTCTCCAAAGAACATCAACGTCGTGTCTTCGTAGAAGAGCGGATTGTCGATGCCTGCGAACCCAGGTGACAGGCTCCGCTTCACAACAATGGTCGTCTTAGCTTCATCGACGTTGAGGATCGGCATGCCGTAGATCGGGCTTGTCGGGTCGGTCTTCGCGCTCGGGTTGACGACGTCGTTCGCCCCGATGACCAGGACTACGTCTGTCTGGGCAAACTTCGGGTTGGCTTGTTCGAGGTCGAGGAGGAGATCGTACGAGATGTCGGCCTCGGCGAGCAGCACGTTCATGTGTCCGGGCATACGTCCCGCGACCGGGTGGATTGCGTACGTGACCTCGATCCCGCGCTCCTCAAGAGCATTCGCGAGATCCTTCACGGCGTGTTGGGCCTGCGCGACGGCCAGCCCATACCCTGGGACGATTATCACTCGCTCCGCATAAGCGAGAGCGATGGCGGCGTCGTCGGCCGTGGCTCGGTTGACGGGCTTTGTGCCGATGTCCTCCGCAGAGGCGCCGCCGCCAAACTGGGCGAAGAGGATGCTTGGGATCGATCTGTTCATCGCCGTTGCCATCTCGATGGTCAGGATCATGCCCGCAGCGCCGACGAGGGCGCCACCGACGATGAGCGCCTGGTTACCGATGATGAAACCGGCCATCGCAGCGGCGATGCCGGAGAAGGAGTTGAGGAGGGAGATGACGACAGGCATGTCTGCGCCACCGACCACAAGGACAGTGGTAACACCGAGAACCGCGGCGAGTCCCAGTGCGACCCAGTAGGCCATCGAGGAGTCCGCGAAGACGCCCACCGCTGATGCAGCCACGATCCCAGCCGCGATGACGCCGTTGGTGACCGCGCCGCCAGGGATGAAGACCTGCCGCCCTGAGATGATGCCCTGTAGCTTGCCGAACGCGACGAACGACCCTGTGAGCGTGACCGTGCCGATCGCGAGCGAGAGCGAGGTCACGACCGCGGTTTCGGTGAGCAGGACCGCGTTGGCGCCGACAACGGTCGCCGCTGCAACGAGCGCGGAAGCCCCACCGCCGAAGCCGTTGAATGCGGCGACGAGTTGGGGCATGTCTGTCATCTGGACGCGGATAGCGAGGACCGCCCCGATGGCGCCTCCGACGACGACTCCGGCGATGACGACACCCCACGCGAACTTTGCATCAAGGCCGAGAAGATCGAAGGTGACCACGATCATTGCAACGAGCATTCCGACGGCTGCTATGCGGATGCCTCGCGTGGCTGTCTTAGGCGATGTGAGGCCCTTGAGGCCGACGATGAACAGGACGCCGGCTGTCAGGTAGGCGAGTTCGACCATCAGCGCTTGCTCGGAACTTTCTTGAACATTTCAAGCATCCGGTTCGTGACGAGAAATCCGCCGACAACGTTGATCATGGCGAGGGCGACCGCGAAGAAGCCGAGGACTGCAGCGACCCATCCGGTGCCGACCGCCGCTGCGATGATGGCGCCGACGATCGTGATGCCCGAAATCGCGTTGGCGCCCGACATGAGGGGTGTGTGCAACGTGCGTGGCACCTTTGCGATGACCTCGAAGCCCACGAAGGCGGCGAGGATGAACACGACGATGCCCTGGATGAACACATCACTCATGTGACTGGCTCACTTTCCTGACTGGGGGAGATGGGCGCCACGATCGCAGGTCCTACGACTGGATCTTCGTGATCTACCACGAGAGACCCGTCAGCGACCATGCGCTTGACGAGTTCGAGTACGTTGCGGGCGAACATGCGGCTCGCGTCGGTGGCGACTCGTGACGCCAGGTCCGTCGGACCGAGAATCGTCACACCGCCGACATCCACGACCTCGTCCGGCGCCGAGTCCTCGACGTTGCCGCCCGAAGACGCGGCCATGTCGATGATGAGCGACCCGGGGCGCATCGCTTCGACCATCGAACGGTCGATGAGACGGGGCGCCTGGCGGCCGGGCACCTGGGCAGTGGTGATGATGAGATCGGCGTCGGCAACGGCCGACGCGAGCGCCTCGCGTTGCTTTGCGGCCGTCTCCTCGTCAACTGCTCGCGCGTAGCCGCCTTCATCCATCTCCTGGGTGGCGGCTTCGATGAATCGCCCACCGAGCGACTCCACCTGTTCCTTGGTCTCGGGACGAATGTCGTAGGCGTACACGATGGCGCCGAGGCGCTTCGCCGTCGCGATGGCCTGGAGGCCTGCAACGCCGACACCGAGGATGAGGACATTCGCAGGTGGGATCGTCCCTGCGGCGGTGACGAGCATCGGCATGAACTTGGGAAGCTCCGTGACCCCGAGGAGCACCGCTGCGTAGCCTGCGGCGGTGGCCTGAGACGACAGAGCGTCCATCGACTGGGCGAGTGTGGTGCGGGGGAGCATCTCAATGGAAATCGAAGTGATGCCCTCGTTCCCCCATCCGGTCAACATGTCTTTGGTCGAGGAGGGGTCGATCATGCCGACGATGACTCCGTTGCTTGCGAGAACCGTACGGTCGGGCTCGGTCGGCGGCGTGACCATGATGAGCAGGTCGACGGGCTCTCCGCTCGCCAGGTCGTCGACGACGGTCGCGCCCGAATCGGCGTACTCGGCGTCGGGGTATCCCGCCGCAGCGCCCGAACCGGCTTCGATCGAGACGGTGAACCCGAGCTCTACAAATGATGCGACCGAGGCCGGAGTTGCGGCTACACGGCTCTCTCTATCTGATCGTTCGTTGCGGATTCCGAGGTGCATCGGGCGAAACGGTAACCCCTTCTGTGCAGCAATCCACACACCGACAGGAATCAGGATTCCCGTGTCAGGTGTCAGGAATCAGGGTCAGGAATCAGATGTCAGGTGTCAGGGGAGAGTGTTGCCGGCAGTTCACGGAAGGCGTCAGTGATGGCGTCCTTAGCCTCGTCTGGTAAGGGCTGGAGGGGGAGGCGGGTTCTGCCGGGGCGCATGCGTGCGAGCGAGGCGGCAAACTTTGTCCCTGATACCCCGTGCGCCTCGACGACCGTCGTGATCCCGATTAAGGCTTTCTGGGCATCTCGGTCCCCCGACACGGCGGAGTCCACGAGCGCGAATGCGTAGTTGGCGCTTGCGGTGATCGCTCCGAACGCGCCGCGGTCGCGGCTGTCGGCGAGCGCCCTCGAGCTCCCCGCATAGACGATGAAGTCAGGGCCGAGAGTCCCGGATAGTGCGTCGAGGCGAGTCACGTCGCCTCCGCTGTCCTTCATGCCAAGGATGTTGGGGTGTTCGGCAAGCTCGGCCACGGCCTCTACGGGTAGTTCGTATCCCGTCACACCGGGCACGGTGTAGAGGAAGATCGGCAGCAGCGACGTGTCAGCGATCCGGCGATAGAAATCGTTGATGAGCGTGACGCGATTTCGCACGAGCGTCCCCGGCGTCACGACGAGTGCTGCGTCTGCACCGCCGATCGCCGCTTCCACAATCTGAGCATCCGCCCGTCGATCGGTCTCAGCGAAGATTCCACAGACGATGGTGAGATCAGGGAACGCTCTGCGCGTTGTGGATACCAGCAGCTCGCGTTCGTCCATCTCAAGGTACGGGCCTTCGCCCGTCGACCCTCCCACAAGAACTCCTCCGGCGCCGGCGGCGACCGCCACCGACACGTTGTGAACGTGAGCTTTGACGTCGATGGAATCATCGGCGCCAAAGGCTGTAATGAGCGCAGGCATCGTGCGCGGCCACGATCGGCTCATTCGGGATTTGTTTCGCCGGACCGTCCGGCCATCCAGTTGGTATGGAACCACTCGCCTCTCGGGCGATCGGTCCGCTCATAGGTGTGCGCTCCGAAGTAGTCGCGTTGAGCCTGCGTGAGGTTTGCAGGCAGTCTTCCGGAGCGGTAGGAATCGAAGAACGAGAGGGCAGATGAATACGCGGGGATAGGTATCCCGGCTGTCGTCGCCCGAGCGACTGTTCGACGCAGGCCGTCGGTCGCTGAAGTGATTTCGTTCTTGAAAAAGTCGTCGAGGAGCAGATTGTCGAGCTTCGGCTCACGACGGAACGCGGCGGTGATGTCATTGAGGAATCGAGAACGGATGATGCAGCCCGCCCTCCACAAGCCTGCAATCGCGCCGAAGTCGAGATCCCAGCCGAACTCGTCACTCGCGGAGCGCAGCAGCATGAAGCCCTGGGCATAGGAGATGATCTTTGCAGCGTAGAGGGCGTCGTGCAGATCGGCTATGACCTGCTCCCTGTCGCCCTCGATGGCGCTCGTGGCGCCGCCGAGAAGAGCGGAAGCTTCGCCGCGCTCGTCGAGTAGCGATGACACCATGCGTGCATAGACGGACTCTGCGATTAGCGATACGGGAGTCCCCAGATCCATCGATGCCACGACGGTCCACGCTCCCGTCCCTTTCTGGCCTGTTGCGTCGAGAATGACATCGACCGTCGGGGTTCCGTCGTCTTGGATGTGGCCGAGGATGTCCGCCGTGATCTCGATGAGGTAGGAATCGAGCTTGCCTCCGTTCCATGCCTCGAACTGCGATTGCATCGCTGCTGCGTCCATTCCAAGGCCGCGCACCATGATGTCGTAGGCCTCCGCAATGACCTGCATGTCGCCGTACTCGATGCCGTTGTGCACCATCTTGACGAAGTGACCTGCGCCGCCAGGCCCGATCCACGCGCAGCACGGTTCGCCCTCGGCCACTGCGGCTATTGCTGTGAACGCGTCTTCGATGACCGGCCACGCCTCCGAGTCTCCACCTGGCATGATCGATGGCCCGAACCGTGCCCCGTCCTCACCCCCGGAGATGCCTGCGCCGACGAAACGGATGTCTGCGTCTCGGAGTTCGGCGACGCGACGTGCAGTGTCGGTGAAGAGCGAGTTGCCGCCGTCGATGATGATGTCACCCGGATCGAGCAGCGGGAGGAGATCGGCGATCTGATCGTCGACCGGCTGGCCGGCCTTGATCATGAGCAGGACGCGTCTGGGCCGCGCTATCGATTGAACGAATGCGGCCAGATCGGTAAAGCCGTAAATCGAACGTTCAGGATTATCGGCGACAAATGCATCCGTGCGTGCCGACGTCCTATTGTAGACAGCGACCTCGAAGCCGTGATCTGCGAGGTTCAACACGAGATTCTGGCCCATTACGGCAAGCCCGATCACCCCAAATTTCGCGACAGGCGGGTTCGGTTGGTGCGAGGTCGTCATGTCCCGTGAGCGTACAGAGGTTGAAGCGGGAAGAAGAAGGAGCGTGCCCGCCTTGGAACAGCATGCGTGTTGAGGGACAACGAAGAGCGCTCGTGATCATTGCGACCGCGCAACTACTCGCCTTGTCGCTCTGGTTCTCCGCTTCCGCGGTTGCCGACTCCCTCCAAGATGCATGGCGGATGACCGACGCCCAGGTTCCCTTCCTGACCCTCACGGTGCAGATCGGTTTCGTGGTGGGAGCGTTGGCGTCTGCACTCTTGAACCTTGCTGACCGTGTTCCTGCCCGATACTTGTTCGCCATCTCCGCGGTGGCCGGAGCGCTGGTGAACAGCACACTCGTCCTGGTCGGACCGGACAATCTGCCGATCGTCATGGCGGCACGGTTTGTCACGGGTGTCGCTCTGGCCGGGGTGTATCCAAGCGGGATGAAGGCGATCGCGGGCTGGTTCCGCGAGGGGAGGGGAACAGCTCTCGGCATACTCATCGGCGCGCTCACCGTCGGGAGCGCCCTCCCGCACCTCGTGAGAGGGTTCGGCCTTGACTGGCAGATCGTGCTCCTCAGCGCTTCAGGGCTTGCTCTCGCCTCGGCAGGCATGATGCTCACTATCGCCGACGGACCCTTCGAGACAGCCGTATCTGGGTTCTCCTGGTCGCATCTGGGAAACATCGTCCGCAACCACGGGTTCAGGCTCGCAACGCTTGGATACCTTGGGCACATGTGGGAGCTGTATGCCGCATGGACGTGGGTGGTGTTCTACATCGCGG
>JASJYA010000051.1 GCA_030125685.1 Actinomycetota bacterium
CCCAGATCACGGCGGCCCCCAGCCAGAATTTTCCCCGGTTGATTCGCCCGTCGAGCTTGAACAGCAGATGCCCCCAGTCGATGAAGATTAGCAGCACGCATGGCGCCGTGCCGGGTATTGTCATGCGACCATGAATGGAACCGACCACGACGCGTACGGGCGGATCGCCAAGTTCTACGACCGGATCCTCGAGCCGGTGAACGCGCCGCTTCGAGCAATCGGACTGCGGTTACACCCTGTAGACGACTCGGTGACAATGCTCGATGTCGGCTGTGGAACCGGCGCCCACCTCAACGCCTACATTGAGACTGGAGCTGTGTGCCACGGCATCGACGCCTCACCAGCCATGCTCGAACAAGCCCGCGACCGCCTCGGCGACCGTGTTGAGCTGCGCCTCGGCGACGCAACAGCGCTCCCATATGGCGCTGACTCATTCGACCTCGTATTCACATCCTTGCTTCTCCACGAACTCGACCCTGAGACACGAGCCGCAGCTCTCGCAGAGATGGCGCGCGTCGTTCGCCCGAAGGGGCGGATTCTGGCCATCGACTACCGAGCGGGCTCACTGCGGATGAAGGGGCGCGCGACGCGTGCTCTTTCAACGGTCGCCGAGCGTGTCGCGGGACGAGATCACTACCGCAACTGGCGAACGTACCTACGAGCCGGCGGGATCCCCGCAATGGTCCCGGACGTCGGGCTGACCGTTGAGAGCGAGAAGATCGTCTCCGGCGGAAACCTGGCGCTGTGGCTTCTGAGGATTGAGAACTGAGAACTATCGCCCGTACCCCTGAAGGGGGGACGTTTTGAGGGTTTGTGCGAGGCGGGAAGACTCTCGCTCTCGGAGGGCGACGCGAACCTGGAGCTGTTCCATTTTCTGGGCTACGTGCTTCTCGCCGCTCGGAATCTCATGGGTCTCGAACCACTCCATGATCGACGCGGCGACATCGGGCTCTGAGCGGTACTGGATGAGGTCGAGCATCCGCCGCACGTTGAGCACCGGCATCGACGCAACGGTCGCGTCCCAATTCTCCATTACCAACTCCCAGATGAACGCGCCTGTCTCTCTGTTTCCCAACAGGAGAGCCACAACCCAGAACGCGTCCTGGGACCGGATCGTGCCGTCAAGCACCATGGCGAACATCCGCTCTGCTGCGGCCGTGTCGGGTATCTGAGTCGCAGCGCGCAGGTACTTGATCTTGCTCTGTGGATCGTCGGCTTCCTCGGACGACTCGATGAACCCGTCGAAGTCACTGACGGCTCCATTAGCGGCCACGATCATCAGCGCAGCGTCGGCAATTTCAGGATCGACGTCGTCTGCGGATGCGAAAACCGTGCGCGCCATCTCGATCGTCCCACGATCGTTGCCCAGATTGCCGAGTGACTTCAGTAGCAAGCCGCGCAGCGCTCGCCTCCGGTCTGACTCTCCGTCTCCAACGGCCCAGCCGAGTTCGTCAGCCTTCTGAGACACGAGGCCGGTCACGAAGTTCTGCATCGCCTCGCGATCACTCGACGAG
This sequence comes from Actinomycetota bacterium, assembly GCA_030125685.1. Lineage (GTDB taxonomy): Bacteria > Actinomycetota > Acidimicrobiia > Spongiisociales > UBA5794 > B3-G11. The sequence continues at coordinate 1,515 of JASJYA010000051.1, forward strand.
GCGACCCGGTCCAATTCCCCGAGTCCGGACAGCACCGCCGCCCACACGTCGAGCTCCTCCTCATCGGTGAGGTTCGACACAAGTAACAGGAAGTCATCTGCCCTCAAGTCCCCCGCAAGCACATACGCGAACGAGTCGGAGACGACCGAGTAGCGCTCGATCGGGTCGAGGTCTGCAAGACGCGCTACCACGCCTTCAGCCAGGTCACCTTCGTACTTCACCCGATAGAATCCCTCGCCCCCGGCGTTCACAACAAGGTCTTCGCCAGCTTCGATTGACACCGGATCTCCCCCGAGAACGACCCTGTCTTCGCCGTCGCTGGAGCGGTACAGCAGGGGCACCAGCCATGTCTTCTCCCCCTGGCCGAGGAAACGGAATTGCTCCTGGGACAACGTGTAATGATCACCATTCGCCGACACCGTGACGCGTGGGTATCCACCCTGGAAGATCCACGTATCCATGATCTGGCCAACAGGTTCCCCCGATTCAGCTTCGAGCGCCGCCCACAGGTCGGGTGTGTCTGTGTTCGAGTAGGCGTGTGTCTTGAGATAGCGGGTGACGCCTGCACGAAAGACGTCCTGGCCGAGGTACTGCTCGATCATGCGCAGCACCGACGAGCCCTTCTGGTAGGTGAGGACGTCGAACATCGCGTTCGCCTCTTCGGGCGACTCAACGGTCAGCTCGACCGGTCGAGTTGCTCCGAGCGCGTCGGTCTCCTGGCTCATGGCCCGGAAACCAGAGAACGACAGCCACCTCTTCCACTCCGGCTTGTACGCATCGACGCACTTCATCTCAGCGAACGTTGCGAACGCCTCATTGAGCCAGATGCCGTTCCACCACTTCATCGTGACGAGATCGCCGAACCACATGTGTGCGATCTCGTGGGAAATAACGTCAGCAACCCGCTGCGCCTCCGTGTGGGTGGCTTTCTCAGCGTCGAGCAGCAGCGCCGTTTCGCGGTAGGTGATGCATCCGAGGTTCTCCATCGCGCCGAAAGAGAAGTCAGGGATCGCGACCATGTCGAGCTTGTCCCCCGGATACGGGATGTCGTAATAGGCCGAGAAATACCGCAAGGCGTGAGCGCCCATGTCGAGGGCGAAAGGAGTGAGATGCATATTGCCCGGCGGAGCGATGATCCGCAGCGGCGTGCCGTCGACGTCGAGCGGGTCCGTGGCTTCGAGCTCGCCGACGATAAACGCCACGAGGTACGTTGACATCTTCATCGTCTCAGCGAAGCTCACCTTCACGTTCCCGGATTCGAGGGTCTCGCGAGCTATCTCCGCAGCATTGGAGACAGCCATGAGCCCGTCTTGGACGATCAGTGTCACCGTGTAGGTGGCCTTGAAATCGGGTTGATCCCAGCATGGGAACGCGCGGCGGGCGTCCGTTGCCTCGAACTGGGTCGTGGCGATCGTCTTTTCCACGCCTTCATCGGTCGTGTAGACCGACCGGTAGAAACCGCGCAAGTCGTCATTGAGGGTTCCCCTGAAGCCGATCGAGATGCGGGCGGCGCCGATCGGTAGCTCCGAGTCGAGCGTCAGCGTGGCGCGCTCGCTCTCGTCATCGAGGGAGACAACCGCCGAGTAGACGGCGTCGCCGACGACGACCGTTGCATCGTGCAATTCAAGCTCGATAGCGTTGAGCACGATCCGGGACGTGACCTCTCGGATCTCCACATCGATGCCGACCGTGCCGATGAATGATGCGACGTCGAGGTCCGGCTCGATCTCAATATCGTAGTGACTCGGGACAACAGCCTGACCCAAGCGGTAGTCGGCTTCAGGCGCCATGGAATCCTCCGGAGTTCTCTATTCGTTACCCGAAAGGGTAACGGGAGACAGGCGACTGACAACAGAAGTCGTACTACGTAATACGTGCTACGTACTTCGTCCTCTGGCCCCGGATCACGGTCCCGATCACCATCAGCAAAAACAACCCGAGCGCGACCGCATTCAGCATCGCTCCCCAGCGGCGAAGTTCGAAATTGCCGGCGAGTCCGCCAGCGACCCGAATCAGTATCGAGACCTGCAGGAACGCGAGTGGCGCCCAGAATGCGGGGGTGAACGGGAAAGGCAAGCCGGCGAGAGCTGGAATCACTATCGGTGCGTGGGCCATGATCATTGATATGACGAAGCCGAGGAAGAGCGTGTGAAGGGCAGCGTCATAGGCGACCGAGGTCCGACTGAGCCCGGAGACGATCCAGAGCACACCCGACACGGCAAGCCACCCATAGCCAACCAACAGTCCCGACGCCATATATCTCGTGACGCCGCCAAGGCGGATCGTGCGTCGAGCGATGTCGTATCGGATAAGCCAGAGAGCAACGAGCAGATTCCCGAATCCGGCGATTCGGACGCCGGTCTCCAACGTCGCCCACGAGAGCACCGAACCGAGGAGCACGACAGCTACAGCGCCTGCCAATCGGCGCTTCTCGGTGTCTGTCGTAGCGATGATCCTGGCGAGTTCGAGACGCTCTCCCGCAATTGTTAGGACGAGAAACGCGGCGAGCCAAGGAGTAAGCGAGGGTATCGCGCCACCCGCCAACCAGGTTCCGGCTGCAAGCACCCACGCTCCTGCTCCGATGCCCATCATCACGATGTGGGCCTCGGGCTGGATCCGATACGCAACGCCGAATAGACCGACGAGAACCACACCGCCGACAAGCAGTAACGCTCCAGCAAGCTCAGATGGCGCACCAGTGAGCATCGCGATGACTGAGCCGGCAGACGCCAAGGGTGTAATCCACGCCCAAGTGCGGTTCATCGCAACGGCCCGCTCCATACCGATGACAGTCCCGAGGAACCCGAGGACGATGATGGCGCCGTGAGTGCCCGGCGCCGGCGGCGAACCGAACGCCCAACCGATGCGAGTGAGACCAATCCAGATTCCGATGACGAACGCGGTCAGCGCAATCACTGCTGTGATAGCTCGAATTGGTTTCGGGACGGTCACGCGGCGACGATACCGGAGCGAGCATCCGTCCCACCGACCGAGTGAAGCCCAATCCCGATACTCTCTGCCCCATGGAGAGATCCCATCCAACCGATGAGCGTGAGCAGGCGGCGTGGGACGCACTCGCCCAGGTCATCGACCCCGAGCTTGGAATACCAATCACCGATCTAGGGCTCATCTACAGAGTCGAGGTAGGCGGTGAAACGGTCCAGGTAGACATGACGACGACCACCCCGATCTGCCCCCTCGGCGCGTACCTGACCCAGACGGCGGAGTCGAAGCTACGGGAGATTCCCGGCATCGAGTTTGCGATTATCAACACTGTCCACGATCCCCCGTGGAGACCCGAGATGATGTCCGACCACGCCCGCGAAGTACTCGGCATTCCGACCTGACGCCTGATACCTGACGGCTGGCGCCTGGTCTATCGATTCTCCACGTCGCCGGTTTCGATATCTCCGATAATCTGGCCAAGGATGATCCGATCGATCGTCTGGGACAGAAGCCCGTAGCTCACCGGCCCTGACACCTTGCCGACGACAATCCCGTCGCGATCAACGAAGAACGTTTCAGGCAGACCAAGGACGCCCCACTCGAAAGCTGTTCTGGAGTTCTCATCGACAGTGTAAACCGTGACCGCACTCCGACCGAGTTCGACGAGGTACGCTTCCGCCGAGCCGGGGTTGTCCTGGTAGTTGATCGCTATGAACGTGACGCCGAAGTCGGCGTATGCCTCGGCAGCCTGTAATAGCGCCGGATGTTCGAGGCGACAGGAGAGACACCAGGACGCCCAGAAGTTCACGACGAGAATGTCGCCCGCGTAGTCGCTCATGGTGATGCTGCCGGAGCCGTCCATCAGGGCGATCTGTGAGTCAGGCGCAGGCTTGTTGATCAGAGGAGACGAGGAGATGGCCGGATCGGTACCGAAGCGCCCGGCAAACATCACCGCAAGGACGAAGAACGCGAGGCCGGCTGCGATCACGGCCCACACCATGCGCGATCCACGGTCCTTGGCGTGTGGCTCGGTCATCCTTCCTCCATCTGTGTGATCAGCAGCCTCGCCGAGTCCTTTACGTCGTCGGGCACACCATCGGCTTCGATGATCGTCGTAAGCGCTTCGGCGGCGTCCTCGTAGTTCCCGAGCGTGTACTGGATGTTCCCGAGGAACCACGTCGCGGTCAGGGATCCCGGCTGACGTTGCAGCGCCGCCTCGATGTACCCGAGCGCGACGTCGGGACGCCCCGAGATGTAGGTCATCCACCCGACGTTCGCGAGCGCCTCAGGGTGCCGCTCCTGATTGAGAACGATCATGTAGTGGTCAAGCGCGAGGTCGAAGTCACCTGCGTCGAAATAGCGGCGAGCGAGAGCGAGTCGCATGCCGATCACCTCGGGATTCTGGGCGACTACGGTCTCCATCTCCTCGTTCGAGATGGTGGAGAGGTCGACGGACCCTTCTCCGGTAATGACATCTCCGACGATGCCCTCCGCGCCGGCGGTCGAGGGCCCGGTGAGAGAGTTGACCGCAAACACAGCAATGATCGCTATTGCGACAGCCACGATCCCCGTCCCCACAAGCGCACGGCCGCGTCCCCCCTTCAGGGGGGACAAACGAGCGGAGCGAGGTAGGGGGGCCGCCGAGCCGGAATCCCGAAGTGGCTGGTCAGCCTCGGTCACGAGAGTGCGTTCTTCCATCAACCGATCGAGCTCCGCCACGTACTTATCGCGCAGAGATTCCGCTGTCGCCTCGTCCATGTCCCCGGCACGAACCTGCTCGCTGAGATCTTCAAGTTCCTCGGTCACGAGCTCGCTCTGGTCCCGGTTACGGTCCACCGTCACACCCCCTCGCGTTTGGACGCGGCCCGCTTCATCACGATCAATGCCCCACCGCCGAGAGCCAGGGCTGCGATCGGAACTATCCAGAGCGCAACAGACCACACCGACGTAGATGTATCGAGGATGAAGGTGTCGCCAAAGTTCGCCGCAAATTCCGCGATGATCTCGTCGTCGCTCGCGCCCGCCGCAACACGCTCCGCGATGAGTGCCCGATAGTCCGCGGCAACGCCTGCTTGGGAGTCTGCGAGCGACTCGCCGCTACAAAACGGGCATTTGATGGCATCCGACAACGTAGCGATTCGGTCTTCCACCGTTGGGGCGGTCGACGGCTCGGATGTAAACCCGAACACGATCACGCTGAGCGCCAGCGCCGAGACGGCGATGGCGAGAATACCCCTGATTCGCTCCGATCTAGGCCGCTCAGACATGTCTCATTTCCGGATCCGCCAATCGTGCGTCGTCCTGTGCATGGTCCGGCTCTCGGGAGCCTCCCGTGCGTCTCCGTCCGAGCGCGATCGCTCCGCCGGCGACAACTACAAAGCCGCCAACCCAGAGCAGCCACTGGAGCGGAAAGATGAACACATTCAGCTCGATACGCTCCGCCGACCCTCCCGCGATGGCGATGTACACGTCGTCGACTAGGCCGGTCCAGACATCCGGCGTGCCAATGGGTTGGGGCGATCGCTCGTAGGTGTTGAGCCTCGGATGCAGGACGGTCTTTGTCGTTGAACAGGATTCGTCCATGACCGCCACACTCACGCCCTGCACGAGGCGGTGGGGCTCTGTACGGGCAAAGGAGTCGATGTATTGGATGCAGTAGCCATCGACGACCGCAGTCTCACCGGGGGAGAGCGCAACGGTGTCATGGATAGCGAGGCCGTTCGTCGTAGCGAGGGAGATCGCGACGAGTGCGAACCCGATGTGGGCCACCTGTCCTCCCCAGTATCCGAGGTCGTTTCGGAACACCTTTGCCGAGCCCCGCATCAGGCCCTCTGGTCTCTTGTGGCTGACCTCGAAGAAGCGGACTGCCACGGCAGCGATGACGAAGATTCCAAGGACGATGGTCAGGACGACGGAGACCGAGTCAACGCCCAACCCGACAGCGATCGCGCCGCCGACGAGTCCGGTGGCGACTGCTGCGCGGAGTCGCTTCCACAGGACCGTGGCTGACGCGACCCGCCAGGGCGCAACCAGTCCAATGCCGAGCACGAGGAGCAGCAAGAGAGCGAGCGGGATGGCAGCACGGTCGAAGAATGGCCTCCCAACCGCGACCTCGTCGCCAGACATCGCCTGCACGATGACGGGAAACATCGTGCCGAAAAAGACGGTGAATGCAAAGACGGTGAGGATCAGGTTGTTGCCGAGGATGTATCCCTCTCGCGACGACAGAGAGTCCAGTCTCGGTGCTTGCGCGATATCTCGTGCCCGGAACGCAAAAAGGGTCAGGGATCCGATGACGATCACGGCGAGCAATATCAGCAGCCACGGCCCGACCATGGACTGGGAGAAGGCGTGCACAGATGCAATGACCCCGGATCGGGTGAGGAACGTGCCGAAGATCGTGAGGGCGAACGTGGTGATGACGAGGATGAAGTTCCACGACTGGAGCATTCCTCGCTTCCGTTGCACGATTGCAGAGTGGATGAACGCTGTTGCGGTGAGAAGCGGGAGAAGGGCGGCGTTCTCGACGGGATCCCACGCCCAGTAGCCACCCCATCCGAGCACCTCGTATGACCACCAGCCGCCGAGCAGTATGCCGAGCGCGAGGAACGCCCACGATACGAGCGACCACCGGTGCGTGCGGTCGAGCCACGCTCGCCCGCTGTCGCGCCTCCAGAGCGCTGCAATCGCGAAGCTGAACGGCACGGTGAATCCGACGAAGCCGACGTACAGCATTGGTGGATGGACAGCCATGAGGATGTGATTCTGAAGCAACGCGTTCGGCCCGATCCCATCAAGAGGCGCAACACTTGCAGCGAACGGCCACCAGGTCGACGCGCTGCAGAAGCCGTTAGTCACCTCGGTACATACGGCGAACGGATTCGCTGCGGTGGCCATCAGGCCGAACCAGAAGACCGACACCGCGCCCATCACCGCAAGGGCGAGTACCCCAAGGCCGTCTTGTGGGCTCAACGACCTCCACGCGAGATAGGTGAACACTGCGAGCAGAAGGCCCCAGAGCACGATTGAACCCTCGAGAGCCGCCCATGCTGCGGCGAACAGGAAAATGAACGGTGTCGTGGTCGACGTGTTGTTCGCTACATAGGCAATGGAGAAGTCGTGGGTGAGAACGGCGATCTCGAGAATCACGAACGCCGCCGCGGTTGCAACAGCGAATATGAGCACCGGCCGCCTAAGCGCTTCCTTGTTCCCGCTCTCGGAGTTTCGGATACCTTGTACGACAATGCTGACCGCCGCCCCGAGGGCGACGAAGATCGCTGCGTATCCTGCGAGCGCTATCACGATTCGGAGCAGGTATGGAGGTCTTTGTCGTAGTCCTCGGCGTCTGCCCGATACTGCTCGTCGTGCATGACGAGCATCGTGTCTGACACGAATTCCTCACCGTTCCAGGAACCTTCGACGACGACGCCAATGCCCTCGCTGAAGAGCTGAGGCGGCGTACCTGTGTGAACCACCGAGACCGCAATGTCGCAGTCCTGGACAGAGAACACGACGGTTGTGTCCGCCTCGATGACGCTTCCGGCGACGACCTGGCCTGCAAGGCGGAGACGGGACTGCCCTGGCTCGCGGGCCTGCACCTCGGCGGGAGTGTTGTAGTACACGAGCGCCGAAGAGAGATTGACCATGAGCACTACGAGAACACCGACAATCGCTACCGCGGGGATCACGAACTTGGCATACCGCTTCACGAAGGGCCACCAAGCCTCTTACGTGCACGAGAAATCCGCAGCGCGATCGAGGACGCGTACACGACGAGCGCGAAGTAGGTAACCCCGTAGGCCAGGAGAACCCAGTTCCACTCGTTTGCGTACTCCATCAGGAACCCTTCGTGAGGCCGGGCGCCGTGACAGCCTGCCCTGCGACAGGCCCGGAGCTGGTCTGGTCTGCAACAAGAACTTCGTCTTCGAGGCGCGCAAGTTCGATTCGCTTGAACATCATGGCCACATAGATCACGGTGAAGCTTGCAACAGCGATGAGGAGCGTGATAACCATCGCCGTATCCATTGCAGGGCCCTCAGGATTCAGGAGGGTCGGGGGCTGGTGGAGGGTTCTCCACCAGATAACCGAGAAGTGCACGAGCGGCACCTGGACAACGGCGAGCACTCCGAAAATCGCTGACCGCGCCGCCCTGACATCGAGGTTGTCAGTCGTGCGCCGCAACGCCAGGTACCCGAGATATACGAAGAACATGATCGAGGTGAGCGTGAGACGGGCGTCCCATGTCCACCACACACCCCAGGTCGGTTTTGCCCAGATCATTCCGAGACCAATGGCCAGAGCGGTGAACAAAACTCCGATCTCGGCTGAGGCGAGTGCCCGCCGATCCCACCTGAAGTCCTTCTTCCACAGATACATCGCGGAGGCGAACATCGTGACGCCGAAGGCAAGGTATGCGAGCCACGCCGCAGGCACATGAACGTACATGATCCGCGAGAGCTGGCCCTGGACAACGTCAGGGGAGACCGTCATCGACGCCACGAACGTGTGGAGTCCGGCGACCGCCATCACGATCCACGGCCAGACAGTCGTGCGATGTTGGGTGGATGTCATGCCGTCTCCTGTAGGGGGCGAGCCGAGAGAATGCCTGCGACTGCGAGCAGCAGCCCGACAGTGGCCATCAGCAGCACCCAGACAAGGCTACTCCTGCCAAGGCGTATCGCTTCCAGCGCCTGAGTTGCGCCGAGAAGGAGGGGAACCGAGAGCGGGGCAACGAGAAGAGGAACGAGCGCGGTGGCGGAGCGTCCGGTCGACACGATGCTCGCGGCGAGCGTCCCGAGAAGCGCGAGGCCGGAAGCCGCCAAGAGGAGCACAACCGGCAGAACCGCCCATCCCGTGGGAGTAACGTTGTAGAGCACGATCGTGACGGCCCCGAGGACCGTCTGGAACACAACAAGGAGCAGGAAGCTCGCCGTTGACCTGCCCACAAAGATCGCAGCAGGATCGAGGCCGGTCAGGGCGACCATGTCGCGCTGCGCCTGAGTCTCCGCACTGGTCTGTCGGATGGCGATGAGCACGCCGAAGAGCATCACGATGACCCAGAACATCCCCGGGCCGATCCTCTGAAGTGTCGGCGCGTCCGTACCGATCGCGAGGGGGACGAGCAGCAGAGCGATAGCGCCGAAGGGGAGCGTCACCCACAGTACTTCTCCAGATCGCCTCTCCCTGAGGAGATCGCGTCTCACGATCGTCATCACCTGGGCGAAGAAACCGGGGGTAGCGCCGGCATCGGTCACAGCAGCGTCCCATCCTTGATCTCGTGCGTCCTCGTTGCGAGACTGTTCACGCGGTCCCTGTCGTGGGAGACAAGCACCGCTGCCCCTCCTCTTTCGACAGTTCTGTGGACGAGCTCATCTACCAGGTCGACCGCGTCGGCGTCGAGAGCTGAATGCGGTTCATCGAGCAGCAGCAGGTCCGGCCCGGTCATGAGAACTCTCGCGAATTCGGTGCGTCGCTGCATCCCGTGGCTGGAGTGGTCAGTACGCCGGTCGGCTGCGCCGGAGAGCCCGACAAGTTCGAGTGCACGCCTGGCCTCAGACTCGGGGAGCCCGTGTGCGTCAGCGACGAAAGCGAGGTTCTCAAGGAGGGTGAGCTCGGGATACAGGCCCGGCGTGTGCCCGATATAGCCTATTCGGCGCCGGATGTCGAAGCGGTCCGCGGCGTACATGTCTGCTCCAAAAACGGAACAACGGCCACCCGCGGGCGGTTGCAGTGTCGCGATGAGACGAAGCAGCGTTGTCTTGCCTGCACCGTTCGCCCCGAAGACGCCTACCGCGTCACCGGGATGGACGGTGAGCGACACATCCTCGAGAATGCGGACTGCGCCAGCGCGAACAGAGACCTTCTCAAGGTCGACGAGCGTTGTGGAACCGGACATCTCAGGGAGTGTACGACGGCGGGCAGGCCCAAAGGAAGGGAGTGGTCCTCGTCGGAATAATATACCCCCCGGGGTAGTTGAACTTCCTGCTACTATACCGGACCACTGATCACGAAAAGGGAGACCACCACTCATGGCGACAGTAGATCTCAACCTCGAAACGCTCCAGTCCACGATCGATGAGAACGACATCGTCCTCATCGACTTCTGGGCGGAGTGGTGCGGACCGTGCAGGGCTTTCGCCCCGACCTACGAGAAGGTGTCCGAGGAGTACCCCAACATCCTCTTCGCCAAGGTCGACACGGAGGCGCATCAGCAGCTCGCCGCACAATTCCAGATTCGCTCGATCCCGACGCTCGTCGTCTTCCGCGACCAGATCAGCATCTTCTCCCAGCCGGGCGCCCTGCCTGAAGAAGGCCTACGCGACCTGATCGGCCAGATCGAAGCACTCGACATGGACGGCGTCCGCGCCGAGATCGCCGAGCAGGAGACAGCCGACGCGACTGCCTGAGGAGTGAGGCACGTAGTACGTAGGCCGACCAGGAGGCACGGTTCTTCTCTCTCCCGCTCTTTGCGGG
>JASJYA010000008.1 GCA_030125685.1 Actinomycetota bacterium
CCGACCGGAAGAACAAGGTGCTGCTCGTGCGATCGGCCTGGCGTGAGGATGGCGTTGACTCAGCCCGCGTCGGCGGGGCTCTGGCCCAGGAACTCACCACGTTCGCCGGGTGGCTCGACCTCGACGACATCGAGGTCGAGCAGAGAGGGAACCTCGCTCAGGAGCTGCGCCGGCGGATGTGACGAAGCTATCCAGCACCTCGGAAATGAGAGGGGTCGGTTCGGTCTGGGTACGTGGCAGGCAGTAGTACGAAGTACGTATGACGTAGTACGACAGGAAGCCAACGCGTGGCACGAGTGCCGCGCGGATCCTGATTCCATTTCGGTCGAAGGAATTGCATGAAACGATGCATCGCCGATTCCCCACCTGCCATCTCACCGGCGCAGAAGTCGTACTACGTACTACGTCAATACGTACTACATCTGACTCTCCACACTCACCTCCGAACTCTTCACCACACCCCGCTTCAATCCGAAGAGCAAGCTATCCGAGGTTAATTGCGAGCACGTAGTGTCCGGCCGGTACGTCGAAGCGGTGGGTTCCCCCTGAGCGCCAGCCAAGGAAAAGCAGATCGTTCCCGTCTGCGGTTCTGAGGATGAGGAACGCAGCATCAGAGGTGAACCGAAACGGGGTTGGATCACCCGGGACCTGGATGATCCGCGGAGCGATTAGGTCAGAGCCGATGACCGCGACCGTCGTCCTGTCGAAACGACGGGTGACAGCAGCGAAGATGTTGTTGCTCGACGAAGCAACGATCTGTGTTGAATCCTCCGACGCGTCGATTCCGAATGTATCGAACGATTCAGCATCTCCGGTCAGGCGATCAAGGAGATACCAACCCGGATGTTCACCTGTTCGACGCAGTTGAGGTACGAAATCCGGCGATGCTGTGGTCGCGCGGCCATCGGCTGACCAGAGCAGCGCCCCGGCGGAGTCGAGTGCGACGGTCTGCTCACCGATCTGGAGGACGAAGCCGTCGCGGTCCCAGCGAACAATGTGAGGAAGAACGTCGAAAACCGTAATGAGGTCTGATGTTGTCGGAAGCTTCGTCAGCGGGTCGACGTCGGCGATCACCAGCGTGAATGACGAGTTGAGCTCCCGGACGTACGAGATTCTGGCGACATCGGTCGCGTGCCATTGCGCCGACGAGACGCGGGAGATTCGATACGCTCTCTCGACTTCGTTTGGTGACGCTATCCAGAGGGATGGAGTGTCTTGCACCGAAGGCGCCTCTTCCTCTCGAACTTCGAGGCCGGTAACCGCGACGAGACGGCCGCTTGTGTCAAACGAGGCGAACGGCCATGCTGTCGATCGTCGAGCGTTGAACCGTTGCATCTCAGGAAGGCGGAAGGAGGGATCCCAAACCAGGATCCACAGAGCGTGATCTTCCGCCGTGATGAGCGTCAGCCTGTCGGAAATCCCTGGAATGCTCTCCTCGAGCATGGGAGGGAGTGTGGCGGGCGGTGTGGCGTCGCCGTCGCTGGCGGCGATGGTGAAATCCCGCGGATCGGTGGCGCGTGCGTCCTGAAACTCGACCGCTCCGACGAACACAACCGATCCGATCAATCCGATGAGAGCGGCCCCCGAAACCAGAAGAGGTAGCCAGGGTCGCTGTGGTCGAAGACCGCGTTCGGCGCGCGGTGCGCGACCGTCGGAAGTCTGCTCCCCGCCTCGATCCTCGATCGGAATCGGACGAACCGGTTGTCCGTCGTCCCGGGTTTCCATGGAGAAAACGTAGTACGACTGCGTCCCTCTGGGTTGGAGACTGGTCTAGTGTGACCCTTGTGGACGCGCAGAACTCGAAGGCAGAGTGGCGGGTATGGGCGCGCGAAGTAGATCGAGCAGCGAAGTCAGAGGATGTAACGCTGGCCCTGGCTGGTTGGCCTCCCCTGTACGGGACCGTCCTCTCCTACCTCGCGATGCCGGACGAGATCGATCTCAGCAGGGTTCACGATTTGAGCCGTTGCCGCATAGCCGTCACGCGTACGCCTCGGGAAGGCTGGCTGACTGTTCACGAATACGACGTGGAGAACCTGGAGCGGCACCCCCTCGGATTCGAACAACCAACTGAAGACACACCTGCGGTAGCACTCGATGAGATCGACGTTGTATTGGTGCCCGGGTTCGCGTTCGACCGGTCCGGGCATCGTCTCGGGCGTGGAGCGGGGTACTACGACGGGTTGTTGAGGCGACTTCCGCGAGGCGTCATTCGGGTCGGAATCACCGTTGACGATCTCCTCGTCGATGATCTCCCGACGGAGCCTCACGATCAGCGGATCTCCTGGGTGGTTACGGAGTCTCGTATCCAGCGGGTCGGCGATCCCATTTCGGACGCGTCGGCCCGAGTGGTGGATCAGGCTGTCGAGGGAGGTGTTGCTCCAAACATCCATCGCTTTCCTGAAGGCACGAAGACCTCGCAGGAGGCTGCTACAGCCGTGGGCGCTGAGATCGGGGAGATAGCGAAGAGCATCCTCTTTGAGGTTGACGGAGAGCCGGTGCTCGCGATCTGCTCCGGCGATCGTCGGATCAATGAAGGCAAGCTCGCCCGACACCTTGACGCAGAAGTCGCTCGTATCGCTCCACGCGACGTGGTGAGGGAGACCACCGGTTATGTGGCGGGGGGCACGCCGAGCATCGGATTGCCTGAGTCCTTAAAGGTGGTCGCAGATCACGCTTTGGCCCGCTATCGTTGGGTCTGGACAGCGGGCGGCACTCCCGACACGGTGTACCCGGTCGCGCTTGAACGCTTGATCGCTGCGAGTGGAGCAAGCTGGGCGGACATAACAGATCAGGGGAACATGTGATCGATTGGAACGGCAGCACGGCGCTTATCGTCGTTGACGTGCAGAAGGGATTTGACGACGTCTCGTACTGGGGTCCCCGGAATAACCCGGATTGTGAGTCGAACATCGGCTTATTGATCGACGCGTGGCGTGACCAGGATTGGCCGATCGTCTTTGTTCGCCACGACTCGAAGATCCCCTCGTCGCCCCTCGTCGCGACCGGCAAGGGGAACGAATTCAAAGACGTTGTGTCGGGGAAGCCCGATTTGCTCGTCGTCAAGGATGTGCACTCCGCGTTCAACGGCAGTCCGGATCTTGACGCGTGGTTGAGGCGCCACGAGGTCACGGGAGTGGCGATCTGCGGAATCCAGACGAACCTGTGCTGCGAGACAACGGCCCGGATGGCGTCGGATCTCGGATATGAGGTGCTTTTCGTCGAAGACGCCACCCACACCTTCGATATCGTGACCGAGACGAAGAAGGTCTACCGTGCCCGGGAGATCTCGCGCTACAGCCAACTCTCGATCGAGGCGAACTTCGGCAAGATCGTAAGGACGTCAGACCTCGTTAGCTGAAACGACGATCAGCGCGTCAACCTCGATGTCGAAGCGCACCTCGACGCCAGGCGTCGCGGCGAGTGGGGCGCGCATCTCGAGCGAGGATCCTTCAACGCCGAAGGCGACCGCCACGATGTTGCTTCCGTCCTCGAATCGGGACGTTGTCACCGGTGCGCTGAACCTGCCGCTCGGGCTCATGGTAACGGCTTCGAGGGGCACGAACACAAGTCCGGCCCCACCGTCGCTTATCATGCTGTGGGGCACGAGGTTGGACTGGCCGATCGATCGTGCGACGAAGGCTGACTGCGGGTCACGCCATATCTCGTCGGGCGTCCCAACACGCACGACCTCTCCTTTGTCCAGGATCGCCATCCTGTCACAGAAAGCGAATGCTTCGGCCCGGTCGTGGGTGACGTACACGCTCGTAGCTCCAACAGCTTCCAGGATCGACCGGGTCTCGGCTAGGAGAGACTCCTTGAGAGAGATGTCGAGTGAGCCGAGAGGCTCGTCGAGCAACACAACCGCCGGTGAGGGGGCGAGGGTCCTCGCGAGGGCGACCCGCTGCTGTTCTCCGCCGCTCAACGTGGTCGTTCTCCGTTCGGCGAAGCCAGCAAGTCCGACGAGTTCAAGCAACTTTGCGGCGCGTTCATTGCGCTCGGTCTTCGGCACGCCGTTCATGCGAAGCCCATATGCCACGTTTTCGAGAACGGCCATGTGTGGGAACAGCGCATAGTCCTGGAACATCAGCCCCACCGGTCGTTGGTGCGCCGGAACCCCTGTCATGTCCGCGCCGTTGATGTGCACCGATCCCGATTGCATTACAGCGAGGCCCGCGATGGCGCGCAGTAGGGTGCTCTTCCCTGACCCGGACGGACCCATGATCGCGAAGCGCTCGCCGCTCTTCACTTCAAGGGTGACGTCTTTGACCGCATCAGTGTCGGGGTAGCTCACAGAGATATTTGCGAGGTTGAGGCTCACAGTTCCCCCGCCTTCGGCGTTCGTAGCGAATCGATGATGAACACGGCGATCCCTGTGATGAACATCAGAACAACGCTCATGGACACCGCAGCCCCGAAAGGCGCCGACCCTGGGCGGCCTAGGAGGCGGAAGATGGCTATGGGGATGGTCGGTGTGTCGGGGCGTGTGATGAAGGACGTTGCACCGAATTCACCCATGGAGATAGCAAACGCGAACGCCGCAGCAACGAGAATCGAACGTGACACCAGTCGCAGATCGATCGTCCACCACGCCATCGCCGGCTTCGCTCCGAGGATGGCGGCAGCTTCACGAAGATGATGCTGGACTGCGCCCATCGACGGACTCGTGGTTCGCACCACGAACGGTATGGCAACCAACGCGTGGGCTATCGGTATGAGGATCAGCGATGTCCGGAGGTCGACGGGCCGGCCAAGCGCGACGAGGAAGCCGAACCCGATCGTCACGGCCGAGGTGCCCAGAGGCAGCATCACGAACACATCGAACGTTCTGGCGACTCTTCTGCGAGAGTACGACAATCCTGCACTGGCCAACACCCCGATCACGACAGCAATGAGCATCGCCACGAGCGCAAATCCGAGCGAGTTGGCGATGGCTTCTGACGGCGCAACGAAAGCCGCGCTTCTGCCGGGGAGATCGACGAGATTGATGTAGTTCACGAAACCGATGCTTCCGTCGGGGCCGACCAATGATCGTGCGATGAGAATCAGAAGCGGCGTTCCGACGAGGACGCCGGACACACCGAGGATCCCCCACACAGCAAGCCGGTCAGAGGCGGTGATCGGGCGCGGTGGGAGCGCTGCCCGGTGAGCGAATTGGACTGTGGTTCGCCGTTGGTACCTCCCGTACAGGATCAGGATCGCACCGACCCCGATGAGCTGAAGAACGGCGAGGGTGGAGGCGACATCGAGTCTGAGGTACGCGGTTGTCTGCCTCCAGATCTCGACCTCGATCGTCGAGTGCGTGAAGCCTCCGAGCAGGAGAACAACTCCGAACGAGGTGAAGGAGAACAGGAAGACGAGAGCGCTCGTTGACGCAATAGCAGGCCGAAGGAGCGGGAGAGTCACGGTGAGAAAGGCGCGCACACGTGATGCTCCGAGGCTCCGAGCCGCGTCCTCGATTGATGGGTCGATGCGTTCCCAGTAGGCGCCCACACCTCGCACCACGATGGCGTAGTTGTAGAAGACGTGTGCGATCAGGATGATCGCAAGGGTTCCCGTGAGGTCCACTCCCGTGACGCCTCGCGGCCCGATGAGGACGAGGAACGCTGTGCCGACGACGAGTGTCGGAAGCACGAACGGCACGAGTGTGGCTGCACGCATTGCCGCCTTGCCGGGGAAATCGAACCGGGCGAACACCCATGCGGCGGGGAGTCCCGCGACCAGCGTCAGGAGGGTGGACAGGACCGCCTGCCAGACCGTGAAGGCGGCAACCCCTTGAAGGGTTGGATCTGTGAACACGTCGAGGAAAATGGACGGGTCGAACACGCCGGCGGGTGTCAACCCCCGCACGGTGATCACAACTACCGGGTACAGAAAGAAGTACGTGAGGAACACCGTCGGAACGGCAATGATCGCTGCCGTTCCTTTACGGCCGAGAGGGCTCCGCGCTACGAGCGAGCGATCGCTGTCCACTCTTGGATCCATCGCTCGCGGTTCTCGTGGATCGTGCCGGGCGCCATGACGGCAGGAGATTCGGGGAGCGTCGTGAAGTCGACGAAGACCTGTGGCAGCACAGCCTCGGTGTTGGCAGGGAACACGAACATGTTGAGGGGGATGTCCTCCTGCACCGTCTTCGAGAGCAGGAAGTCGATGAATAGCCTCGCCGTCGATTCATGCTCTGTACCCGCCAGGATGCCGGCGTACTCGATCTGCCTAAAGCAGCCTTCAGTCATGACTCCGGTAGGCGCCTCCGAAAGGCCCCCGAAGAACACCTCTGCGGGCGGCGAAGATGCGTACGACACGACGAGAGGTTGAGCGCCTCCCGAACGGCTGAACCTCGTGTAGTAGGCGTCGGACCAGTCAGACGCGACCACGACGCCGTTGGCGAACAGGTCCGTCCAGTAGGCCTGCCAGTCGTACTCAGCCCCGTCAGGGTACGCGGCGATCGTGGCCATCAGGAAAGCGAGACCAGGGGATGACGTTGCCGGATCCTGGACGACCAGCAACCCCTCGTACTGTGGCAGGAGCAGGTCGTCGAGCGTTGCGGGGGGCGGAACGCCGAGCTCGGCGAGGCCTTCGATGTCGTAATTGATGCATACGTCACCGAAGTTGATCGGCGTTGCAGCATCATGTTCGACACGGAGAAGGATGTTGACCGTGTCGATCCCGACCGCCGTATACGGGACGAACAGACCGGCGTTGACGGCGCGGGATAGGAACGTGTTGTCTACGCCGTAGATGACGTCAGCGATCGGGTTGTCCATGGTCAGGATCGCCTGGTTGAGCATTGTTCCCGCGTCACGGGACATTTGGACGTTGACCTTGACGCCGGTCTTTTCTGTGAACTCTTCGAGCACTCCCTCGCTGAGAGCGAACGAATCGTGGGTGAGGAGCGTGATCTCTTTCGGCTTCGCGTCGGATGCGCAGCCGCTAGCGATGAGAGCTGTTGCAACCAGCGCCATGCCAAGTCGCAGGATCCTTCGGTTCTTCGGGTTCATCAGAATTCTTCTCCTTCTATGATCACGAGTACGGTGCCTCGGCCGACCTCGATCGATACCTCATTCGTGATCGCCTTGTTGCTTACGCCCCTTGAGACGCCTCGGGTCAGGGATTCGTCCATGAGGGGCCAACGCAAACCCGAGGTTGTGACGCTGTGCGCGTCTCCGACGGGGAGGAGGGTCACAGTCTGCCCCACAGTGACGGTCACTGAGAGGGGTTGGCTCGGTGTGACGACCCGCACGACCCCACTCGATGTGTGCCATGCGATTCGCACGTCGCGCCAGGCGGGATTCGTTAGTGAGAGAGCGGCGCTCAACAGGTGATCGAGCCTCCCTCCTTCGCCGCCGTAGATGTCGATCGAGTCTGCGCCCCTGGTGACCGCGGCGCTAACGGCGAGCTCGAGATCCGTCTGGGCTTTCTGTGCTGAGTGCGCTTCGATCTCGACACCCGAGTTCCTGGCGTGGCTGAGGCCTGTGTCGGAGATTGAGTCAAGGTCGCCGATGAGCAGGTCGACGGAGATCGACCGCGCCATGGCATGGTCATAGCCGGAATCGGCGACGATCACGAAGTCGTCGACGCCGACGTCCGGTTCGGTGTTGAGGTGGCCGCCGGTGATGACGACTCCCCGGGTCTTCGATGTGGTCACGCCACTCCTCCCTCCGCTGGCATTATCCAGCTCAGGTTCTGCGGGTCGGTGGCAGTGCGGTGCATCGCCACCCTCTCAGCCCGGCCGTTCCGAGCTCCCCGGTGTGGAAGTGATTTCATGATAGCGACATGTGACGCGAAAAGGTGGTTGACAATGTGCCATCAGTGTGACATGATGACAATGTCAGAACGACATCACAGTGACTGAGGAGGCGCTATGTTGTGGTACAACAGTCCCGAGAGCATCAAGGCAATCCACGAAGGGCGGTACAGCTCGTTGGTCGGCGAAGGTAATCGACTCATGCGGCTGATCCGAGCTGACTGTCAAGACACTAACCGGTGAAGTCCAACGATTGGAGATTGAAATGGACGTTGAGAGCGTTGTCCAGCAATTTCGACGCAGTGTTGAGGGGCAGCTTGCGATCGCGGGCGATGACCCTGCGTTGGCTGCAGCGGGAGAGGCTGTGCTCATTGCACTTGAGCCGGCGCTGCGTCAGGCCGCTTCCGCCCTCGCCGAGCAGGCTGCCGCCGAGGTCGCGGCTCAGCTTCCGGACAACACGGTTGATGTCGTGTTGAGCGATGGAGAGCCGACCCTTGTCGTGAGACGAACTGGGGATTCTGTGGCAATCAATACCGAGGATCTCGATGCCCGGATGACCGTTCGTCTCCCCGAAAATCTCAAGGATGATCTCGAAGCCGCAGCGTCCGAACTCGGAGACTCAGTCAATACGTTCGTTGTGAAGGCGCTCGCTGGATCTGCAGAAGTGCTGAAGCGGTCATCTCGATCGACATTTGAAGGAACCATCGAGACATGAGCGACCGCGAGCACACATTCGAAGTCATTGGACCGCCCCGCATTGACGTGAGAATCCGATCAGGCGATGTGATTATTCGACCGTCTGACGGAGATACCGTGACCGTGCTGCTCTCGGGCGACACCGAGATTGTTCAAGAGGCATCGGTTGAAGCGACGCGCGATTCGGTGTCCATACGGTCTCGATCCCAATCGCGACGATGGTTCTCCAGGGCGATGGATGTATCGATATTCGCGCCGCCCGGAGGATCGCTTCGCGTCAATCTTGGATCGGGTGACGTGATCGTGCGGATCCCGCTGTCGTTGGTGGATGTGCATGCTGGGGCGGGGGATGTGCGCATTGATGACTCTGTTGACGATGTGCGAGTGAAGGTGGCCGCCGGGGACGTGACGATTCGGGAGAAGGTGCGTGATGCTGGGATAGCGTCCGCCAGCGGCGACGTTCGCGTCCAGGAGGTGGGCGACATCTCCGTCAATACAGCATCGGGTTCAATCCACCTTGGCCTGGTTACCGGCACTGCACGAATCAAGTCAGCTTCGGGTGATCTGAAGATCCACGAATTCAGCGGACCGGAGCTCAACGTCACCACGATGAGCGGCGACGCGACCATCGGACTCGGTCCCGGCATGGTCGTCGGTGCAAAGATCACCACGATGTCCGGGGAATTGCGCAATCGGATCAAGCCTTCGAACGTGGAGAAGACGCGCAGGATATCGCTCACGGTGAAGTCGCTCAGCGGCGACGTGACGCTCAGGGCACCCTGGTAGCTACAAGATGTCAGGCATGACTAGCGTTCGCGGTCATGACGATTGATATTTCTGAGTTCGTCGCGGAGCACCAGTTCGGACCGGCCGCGGGGGAGAAGCGCCCGCTCTTCGTCGCCATTGCGGGAGGCTCCGGTTCCGGCAAGACGACGATTGCTCGTTCTGTGGTCGATCTGGTCGGCCGCGACAAAGTCGTCTATCTCCAACAGGACGCGTATTACCGCGATCAGGCGCATCTTGCGTTTGAGGATCGCCTGAAGATCAACTACGACCATCCTGACTCGATCGAACTCGAGTTGCTCGTCGAACACCTCCAGGCTTTGCGGAACGGTCAGGCGATCGAGCGGCCCATATACGACTTCGAGACCCACACGCGCACGGATGAGACACTCCTGATTGCGCCCGAGCCTGCGGTGATCGTGGAGGGCATTCTGCTTCTTGCGGACCCGGATCTACGTGACTGCTTCGATGTTCGCGTGTACATCGACACCGAACCGGATGTTCGCCTGATGCGCAGAATCCAGCGTGACATTGTCGAACGGGGACGCTCGGTGGAGTCGGTGCTCGCCCAGTACGAAAAGACGGTCCGTCCGATGCATCATCAGTTTGTTGAGCCGTCGAAGCGGTATGCAGATATCATCATCCCCGAAGGCATCAATACCGGCGCTATTGGAACGGTGTCTTCGATGATCCGCCACTTCCTCGCACAGCGACGATAACTTGTTTCGTTTCGCGCAGTGCAACGGATACTGGACAGGGCACTATCTAACGATCAACAACTCTCTGTTGTGCGTCGTGAGGCGTTCGCCGATCGTGGAGAGCCTCGCTGCTCTCGGGAGAGCGTGCGACCGAGGCGGACTCGACCTCGGGATCGACCGATCTCCAGGCAGGGAGCGTCAGTTCGAACAGGCACTCTCCGCCTTCGTATCGGTAGGTGAGCTCCCCGCCCATCAATCGGGCGAGAGTCCTTGACACCGCGAGTCCCAAGCCCATCGAGCCCGGGATCGCCCCGGCGTTGCGAAGGGTTTCGTACGGTTCGAAGATGAGGTCCAATCCCTCGGCGTCGATGCCCTGCCCGTCATCTGTCACGAGGACGCTGACTTTCTGTTTGTCGTGGATTCTGACTTCGATATGCGATCCGCCGTACTTGATCGCGTTCGAGATCAGGTTACGTAGGATCTGGCGGACGCGCATCGGGTCCCCCGTTGCCTGAGCGGATTTTCCGACGAGGGTGATGCCGGTCGACTGCTCGGACTCCAAGGATTCGATCACCTGGGTCGCTTGTGCTTTCAGGTTGACAGGTACCTCGACCACCACCAGGCTCCCATCCGCTGAACGTGTGGCGACGAGCAGGTCTTGGATGAGGCTGTCGAGTTCGGAAGCCTCTCGGGCGATGGCGCCGACCATCTCGACTCGCTCTTCTGCGGAGAAGCCCGATACCTCGTCTCGTAGCAGTTCGGAGTAGCCCACGAGCGTCGTCAGGGGCGTCCGAAGCTCGTGGGATACGGTTGCAATGAACTGATCCCTGCCGGAGATTAATTTCGTGAGATGATCGGCCATGTCGTTGAATGCTCTTCCGAGGATGCCGAACTCGTCGCGACCGCCGGGGTCTGCGCGCTGGTCGAGGTCACCGTTAGAAATTGCAGTTGCCACTACGGTGAGTGAACGGGCACGTCTGGCAAGCTGTCCTCCCAGAGCCCATGCGACCACGAGGCCCACGAGGGCGAGCAGGCCGATCATGACGAACTGGGCCAGGTTTACCCGGGCAGCGGTGCGAAGCAGTAAGTTCTTAGCCACGATATCTTCGAGCAACAGAGTCTCGAGGTCGTCGAGAGCATCTATCCGGAGCGTTGCCGTCATCCACCATTCTCGAGCGTTGAGATCCGAGAGATTGTCGGAGAGAGCAGTCTCCCGGAACGCGATGATGTTTGATGAGGCATGGTTCTGTAGCAGCCCCCCTGGCGTGGGCGGGTAGCTGAGCTTCTCTTGGTAGAGCTCTCGGAGTTCGGGAGTCGCATGATGCAGAAACACGTCGAGGTGTGCATTCTGAGAACCGATCAGGCGGGAGAGACGCGCAAGCCCATCTCGCGAGAGGCGCCCGGCGGCAATGGCGTGGCCGAGAACCGCTCGCTCCAAGCCGGCTGACTCCGTTGCTTTGGCCAGGGAATTGTACGCCCAGATCAGGCTGACGATTTCAGCGTCGGGAGACCATCGCGTGAGCTCGGGTACCAGTTTCAGTAACCCCTCGTTGACAGAGGAGTAGAAGATCAGGCTATCCAGCTCGTCCGAGTCGAGGCCGCGGACATTCGCCCGATGCGCGTCCAGATTCTCGAGATTGGGAAAGATATCGAGCGGATTGGAGGCTTGAAGCAACGGAGTGCCGTCATGGAGTTCCAGAGGCTCCAGGAACTGCTCGCCGTCTTGCACGGCGTGCAGGAGCGATTTTGTCAGGAGCGCAGCGCTCTCGTCCGTTCGGAGGTACTGCTCCTCCAGTTGGTCTCCGAAATCGGTTCCTCCTGAACTTAGAAAGCGTGCGCTGAGCCCACGTTCTGTCTGGATCTCGTGCACCAGGTCGCTCGTTTGCTTGACGATCGGGATCAACTCCCACAGTTCATGCACGTCGTAGAGCACACTTATCCGACCTGAGATCTGAGTAAACAGGACCGCAAGCAGGACAATGACCGGGCCCAAAACCATGATTGTCAGCTTCGAACGGATCCCCACCCGTGCAGATACGGTCACCTCGGCCTCTGTCGGATCGCGGTGGTCCGATCACGGTGCCGCTGTTTCACCCCGAACATCACGCCTCCTTCGTTGCTTGACCAGTCTTTTTCGTGTTCGTTGTGCCTCCCCCGGTATTATCGGCATAACGGTCGAGGGTCTGAGGTCTTTTTATCGGTTCTGTAGGTGTCGCGAAACCCCTCCCGATCGGTCGAAGGACAGACCCCGGGATCAGGGCTGGTAGCCGAAAACCGAGGTCCGTCTCTGTTCTCAGATCTCATTTCTCAGATTTTCTCCGGCATCCGGCATCTGGCTAAACATTAAATCTGAAGCGGATCAGGTCTCCCTCGGCGACGATGTACTCCCTACCCTCGACCCGTAGCTTGCCTGCGTCCCTTGTTCCGGCTTCACCGTTGAACTCGATATAGTCGTCGTAGCCGATGACCTCCGCCTTGATGAAGCCCCTTTCGAAGTCGGTGTGGATGACACCGGCGGCCTGAGGCGCCCTCGACCCCCGGCGGATGGACCAGGCCCTGGCCTCCTTCTCGCTTGTGGTGAAGAAGGTGAGGAGCCCAAGCAGATCATATGTGGCGCGGATGACTTTGTGAAGCCCAGGTTCGTTGAGTCCATATTCGGTAAGCATCTCATCGCGATCCGAGGTTGTGAGTGCAGACAGCTCGGCCTCCAACGCACCCGAAATCACGACGAGCCCGGAACCCTCACCGATTGCGAGTTCGCGCACGTCGTCAACCATTGCATTGTCATCCAGACCATCCTCGGCGACGTTGGCTATGTAGAGCGTTGGCTTTGCCGTTAACAGAAAGAGGTTCCGCAGGATGCTGTGCTCGGCGTCGTTGTACGCGAGCGTGCGGGCGGGAAGGCCGTCAGAGAGGTGCCGTTCGAGACGTTCGAGGATCGGTACGGCCGCCTGGGCAGCCTTGTCGCCCGAGCGAGCCTTGCGGTTCTGCTTGTCGAGGGAGCGCGTCACGGTTTCGAGATCGGCGAGTGCGAGCTCAGTGGCGACGGTGGTGATATCTTCGACTGGATCGATCCTCCCATCGACGTGGACCACGTTGTCATCTTCGAAGCACCGCACGATGTGGGCGATCGCGTCCGTCTCGCGGATGTGACTGAGGAAGCGGTTGCCGAGGCCTTCTCCCTCTGAGGCGCCGGCGACGAGTCCTGCGATGTCCACGAACTCGACGACGTTCGGAACGGTCCTCTTGGGATGCACGATGTCTGCGATCGCGCCCAGGCGGGGGTCGGGAACCGTCGCGATGCCGTTGTTCGGATCGATAGTCGTAAACGGGTAGTTCTCAGCAGCGATCGAACCGCCGGTGAGTGCGTTGAACAGCGTCGATTTGCCAACGTTTGGCAGGCCGACAATTCCGCACTTGATTCCCATGGATGACTCCGAACGTAGGTCGCGATGGTCGCGCGACCGGTAGCGTAGGTGGAGACTAAAGGAGGTCACGTGGGAGTCACGATTGAACGAAACGCAACGGTGGGAACGGTTGTGATTGACCGACCTGCGGTGAGGAACGCTGTTGACGGGCGTACTGCCGAGGCGCTGTACGGCGCATTCTTAGAGCTTGACCACGACGATTCGATCTCCGTGTGTGTGCTGTGGGGGAGTGGCGGAACGTTCTGCTCGGGCGCGGATATGCGTGCCATCGGTTCTGACCAGACGCACAGGCTCGAAGCCGACGGTCATGGCCCTATGGGGCCGACACGCCTCGCCATGTCAAAACCGGTTATCGCAGCGATTGAGGGCCATGCTGTTGCAGGCGGCCTGGAATTGGCTCTCTGGTGTGACCTGCGTGTCGGTTCTGAGATGAGCGTGTTCGGCGTTCTCTGTCGGCGTTGGGGAGTGCCCCTCATTGACGGCGGAACGGTGCGACTACCACAGATAGTCGGCGTTGGGCACGCAATGGACATGATCCTGACGGGCCGCGAGGTATCTGCGCGTGAAGCGAAGGACATCGGGCTCATCAACCGCATCGTTCCCGAGGGATCCGCCCGCAAGGAAGCTGAAGCGCTCGCGAGGACTATCGCGGCGTTCCCGCAGATCTGTCTTCGTTCTGATCGACGTGCGTTGCGCGAAGGCGTCGGAGCACCGACCGATGAAGCGATGCGCCGGGAGTTCGAACTGGGGATGGAGACGATTGCTTCAGGTGAGACGATGGCGGGCGTTGAGCGGTTCAGAGACGGCCATGGCCGTAACGGAGCGCCCGAGTAGGTCGCGAAAACCGCTCTCTAACCCGCGAATATGATCCGGTGAGACGCGATTTGTCTCGGTGAGACGCGAATCGCGTCGCTGTGTCGCGAAACATCTCGGCACATCCCCCTTGCTCCACAGCCGTCTATCGAGTTCGCTCTGAATAGGGAAGAAGACTGGCGCGACTGAGGGAGCGAGATGGATCCGTTCAGCCACCCCGACCTTGAACAGCTCGGGCGCGCTCTGCGCGACCGTCTCGATGAGACGCTCGACGCTGAACAGAGCGCAGCCCGATCGGCTGCGCTGCGCAGGCGCACGCTCCGAGATCGGCTCATAGAGTCTGAGGATCGTGGCGAGGACGTGGTCCTCGGTGGGTCGGATGGCCAAGTGTACCGCGGCGCTGTGACGGCCGTCGGGATTGACCACGTCGTTCTTCGGGAATCCGGTCGCGAGCGATTTGTGGCTCTCGCCCACGTCGTGTCGATGGAGGCGCGCTGATGGCGCTTCTCGTCCGAGTGAGGGAGATCTCACTTCCAGCGGTTGACAGGCGGATGATCATCGGCGCCGTCCTGGCCGCGATAGCAGCCCTTGGTGTGCTCCAGTTGACACAACCACCAGAGCGCATCCCGATTCTCGTCGCAGGTTCCGAACTCGTGGCGGGCAGGCCGCTCGCTGAGCTTGACGTCGAAGTGCGATATGTCGAGTCTGCAGTCGGGCTTGTGATGGGTGACACGCTCGGTGATCTCGGCGCATGGTCGCTGCGCGTGCCTCTCCAAGAAGGAGAGCCGCTCGTGGCGTCGCTCCTGCGTCCGCCTGAGCTCGTAGCGTCTCCAAATGTCATCGCTCTCTCCCTCGACGGCGCGCATGCCGTTCTCGGAAGGCTCACAGCGGGGGACCGAGTCGACGTGTACGTGACCCACGACACCTTCGACAGTGAGCCGACAACTCGACTCCTTGCGGCGAGTGTGTATGTCGTGGATGCGACGGTGTCTGAGCCCAATGTCAACCGAGGTCGCGTCAACATCCTGCTGGCTGTCGACGGGTCGTTAGCGGCTCAGATCGTGTCTGGTTCGCGTACCGGTGCCATCGACCTTGTGCGGTTGGCGCCGTGACGATTCGGGTCGCGACGGTGTTGTCTGCTCGTGACTGGGAGCCGGGGCTGGTCGCCCATGCTCGGGATACGGCATTGCTCCGCGTCGTGCTGCGGGCATACCAACCATCGGACATCGAGGCCCGGGCGAACGAGATCGACGTCGTGGTCGCGGGCGGAGAAATTTCGTGGGTGACACCGAGGCAGATCACGACGTGGCGTCGTCTCGGTTTCAGCGTGATCGGAGTTTACCCTCACGGAGACACTCCCTCAGCTCAACTTCTCGAGCGTGGAGGAGCGAACGAAGTTGTTCCTGATTCGATTGATGTCGCAGCCCTCGTTCAGGCCATCCGATTTGTAGCGCCCCGATCGATCCAGCCTGTTGTGCAGGACCGCGGTACCGTCACCGCCGTGACGGGGCCGAAGGGCGCGCCCGGATGTACTGAGGTCGCCCTTGCCTACGCGTCGACACGAGCCAGACATGCATCGGTCATTCTCATCGACGCTGATCTCGATGCACCTGCCCTCGCGGTCAGGCTTGGCCTGTCTGCCCGCCCCGACCTCACCGACGCGGCCGACGCCGTGCGTGCAACAGGGACACTCGATGACCAGACGATTCACAGGGTCGGATCCTTGAGACTAATCACCGGATCGCACCGTCCGAATGAAGCGCCGTTGCGCGACCAGATGATCAGCGGTGTCATCGAAGCGGCTGCTGCCCGTTTCGATGAGGTTGTGCTCGATGCGGGGACCGTCGGATCCGGGACGACGATCGTTGAGGAAGCTGACGCTGTGTTCCTCGTTGTCGACGCGTCTGCTGTGGGTGTCGTCCGGGCCGCGCAGGTTACTTCCCAATGGACCGGTCCCCAGCCGAGCCTCATCCTCAACCGTGTTTCGCGGGGCGCCGCCGCTCAGGTCGTCGATGCAGCGAGGCGGTGGACGGGCCTGGACCCTGTCGCCGTGGTTCCGGAGCGGAGGCAGGTACGCCGCGCGGCGACGGAGGCACGGATGCCTGACAAGCGTTTCATACGTGCTGTGGCTTCGGCAGGTGCACGACGATGACCGTGACCTCCGATCCCGTGCGATATGGGTACCTTGCCGAGCTTCTCGACGACCCGATGATCGAAGAGATAATTGTCATCGGTGGACGGCGCACTTTCATCGTGCGCAACGGCGTCAAGGAACTTGTCAATGTCGTGGTCGACGCTGCGGCCGTGCGCCGCATCGCGGATCAGCTCCTCGCGGGGACCGGACGGAGGGTGGATCAGGCGAACCCCATCGTCTCGGCCCAGTTGCCCGGCGGCAGCCGTGTGCACATCACGGGTCCGCCCGTGACCCATCCAGACAGGATGAACATCCAGATACGCAAGTTCGTCGTCACAGCTTCTGACCTCAGCGATCTCGCTTCACGGGGCACCCTTTCCAAAGAGGCGGCCGGATTCCTCCGCGAGGCGGTGGAGCAGGACGCAACAATCCTCGTGGCCGGCGCGCCGGGGGCAGGTAAGACGACGCTCGTCAACTGCCTTCTGAAGGAGGTACCGCCTGACCGCAGGGTCGTGACATGTGAAGAGGTGTTCGAGATCGACGTCGACCTACCGGACATGACCCAGATGCAGACGCGAGACGCAGGCCTCGACGGAGGCGCCGCCATCACGTTGCGAGACCTCGTCAGGGAAGCGTTGCGTCAGAGACCCGACCGGATCGTCGTTGGGGAGGTGCGTGGGCCCGAGGCTCTCGACATGCTGATGGCGTTGAACGCGGGCTGCTCCGGTATTGCGACCATTCATGCGAACTCGGGAAGAGACGCTCTTGAGAAGCTTGTGTCGTACGGTGTGCTTGCGGGTGAGAACATCTCGATCCCTTTCTTACGGCGAACGGTCGCGGCAGTCGTGGATCTAGTCGTGTTTATCAAGAGGGATGGGGACGGCAGGCACGTGCACGAGATACTCGGCGTCCCTGAGCAGCTTGACGCCGAGGTATTCACTGTCGAGCCCCTCTTTACATGGTCGCGTTCGTCCTTGGTGCGCGTCGGCGGTCCGCTCTCCTCTGCATCGAACGGGAGTGGATCACAGTGAGAGGTCTCACAGTTCTCGCCGCGAGCGGGGCCGTCTGGGTGTTGGTTGTCGGTAATCTTCCCATCCCTGCTTGGCGGCTGCCCACGATCCGACCGCGGGTGGTCGCCGGGGCGTTGGTGGCCGGCGTCATCGGGGCGGGAGTTGCGTTCGGAGTCCTCGGCACGATGGCGCCCGCTGCCGCGATCGGAGTGTTGTGTTCCGCGGTTCCTGCGAGATTCGAACAATCTCGGATCGAGAAGGTGAGGCGTGATCGCACAGACCGGTGGCCTGACTTCATAGCCCATGTGCGGTCGTCCGTCGCGTCGGGTACGACGCTCCCCGACGCGTTTATCGACGGTTCTGATCGCATCGGTGGGGACTTCAGCGCATACGGCGGCAGTGTGCGACACGAGATCATGTACGGCGCGGGTTTCGACGCTGCGCTTACACGATTACGCTCGGATCTCGAGGATCCGGTAGCAGACCGTGTTCTCGCGACGCTCACGATCGCGCAGAAAACCGGTGGCCACCGGGTCGGAGACGTCCTTGCTGCGCTCGGAGTCTCGGTCGCGGACGAAATCCGATTGCGCAGGGCGCACGATGCGGCTCTGACCGAGCAGCGTTGGACCGCGACCGTAGCGCTGGTCGCGCCCTGGGTGCTTCTCTCGCTGTCGATAGCGACCAACCCGCAGGCAGCCGAGGCGTTCGACACCGTCGAGGGGATGGTGGTCGTCGGTGGAGGCCTCATTGCGACGGGACTCGGATGGCTGCTCGCTATGCGCGCCAGCATGCTGAGTTCACCCCCGAGGCTGTTCACATGACCTGGGTGCTCGCCGCGCTCGGCGCAGCAGGAGCGTATCTGCTCATCGTCCCGACGAGGCCTGCCCCTATGGCCGCCTCACTCGAGCAGTATCTCGCTCCCACTCCAAAAACCGAGGCGCCACCGCGATGGTCGCTATCGCTCCCCACAGGCACACCAATGGCAGCTCTCGGGGGCGTCTTCGTCGGGCTCCTGGCATCCCAGGGCGACCTGTTTCTTGAAGGGCGGCCGCGCTCCACCCTGGCTCTGGCGCTGCTCGGGGCAGGAGCGGGTGTGGTATTGCGGTCGATGCGTCAGTCGAATCTGAAGGAACGCAGGGCTCGGCGCCTGAGATATGAGCTGCCCGTTATTGCAGACGCTATGTCGCTCCACATTGTGGCGGGCGAGTCCATCATCGGAGCGATCCGGTCAGTCGCTGACGAGACCGACGGAGTAGCGACCGGGGAGCTGCGAGCGGTGCTGGAGTCGCACGAGGCAGGGGAGGGACTCCCCGACGGGCTCGCCACGGCGTCGCGAGTGACCGCTCACCCGGACGCGACGCGCCTGTACGAGACGTTGAGCCATGCCCACACGACCGGAGGGAGGCTCGCCGGGGCGCTGGGTGACCTCGCCATCGACTACCGGGCCGCTCTTGAACGAGACATCATGTCCGAGGGCGGGAAGCGGGCGATCATCACCTACGGACCCGTGCTGGCGCTCATGGTGCCAACGGCTCTCATCTTCTTGATCTATCCGACACTACTGGGCCTCCGCACCCTCGCCGGTGCGCCGTGAACCACGAATCCCAAGGAGGGATGACTCATGTTAAAGAAAGCCATTATGGAGAGGCAACGAGGAGCGACCACCGTCGAGTGGCTCGGGCTCGCGACGATCGCGATCCTGGTTATCGCGGTGCTTCTCCCGCAGGTGCGCGGCACTGCAAACGACATTTGGGGGAACGTGGCCGGCCAGTTCAGCGGATTCTTCGGCTAGAAGGAGGTTCCTACACGATCGAAGGCATCGTTGCCATCGGGGTGTTCTTCATCTTGGTGATGTTGATCGTCCAGATCGGGTTCTTGATCCTCGCGAGGGGGGTAGCAGCGACAACTGTCGAGGCTGCGCTTCGGAGGGCCGTGGTGTCCAATGTCGACGTCGACGCGGTGAGAGCCGGCCTTGAGCGTGATGTGATGGCGGTGGTTCCCGGTGCAGAGAGCCTCGCGGTGGACGTCAGTGAGGATCCCGAAGCGCTGCGTGCCGTCGTCCGATTTCGGTGGTTGCCGCCAGGCCCCGACTTCCTGCCGATTACCGTGACTGTCGAGCGTGTCATCGTTCGGGTGGTGCCGCCTTGAGGAGGCAGCACGGCACCGCGCTCATGGAGATCATCATCATCGGCTTTGCGGTGATGATGATGGTTCTGCCGGTGATCTCAATGGTTGCGCGCCTTACCGAGGCGAGCGGGGAGGTGCACGCTGTAGCACGTGACACTGCTGTGTGGGTGGCACGGCACGGGTCTGATCCGCAAATCGGTGGCGAGGTCGATGTTCGGCTGGTTGAGCGCGCCGGCACGATCGAAGTCGTTGCAAGCCGCGACGTTCAACTCATCGGTGTCGGCGGTACGGCGATCAGTTGGACGGTTCGATCGCGTGTCGAGATTCCGGTTAGCTTGTACAGGAGCCGACCGTGAACAACGAACGAGGTTCGATGCTGCCGATGACGGCAGGGCTGATCTTCGTTGCGTTCGCCACCATTGCCCTCGTTGTCGAACTCTCGCTGCTCGGAGCTGCGTATCGGGATGTCGCAACCGTCGCGGATCTCGCGGCAGAGTCGGGCGCCGCGATGTTGTCGAATCCGGGGGCGTACGACGCTGCAACATCCCTTGATGAAGCTGCGGCGATACATGAGGCTCGAAGAGTTGGCGCCATGTGGGGGAGTGGGAGCACACGGGTCACCGTCGATACCGAGCCGGGGAGGATTTGTGTCACCGTTTCGGACGCGTACCACCCGAAAACTCTCGTGTTCATCGGCGTCCGAGAAATCGATATTCACGTGACCGGCTGCGCATCCCCGATCGCAGGATAACTCGAGGATTCTTGCGTCAGCCAGTCCGATATACCGGACTGATTGACGCTAGAACCTGAGTGGCGACGGGATCCAGCGGTCATGATCTAACCTGGCATCGTGTCTACCGACGCCCTCACCGAACTCATCGAAGCTAGCGACGTTGCACGGCTGCTTCAACGTATCGACGATCTCTGTGCGCGGAGCGAGTGGGATGACCTTGTCGGCCTGCGGGATCGCTGTGAGGAGGCGGTGACGCGAGGGAAGCAGCTTTGGGCGGTCGCCCAATTCGCCGAATACCGGCTCGCTCTCGAAGGACCCGCAGCCCTGGCAGCGACCGTGATGACGGATGGGAGAGGCAGGTTCGCCCTCGGCCCACTGTGGGAGGTCGCCGCCTCCTCCCACGAATGGACCGACATCGAGCCTCACCTGACAACCTCGACGATCCGGGCGCTGACAGCCCACGAGCGGTCGATCAGAGGCGACCAGATCGACGAAGCGACGATCGAGTCCGAGGTTCTTGAGATCCCCGCGGCGCTTCAACCATGGGAACCAACCTATCCCACGGCGCTCTACGCTCCGGAGAGGGCGACGTTCCCTGACGACATCTTCGACATCGAAATGGACTGGATCGATCTCGGCGAACCTATGGAGCGTCAACGAACCGACGCCGTGACCGATGCGCTGATGGATCTCGTCAAGCCATGGTGGGAGGACTCCCTAGGAAAGGCGGAAGTCGCCACCGTGGACGGCGCCGTCGAGGACGCGATTCGCACCCTCGGGCCGCATCGTGTTCGCCTTGCTGACGTCTCTCTCCAAACGGCGCTGGAGGCGATGGTCTGGGCCGGGGCGAGCGGGGGAGGACATGGACGACGCCGTGGAACGCCGGTTGGTCGAGTAGCTGCATGGTGGGTGCTACTCGAACTGCTCGGCTATGACGACGTACCGGACGACTTCTTGGCTGTCGGTGAGGAGGCGTCAGATCTTCGGTGGGTTCTCTGGGATCCCGGAGACAGAGTCGGAGGCTGGAACCTCCATATCGGTGTCGAGGATCGCGAGCACGGAATCGCCTGGGTATTGAGCGCAGTCGACACTGCTTAGGATGCACATCATGGCACGCAAGATTCAGATCACCTTCGACGCAGCCAACGCCCGAACGTTGGCTGACTTCTGGGCGGAGGCGTTGGGGTACGTACGTCAACCCCCTCCATCTGAATTCGATTCGTGGGAGGAATTCGCCATCGACAAGGGCATCCCGGCTGAAGACTGGGAGAAGTACGATGCCCTCGTCGACCCGGACGGATCGGGCCCGAGGATTCTCTTCCAGAAGGTTCCCGAGGCCAAGTCGGCGAAGAACCGCGTACATCTCGATGTGAAGGTGACCATCCGAGGGGCGACGGACGCCAAGCGGAGGGCAGCCATCGACCAAGAGGCGGAACGACTCGTCGGACTCGGCGCTACGGAGATCGAGGATTTCGACAACGGCGATTCAGATGGCGTTTGGACCGTAATGCACGATCCCGAAGGCAACGAGTTCTGCATCCACTAGCTGCACCTACCCAGTCGGCACGAACGGCATGACCT
Organism: Actinomycetota bacterium; assembly: GCA_030125685.1. Taxonomy (GTDB): domain Bacteria; phylum Actinomycetota; class Acidimicrobiia; order Spongiisociales; family UBA5794; genus B3-G11. Next base: position 21,745 of record JASJYA010000008.1, read on the forward strand.
CGGCCGCGAGTCGACCTGCGATTTCGACCTGGCGGTCGTAGCTGATATCGGCGAAGAAGCTGCGGGCCATCCACTCGATCGGGACACCGACGCTGTCGCGGATCGACGTGAGTGCGTCCAGTATCTCGGCTGGCGAGCCGCCGACGATGCTCTCTGTGGCCGAGGCGCGCTCGTCCGCGTCTAAGGCCGGTGTGTGTGCGATTCCGGGGCGGTTTGCTGACGCTTCCATGTCGGAGTACTTCCATGTCTGACGCCAGACGCTCTCGACAATCTCGTCTCTCGGTCCCGGGTACATCACGCTGTAGTAGATCCAGCGGAATGATGTGGGATCGCGTCCGATCCGCTCCATCTCATCCAATCCGACCTGAACTTGCTGTGCGAACCGACGGGGCGACGCATTCGAGAAGAATCCGTCCGCGTGCTGGGCAGCTCGGAGAACAGCCGCGTCGACTTCGCCACCGACGATCACGGGGATCGTGTCTCGCGGCGCCGGCCGGATCGCCAACTCGGGATACGAGTACACGTCGCCGAGCCACGTGAAAGGTTCGCCTTTCCAGGCTTTGGGCAAGAACTGGAGAATCTCCGTCATTGCCTTTCCACGCACGGACATGTCTACGCCGAGCACGTCGTACTCCGTACGCGACCACCCGAGTCCGAGACCGAGTATGAGCCTGCCATTCGAGATCACCTGGACCGTCGCCGCGTCCTCGGCGAGACGCACCGGCCTGTGGAGCGGTGCGAGTACGACACCGGTTCCGATGCTGATCGAGGTCGTCGCTGCGGCTATTGCAGCCGATGTGACGAGCAGCGACGGCATGTAGCCGTCATCGACGAAGTGATGTTCAGTTGTCCATACTGAGTCGTATCCGAGATGGTCGAGTTCAACGGCGAGTTCAATGGTCTCGCGGTACACATCCTCCCACGACCGGGGATCATCCGCTGTGCGCTGAGCTGACAGCAGGCCGAATCCGAATGGCATGGGTCCTCCTTGGCGTTGAGTGTGCTTCTGCGTCGAGGCTACCCTTGGGAGTGCACGCGGGTAGCGCGACCCCGCTCTCGACCGTGGAAATGGTCGCGTTCGGGTACCGTTTTACTGATGACCTGTTCGGGAGAACCTCGGATCATGTATCTGGAACACATTGACGGGCCAGCCGATCTCCGGCGTCTCGACTATGACGAGCTTGAGGTGTTGTCAGAAGAGATCCGCGCGTTCCTCGTCGAGGCTGTCGACCGGAATGGCGGCCATCTCGGTTCGAATCTTGGTGTCGTCGAGTTGACGTTGGCGCTTCATCGCGTGTTCGATTCGCCGCGGGATCGAATCCTGTGGGATACAGGCCATCAGACGTACGTGCACAAGATTGTGACAGGTCGCAGGGAAGGATTCCAAGACTTGCGAAAGGAGGGGGGTCTGAGCGGATATCCGAGTCGAGCGGAGTCTGATCACGACGTCATCGAGAACAGCCATGCGAGCACGGTGTTGAGCTACGCGTATGGGATAGCAACGGCCCGGCTGCTCCAGGGCGAGGATGGCGACGGGGGGCGCGTTGTGGCTGTTATCGGTGATGGTTCGATGACCGGCGGCATGGCGTTCGAGGGGCTGAACAATCTTGGAAACGGTGGGCGGGACGTCACGATCGTTCTGAACGACAATGGCCGCAGCTACGCCCCGACTGCGTCGAAGCTCAGTGAGAGCCTGATGAACATCCGCGCGAACCCTATCTACATGCGACGCCAGCGAAGGCTTGAAGAGATTGCTGCAGGGGTTCCAGGTCTGGGCGGGTTGCTTGGTCGCGGGATCAGCGCTACGAAGGCTGCGATCCGAGATATGTGGGAACCTCCTGCGTTCTTCGAAGCTCTCGGTCTTCGATACCTTGGCCCCTATGACGGACACGATGTCAAGGTGATCGAGGAAGCGCTCAGAAACGCTGAGCAGTTCGATGGCCCTGTGGTGGTACACGTCCTCACACAGAAGGGGCGGGGCCACGCTCCGGCTGAGAACGACAAGATTAAACTGATGCACGATACAGGGTCGATCAAACCCGGCAGTTATACGGCAGCGTTCTCCGAGACGCTCGTCAAACTGGGGGAGCTGCACTCGAACGTCGTGGCGATCACCGCTGCGATGCCTGACTCGACGGGAGTTCTCACATTCGCCGAGAGATTCCCGGACCGGTGCTTCGACGTTGGAATCGCCGAGCAGCACGCTGTAGGCGCAGCAGCCGGCATGGCCATGGAAGGCCTGATCCCTGTGTTCGCGGTCTATTCGACGTTCCTCACCCGGGCGATCGACCAGGTGAACCTCGACGTTGGACTGCACGGAGAACACGTCGTGTTCTGCCTCGACCGGGCAGGTGTCACGGGAGACGACGGACCCTCCCATCACGGTGTGCTCGACATGGTGCTGTGCATGAAGGTGCCGGGCATGACGGTCATGGCGCCGTCGTCGTACCAGGAACTCGTGGTGATGCTCGGGGACGCGATCGAGATCTGCGATGGTCCGGTCGCTATTCGGTGGCCGAAGACCCAGGCGGTTATCGCCGCCGACGACGAGATCGGTGCGGGCCTTTACGCACGAAAGGCGAGAGTTGGCGAGGGCCGTGTCTGCTTCATCGGAGCGGGCAAGATGTTGCAAGCCTGTCTCGACGCCGCCGAGATCCTCATGGGCGAAGGAATCGAAGCAACGGTGTGGGATCCCCGCATTGTCAAACCGCTCGATCCCGAGATGATTGCCGACGCCGCATCCCATGAAGTTGTGGTCAGCGTCGAAGACGGATATCGAGAGGGTGGTGTCGGGACAGCGATCTCTCTCACACTTGGCGACATGGGCGCCGACGTCAAGGTCGAGGTGCTTGGTGTGCCGATCGAATACTTTCAGCACGCGAACCCAGATGTCATTCTCAAGCGACTCGGCCTAGACGCCGCGGGAATCGCTGAGTCAACGAGGCGCGCGCTCACGAAAGTGTGATTCAGCCTGCGAGAGCCTCGGTGGCGCTGTCTACGTCGGACACCGTGATCGCAAGATGGAACCCCTCGGCGTTGGTGTGGAGCAGGTAGAGGGAATCGATGTTGACGTCGGCCCGGGCAAGACTCTCAGCGATGTTTGCTAGCCCGCCGGTTCCTCGAGGGACGAACGTGTCGAGGATGTCGCGTTCGTCGAACTCGACGTCCGCGGCCATGAGCAGTCGGCGTGCTTGTGCAGCGTGCTCGACGACGATCCGGATGTGGGTCTGGCCGTTGTCTGTGACTGCGGCGAGTGCCTCGATGTCGATCCCCGCATCGGCGAATAGCCGGGCCAGCGTCGCGAGCTGACCGGGGCGATTAGCAAGGCGCACCGAGAACTCGATCATGGTCCCACTCTACGCCATTCCCAGCACCCATGCCCACCGTCGCGTACCCAGGGTTCTACTCTCCCCTGCGCAGCGGGAGATGTCCCGAGGAACGAGGGAGAGAGGGGGCTTCCATCTGTGGCCCGGAGAATGGTTCAGTCCGAGGGTTCTGCGTCCCGGTCAGAGAGGATGGCACGCAGTCGGGCGATGCGGGCCTTGAGCCCGGTCAGGTCATCGTCGGGAAGAGCAGGCGCCGGTTCGATCGGTGCAGCTTCCTCACCCGCGTCCGCTGCGGCAGCTTCAAGCTCGCGTAGCTCGATGTAGATCTCCTCGGTCGGAGGTGCGGTGTCGTGGTCGATTCCTGGTGTGTCGGAGTTCATCCCTGTCCTCTTGGTGTCCTGTTAGACGGTAGCACGACCGGTTCTCAGTATGTCTGAACGCTCCATCTTCCTGAATAGGTACGGCGCATAGTCGAACATATGTTCGACTATGATGAGAGGATGGCCCAATACGCTGAGCTGCATTGTCACACCAATTATTCGTTTCTCGACGGCGCCTCGTGGGCGGGCGAGCTGGTTGAACGTGCAGCCGAACTCGGTTACGAAGCCCTGGGAGTCACCGATCACGACGGGTTTCGCGGGGTGGTGCAGGTGCACGCGCATGCATCAGAAATTGGGTTGCCGATCGTCTACGGCACCGAGGTTGGGATGCCTCGTGATCGCACCGAAGGTACCGAGCGATCAGTCGCCGATGTGATGGCGCCCGACAGCGATGAGATCCCGGAGACGGGGTTCGACGACCTAACCGGACGCAGCCGAATCAGGCGGATGCACGGAACCAAACCTGTCGATCGAGAGCCGACAGACCATCTCGTGCTTCTTGCTTCTGATCCGGTCGGCTATGGCGCCATTGGCCGGTTCGTCACACGGGGGCAGTTCCGCGGAGAGAAGGACGCACCCCAATACTCATACCGCGATCTCGCCGAGGCAGCCTCTGATGGTGACCTCGTCGCTCTGTCAGGATGCCGGCAGGGCGCGGTCCCACGCGCAAGCGCTCAGGGAGACCTCCTCGGCGCCCTTGAGGAAGCAGCGAAGCTCAAGGACGTCTTCGGTGATCGTCTCTATCTCGAACTGACACACCACGGCATGCCGGGTGATGACATGCGCAATGACGTGCTCGCTGAAGTCGGGATGCGTCTCAATATCCCCACTGTTGCCACCAACAACGTTCACTACGCACACCGCCACGACGCCGATCTCTCGGAAGTGCTTGCAGCCATCTCCGGTCGGAGGAACCTCGATGAGGCTGACGGTTTCCGTCCGGCGACAGACCTCAGGCATCTCCGCACACCTGACGAGATGGTTCAACGATTCGCCAGATATCGGGGTGCAGTTGAACGATCCTCAGATCTCGGACGGGCGCTCGCGTTCGACCTGAACTTGCTCGCACCTGAGCTTCCCGACTTTCCCATGCCTGGATCCTTCACGACAGAGGACGAGTACCTCGCTGACCTCGTGTACAGCGGGGCAGCAGGCGTGTATCCGGGGAGTGAGGACGGCATCGATCCCAGGGCGCGCAGGCGCCTCGAACATGAGCTTGGCGTCATCAAGGATCTGGGATTCGCAGGCTTTTTTCTCGTCGCGTGGGACATTGTGCAATTCGCACGGTCACGGGGCATCTACTGCCAGATCAGAGGATCAGGAGCGGACTCTGCGGTGTGTCGCTGCATTGACCTCACACAAGTTGACCCCATCCGTCTCGGTCTCCCTTTCGAGCGGTTCTTGTCCCACGAACGTGGGAGACCCCCCGACATAGACATCGACTTCGAAGCCGAACGTCGCGAGGAAGTCATCCAGTACTGCTACCGGCGCTACGGGAGGGAGCGTGCCGCCATGGTCGCCAATGTCATCACCTACCGTGCACGCTCCGTGCTCCAGGATGTTGGGAAGGCGTTCGGGCTGACTCAGGCGCAGGTGAACGGACTCACCAAATATGTCGATTCTCGCGACCCAAAGGTGTTGAGAGACGTCGTCGAACTCCCAGTCGGGCTCACTGCCGAGCATATCTATGACGTGTGCCACCGCCTTGACGGCTTTCCGAGGCACCTCGGAATCCACTCGGGCGGCATGGTCATCGCGCGCCGAGCGCTGTGGGAGACGACACCGATGGAGTGGGGAAGGATGCAGGACCGCTCGGTCATCCAATGGGACAAGACAGACGCCGCCGCAATGGGGATCGTCAAATTCGACCTCCTTTCCCTTGGCGCTCTCAACGCGCTACATCTGTCAGTTGACATCATCTCTGATGTGCACGGCATCGATATCGATCTTGCGACCATTCCTCAGGAACCGGTCGTGTATGACATGCTCACCCGTGCCGACACGGTCGGAATCTTCCAGGTGGAATCGAGGGCTCAGATGGCGACCCTCCCGAGGATGAAACCGCGAACGTTCTACGACCTTGCCATCGAGGTCGCCCTGATCCGGCCCGGTCCCATCCAGGGTCAGTCCGTGCACCCGTATCTTCGGAGGCGCAACGGTGAGGAGCCTGTGCGCTATGTCCACCCCGCCGTTGAGCCGATCCTTGCCAAGACGCTCGGCGTCCCCATCTTCCAGGAGCAGCTCATGGAGATTGCACGGGTGTGTGCGGGGTTCACACCCGGCCAGTCGGACAGGCTTCGCCAGGCCATGACCCACAAGCGATCCGCAGACGAGATGGCGAAGCTCAGAGAGGAGGTGTACGAGGGGATGGCGACGAAAGGGATCACGGGCGCGCCGGCGGATGAACTGTGGGAGAAGTTGCAGGGGTTCGCTTCGTTCGGTTTCCCTGAGTCGCACTCGGTTGCGTTCGCGTACATTGTGTACGCAGCCTCCTGGCTCAAATATCACTGGCCGACAGAGTTCTTTGCCGGGTTGCTCAACGCGCAGCCAATGGGGTTCTATTCGCCGAACTCCCTTGTAGCAGACGCGCTCCATCACGGAGTGACGGTGCTCCCTCCTGATGTGAACCGTTCGACCTATGACTGCACGGTCGAGCCGCACGATGCGGATCGAGATGACCTCGCCGAGTATCTCGGCATGGCTTGGAGACGGGGGAGGGGAGCTGTCGACGACCCTCTCCGCCAGGCAGTAGCGCTTCGGTTGGGTCTGCGATACGTACGGGACCTGGGTGAGGCGGATATCACTCGGATCGAAGCGGCTCGGATCACCGGCGGCGCATTCGTCACCCCTGAAGACTTCGCCAGGCGTACAGGATTGTCCGTCGCCGCCTACGAGGGGCTCGCGGCAGCCGGCGCGATGGGATCCGTCGGGCTTGGGAGACGTGACGGCATGTGGGCGTCTGGATTGCTTGGAGAACTGGGGCCCGGTCGCCTCGCGTTGGAGGATCGCTCAACGGCGCCGAACCTTCCTGTGATGGATGGGAGCGAGCAGATGCAGGCGGACTTGTGGTCCACAGGGATCTCGGTCGTCCACCCGGTGTCGTTCCTGAGGGAGCGCCTCGACGCGCAGGGGGTGGTTGCTATTGTTGACGCTCTGAGGCTCAGAACTCACAATTCGAAGGTCAAGGTCGCAGGGGTGGTCACCCATAGGCAGCGGCCTGAGACTGCCAACGGTGTGCGGTTCATCAACCTCGAGGACGAGACAGGGATCATGAACATAGTCATGATGCCTGGTGTGTGGGACGCCAATTATGAGATTGCGAGGAAGGCGATCGGCATCGTGGTCGAGGGGGTACTCGAATATCGCGACGGCGTCACGAACCTTGTTGCGCGACGCCTCTCTGAGTGGCCTGCACCCTCGATGCCGTCACGCGACTTCCGTTGAGGAACTTGTTCTATCCGCCGATCCGTCCGGTCTATCTTCACCGCAGGTGGCTGCCCGGCTACCGCTCGAGGAAGGATCTTCGGTAGGATCTGGCAGCCGGTCTCACAGTGTGGGCTTTGCTCGGGTACACGATTGTCGGTTCATCGAGGCACCTGTTCGTGGGCCCGAGTTCGACCGTCGCGATCATGTCGGCATCCGTCGTTGGCGGCATCGTCGCGTCCTCGGGTGCCGACTTCTGGACGGTCACGTCCTGGCTCGCGATCCTCACAGGGATCGTGGCAGTCGTGCTTGGCCTCGTCCGGATGGGCTTGGTCGCCAACTTCATGGCTCGTCCCGTGCTCGACGGATTCATCATCGGATTGGCCAACACGGTCGGTGTCAGTCAGCTCGACAAGATGTTCTGCATTGAGAAGGAGGTCGCCAACGTCATTCAGGAGCTTGGCTCGATCGCTCGGCAGTTCTCCGACTGGGACCCCGCAACAATGGTCGTCGGCTTTGTGTCTTTGGCGGCGTTGTTCTTGATGCATGAGTACACGCCGCGCATTCCCGCAGCCTTGACCGTGGTAATTGTGTCGATCATCGTGTCGGCTGCCCTTGGCTTTGCCGAGAGGGGAATCCACATCGTCGGTGATATTCCTGCCGGATTGCCGTCGATCGGCTTCGGCGTGTGGCCCGACGGCATCCCGCTCACCGAGATGATCGTTGGGGCGCTCGCCGTGACCATCGTCGCCTATGCAGAGTCGCTCGCAACTGCCCAGCCATACGCAAGGAAGTACGGCGCCGTCGTTGACGCGAACCAGGAGCTCATCGCCCTCGGCGTCGCGAACCTCGGCGCAGGGCTCTCGCAGGGATTCAGCGTCGCCGGGTCGCTGTCGAAAACGGCCGCCGGAGATGGCGCCGGCCAGCGTACTCAGATGACCGGCGTCATCGCGGCCATCGTGACGGTCATCACGATTCTCTTTCTCACCGCCCTATTCTTTGATCTGCCCGAGGCGACGTAAGGCGCCATTGTTGTTCACGCAGTGTGGAAGCTGGTCGACTTCGACAAGCTGCAACGTATGTGGGGGGTGCGAAGAGCCGACTTCCGGGCTGCACTGTTCGCGCTCGGAGGCGTTGTGCTCATTGATGTCCTCCTCTCCCTCCTGATCCTGATCTACCAAGCGAGCTTGCCGACAGCGACCGAGCTCGGGCAGGTTGACGTCGGCGGTAGGGCGACGTTTATCTCTCTCATGGAGCGCCGGGCAACGTCGGCATGGCCGGATCTCGTATGCTGCCCCCGCGGCTGCTAGTAGCGAGTCAGACAAGCGATGGCCTCCTTCTCGCAGTTCAACGAAGTGATCGCCGGTGTGGGCGAAGCTGCAGGACTCGGGCACGCCCTCGATATTACGGACCAGCTCGGCGCCGACGCGCGACGACCGTTGACGGTGACTAGTCACATTGCGGGCTAGGCACGGGTCGATCGACTCATTCCTGTGGATCGCTTAATCGTGGAGCGTCGGGAGCCGATAGAGAGAGCGAGACAGAAGGAGAGGAGGCGGGATGAGTCAGGTATTTGGCGGGGCAGTGCTGCTGCCGGGCGAGACGGGAAACGGGCTTCACGCGTCCTTTGAGACGGATGCCGATCTCGTTCGGTTGATCGTAGGCGACGACGAGATCGGATCCTGGAGACGCGAGGAGTGTGATGTGTCTCCGTCAGGGAACAACTCGTTCCATATGGTTCTCGGGGGTGAAGAACTGACGTTCACACCCTCTTCACCATCGGCATTCGCGGAAGCGATGGAGGTGCCGCTCGCACCGGCGCCGAGCGCCGACACTGATGATGAGAGGCCGAGGTACGACTACGACGCTGCGATCGACGAGGTCATAGCGAAGGTCAAACCGCTTCGGAATTCGAGCGACGAGGATGAGATTCTATCGAAGGGCATGCTCGTGGGAATCATCGGGGTATCGACATTCGTGATGGCGGGGCTAGCGGCCGCTTCGGTGATGCTCTGACAGATTCCAGACACCAGATTCCAGACGAAAGGTTTGAGGTGTTAGAGAGAGGCTGATCGGTGTCTCACGATGTCGGCTGCTCTGGCCCCGTCCTCTGCTGACACATCTAGGTGGAAGACTGCGCGTACCGTCGTCGGGCCGAGCGCCAACATCGAAACGCCGTCAGTCAGGCACGCATCCACCAAGGCGCTAGCATCGGGCGTCTCGAAGTAGACAAGGTTTGTCTGCACAGATCCAAGATCAACTTCGATCTTGTCTGCCGCGTTGACCGCCTCTGCAAAGGATCGAGCATTGGCGTGGTCTTCTGCCAGCCTCTCCCGATGATGCTCTAACCCAAAGAGAGCGCCGGCCGCGAGCATCCCTGCTTGTCGGAATCCTCCGCCGAAGATCTGTTTGAACCTGCGGGCGCGCGCGACGTGTTTTGCTGATCCGGCGAGCGCAGAGCCGACGGGTGCGCCGAGACCTTTCGAGAAGCACACGTTTACGGTGTCGAACCCGGCGGCCAAGACGGCCAGGTCGATGCCGGTCGCTGCAGCAGCGTTCCACAGGCGGGCGCCGTCGAGGTGTTTCTTGAGTCCCAGACCGGACGCGGTTTTGAGGACACGCCGCATCTCGTCGATGTCCCAGACCGTGCCTCCGGCGTCGTTGTGGGTGTTCTCAAGACACACAAGCGTCACCGGGTCGAAGAGGTGGCTCGGGAGGGCAGGATGGGGTTCCGGGACCGCGGCAGTCAGTTGTTCCGCGGTGAAGCCTCCGTACCGACCATCGAGCGGCGCCAGAGTGACTCCAGAGTTGTGCGCTGCGCCGCCGAGTTCGTGGCGTCGGATGTGGGCGGCAGCGTGCACGATGACGGTGTCGCCGGGTTCGGTGTGAACGCGCAGCGCAATCTGGTTCGACATGGTCCCCGTCGGAACGAAAACGGCGTCCTCTTTCCCGAGGAGCTCGGCGACCGTTCGTTCGAGCTCGTTGACGGTTGGGTCATCGTGGTACACGTCGTCACCGACGTCGGCCTCAGCGATGACGCGACGCATCTCTGTTGTGGGATTCGTCACGGTGTCGCTGCGAAGGTCGATCATGGTTGCCTTTCAATCGGTTGAGAGCGAATTTTAAAAGGCTCGCAGACACTCACCTTCTTCAATCAACGAAGAGCTTTGACTGGAGCAGCACTGCGAGCGTGCCGGCTGCTTCGTCAAGGTTCTGCCAGTTGATCGTCGACAGCTCGATGTCGGCAACGGTGGCTGTGCGCATGGTGACTCGTGCGCCGGTGAGACGCCGGACCGTCATCGACCACGTCGGTTCATGCCCGACGAGCATGATCCGTTCGTACTCGTTCCCGTGCCGTTCTGCTGCGGCGAGGGTCTCAGGTACGGAGGCGCCGTAGAGATCGTCGTCGAGCACGAGCCTGCTGTCCCACCCTCCTGTGATCCTTGCGAGTTCAGCGGTTGCACGGGCGCGTGCCGACGTTGAGGACACAACCAGGCCAGGGACGAGTCCGAGTTCCCTGAGGACCTCACCCATCCGCTCCGCCGCACGCTCACCTCTCGGAGCGAGGGGCCTGCTGTGGTCATCCGGCGCGCCTGCGTCCCAATCAGATTTTCCATGGCGCATGAGCATGAGGTTGAGCATGACCTGAGGTTAGACAGGGCACAGGGCGACGTCACGTCGAGCTGAGTTCAGGGTTGTGCTTCTCCAGCCACTCCAGGCTCGCAGGCTCGCAGACCCCCCTGGTTCGCTCCGCTCACCCGTCCCCCCTGAAGGGAGGACTGACGACGGTGATTGCGAAGAGGACCTGTGCCGCGTAATAGGTGGCCAAGCCGACGACGCGGTTGGCGACCTGGGACTTGGCGAACCGTTGGCGTGCGACGAGTACATCTGAGGCGGCGAAGAGCACCGCTGCCATCGGAATGCGTGGATCGAGTACGGCGCCGCTTGTGCCGAGGGCCGCTATGACCATGACGGCAATGATCAGGATGTAGACGGCGACTCTGGGATGCGTAACTGAACGGGCACGTGTGGTGAGAGCCATCGCAGGATCAGCACAGCCATAGCCGCCGTCAAGAACGTTGCGAACGCGACCGACGCCACATCCATCGTTGAACGGGCGAAGAACCCTGCCGTGTACAGCGCGTGCGCGAGCGCGAACGAGACCAGGCCGCCAAGGAACGCCCTTGTTCCCTTGAAGGAGAGCGCGAGATCCCCGAACCACGACGCAACAAGTCCGGCCGAAATGAACACCGTGTAGCCGTTGATCGCTGGATCGCCGATGATCACTATCGCGACCATTGACGTTGAAGCAAGAATCTTCGTAGCGCGGCTCCATAGAACCGACCGATTCGTCAGCAGCGCCGAGGCAAGTCCGGCGCTGACCGCCGAGATCGCAAGAACCGTGGTCACAGCCGTTCGACTATGTAATCGATGCACGCGGTCAGCGCTTCAACATCCCCG
>JASJYA010000152.1 GCA_030125685.1 Actinomycetota bacterium
AGCCGGTATACGCCGCAGCCAGCCCACAGAACGGTGGATATAGCCAACGGCTGGTGAAATCCAGCGAGAAGCTAGAATCTTGAGTAATCACTCAAGAATCGAGATCTCGGATGTCACCAGCTAAGAAACCAAGGCGCGTCGCGATCGTCGACGGCCTTCGCACACCGTTCGCCAAGTCAAGCACCGTCTTCAGAAATCTGTCCACCCTCGACCTCTCGAGCGCAGTCGTAGCTGAGCTCGTCGCGCGCTCCGGGGTCGACGCTTCCGCAGTTGACCGCGTGGTGTACGGCGCGGTGGTAGCAGACGTCGGGGCGCCAAACATCGCGCGGGAGATCGTCCTCGCTGGTCCATTCCCTGAGTCCGTCGACGCTTACTCAGTGTCGAGGGCGTGTGCCACATCTACGCAGTCGTTCGTCGAGGGCGCCCAATCGATCCTTCTCGGTGAGACGGACATCGTCATCACCGGCGGCGCAGACTCGCTCTCGAAGCCTCCGATCACGTACTCGGACCGGTTCGTTGAGATTCTCATGGAGGCGAACGCAGCCAGAGACATGCCTTCCAAGGTCAAGGCTTTCGCCAAGGTCCGGCCCAAGGATCTCGTCCCCAACCCGCCGGCCATTGCGGAACGTTCGACTGGAAAGACTATGGGCCACAGCGCCGAGGAGATGGCTAAGGCGAATGGCATCTCCCGCGAACAGCAGGACGAGTTCACCGTACGTTCCCATGCAAAGGCAATTGAAGCGTGGGAGACCGGCGTGTTCGACGACGAGGTCATGCCTCTCCATGTCCCCCCGAGATTCGAAGAAGCCGTCGAGCGCGACACGATACCGCGGTCAGACTCGACGTTGGAGAAGCTGGCTACGCTCAAACCGGTTTTCGATCGCAAGTACGGAACAGTGACGGCGGCGAACGCGTCCCCGCTCACGGACGGCGCCTCGGCGCTACTCCTAATGGATGAATCAGTCGCCAAGGCGCTCGGATACGAGCCCAAGGCGTATCTCAAGTCGTACGCCTTTGCCGCGCTCGACCCGAACTGGCAACTCCTCATGGGTCCGGCCTTCGCCACACCGCTCGCTCTCGACAGAGCAGGCATGACACTCGATGACATCGACCTCATCGACATGCACGAGGCCTTCGCTGCCCAAGTCCTCTCGAATGTTCAGGCCTTCGCATCTGACGAGTTCGCACAGAAGCGACTCGGGAGGAAGAAGGCGATCGGAGAGATCGACGACTCGAAGTTCAACATCTACGGTGGCTCAATCTCGATCGGGCACCCCTTCGCAGCTACTGGTGCAAGACAGATCATGACGATGGCGAACGAACTCGATAGGCGAGGTGGCGGGACAGCCCTCGTTACCCAGTGTGCGGCAGGCGGTCTCGGTGCGGCCGTCGTGCTTGAGAGGTGAACTAATGACATACGAGAACTTCCACTTCGAACTCAATGACGAAGGCGTCGCGACGGTCCTCATCGACCGGGCGGACGAGTCCATGAACACCTTGGGCGTTGCCCTGATCACCGAGCTCGCTGACGTCGTCGGTCGCCTCGAGCAGGACGATGTCAAGGCCGTCGTGATCGGATCGGCGAAGCGAGACTTCCTCGCCGGTGCAGACATCCGCATGTTCGCCGGCATGGTGACGGCAGATGCGGTCGTTGAAGGCCTTACAGCGATCCACGCCATCTTTGATCGCATCGAGGCGCTCCACACAGACGCAGGCAAGCCCGTTGTGGCCGCTATCCACGGCGTCTGCCTCGGTGGCGGGCTCGAGCTCGCCCTCGCGTGCTCGTCTCGCATCTGCTCGAACAGCACGAAGACCCAACTCGGTCAACCCGAGGTGCAGCTCGGCCTCATCCCCGCGGCGGGCGGGACGCAGCGTCTCCCCAAACTCATCGGTCTTGCTGCGGGTCTTGAGATGATCGTCGGGGGCAAGCCGGTCCGCTCCTTCAAGGCAAAGAAGCTCGGCCTCGTCGATGAGGTGACACCCCCCGAAGTACTCCTCGACGTCGCCCGGAAGCGAGCGCTCGAGGCGATCGACGCCGAGCCGGCGGAGCGGGTGATCGCTCTCAACGTATCACCGGACAACCTCCAGAAACTGGCGCTTGAGAAGAACCCTGCAGGCCGCAAGGTGCTGTTCAAGAAGGCCTACGAGATGATGATGAAGCAGTCTGGAGGCCATTACCCGGCGCCGAAGCGGGCCATCGAGGCCATTCGCATCGGAGCGGAGGACGGTCGTGCTGCCGGTGTCGCGGCAGAGATCCGATTCTTTGCCGAGCTTGTGCTCACACCGGAAGCCCGGGCGCTCCAGTCGATCTTCTTCGCGAACCTGGCGCTCAAGGCCGACACGGGAATCGACTCAGACGCTGAGCCGAAAGAGATCGAGAATGTCGCTGTGCTCGGCGGAGGCCTCATGGGAGGGGGTATCGCCGCTGTCACGACGTTCAAGGCAGAGAAGACAGTTCGGATCAAGGAGATCGACAACGCCGGTGTTGGCCGCGGTCTCGCGTATGTGAACAAGTTCGTATCCAAACAGGCGAAGCGTCGCCGAATGTCTCCCTTCGAGATTGACCGTTTCCTCAACCGTGTCACTGGCTCAGCAACCTGGGAAGGCTTTACGAACACGGACATCGTCATCGAAGCGGTGTTCGAGGATCTCGACCTCAAGCACAGCATCGTCAAGGACGTCGAGGCTGTGGTCGGAGAAGACACGATCTTCGCGTCGAACACATCGACACTCCCCATCACGGCAATAGCGAAGGCAAGTAAGCGGCCAGAGCAGGTCATCGGGATGCACTACTTCTCTCCTGTCGAGAAGATGCCGCTGCTCGAAGTCATCACGACAGACAAGACAGCGGACTGGGTGACGGCGACTGCGGTGAAGCTCGGCAAGGAGCAGGGCAAGACGGTGATCGTCGTCAATGACGGCACGGGCTTCTATACGTCCCGACTCCTCGGCCCATATCTCAACGAGGCTGCATTCCTTCTCGAGGAGGGCGCCTCTGTTGAAGCGATCGACATGGCCATGACGGCATGGGGCTTTCCAATCGGTCCGCTGCTCCTGACCGACGAGGTCGGCATCGACGTCGGGGCGCACGTTGCAGTGATCCTCCAAGGCGCATTCGGCGACCGGATGAAGGGCCCCGACATGATGGCAGGCCTCCTCGAGGACGACCGCAAGGGCCGCAAGAACGGCCGGGGCTTCTACCTGTACACCGATGGCAAGCGGGGCGACGTCGATGCGACCGTCTATGCCCCTCTCGGCCTCGGGCCGCGCGTACCGGTGTCCAAGAAGGACGTGACCGAGAGGCTCTATCTGGCGTTCATCAATGAAGCGGCGCTCTGCCTCCAGGAGGGCATCCTGCGATCGGCGCGAGACGGAGACATCGGAGCGGTCTTCGGGCTCGGCTACCCACCGTTCCGCGGTGGCCCGTTCTGGACCGTCGACGAGATGGGCGCAGATGTCGTCGTAGCCAAGCTCGAAGCCCTCGAAGCCCGCTTCGGCGACCGCTTCACCCCGGCAGCGATCCTCAGAGATCACGCCAAGAGCGGAGAGAAGTTCCGGGGATAATCCTCGCGCGTCAGGGGTGCTTGAAGATCGCG
>JASJYA010000153.1 GCA_030125685.1 Actinomycetota bacterium
TGCCATATGGCTACGCCTTGGCTCGTATACAATGGAATCGACAAAGATCGGCAGTTCAATGCCGTGCGTCCTGGCAGAGAGGCGAGAAGCCCATCGATACCCATAGATCCCTCGTGGACTCGAGACCACAGGTCTTCTGGACGGACGATCCGGAAGCCCCCGAACGTGCAGCGCCCCTTGTTGACGACGCCGACGCCGATCTCGTCGTCGTGGGTGCAGGTTTCAGTGGACTGTGGGCTGCGATCCATGCGGTCACGGACTCGCCTGGTCGAGCAGTCGCCATTGTCGAGGCCGAGACTGCCGGTTTCGGTGCGAGCTCTCGCAACGGTGGATTCCTCGAGTCCTCCCTGACGCACGGTATCGCAAACGGGATTTCGCACTGGCCCGCGGAGGTCGAACGGTTGGAACGCCTCGGCGACGCGAACTTCAGGGCCATCGTCGATTTCATCAAGGACAATGACCTCGATGTTGGCCTCGAAGAGACCGGAACAATCGGTGTTGCGACCGAGCCGTGGCATCTCGAAGAGATCGCCGAGGCCAGAAGGTTGCATCATCGCTACGGACAGAGTGCAGAACTGCTGGACGAGTCATCGTTGCGTGCGAGGGTGCATTCGCCCACCTACCTCGGCGGCGTGTACATGCCCGACGGCACTGCGATCATCAACCCGGCACAGCTCGCGTGGGGTCTTCGGCGGGTTGCAGAGTCCCTCGGTGTCGTCCTGTACGACGACAGCCCGGTAACCGGGATAGAACGTTCCGATAAAAAACTTTTCGTGACTACGCGCCATGGCACGTTGAGAGCGTCGAAAGTACTCGTCGCGACGAACGCGTATTGCAGCCCTGTTCCCCGGATGCGTCGATTCATTGTTCCCGTGTATGACTACGTACTCATGACGGAACCTCTCACCGGTGAACAGATGGCGTTACTCGGGTGGGAGGGCCGCGAAGGGCTCGCAGACGTCAGCAACCAGTTCCACTACTACAGGCTCACGACCGACAACAGGATCTTGTGGGGTGGGTATGACGCCATATATCGGTTTAACAACGCCGTCGGGGAGCAGTACGACCAGGCCGGCAACACGCACCAGATCCTCGCGGAGCACTTCTTTGAGACGTTTCCTCAGCTTGAAGATGTGAGTTTCACACACCGCTGGGGTGGCCCGATCGCAACGACATCACAGTTCACGGCGACATGGGGGACTTCTCATGGAGGTGACCTGTCATGGGTTGGCGGGTACACCGGTCTCGGTGTCGGGGCGTCCCGATTCGGCGCCAGAGTGGCTCTCGATCTTGTTGACGGCCGCACGAGCGAGTACACCGAACTCGAGATGGCGCGCAAGCTGCCGATGGCATTTCCTCCAGAACCGTTTCGGTATGCGGGTATCCAGATCACCAGAAGAGCAATTGCTCGAGCGGATGCGAGGCAGGGCCGCCGAGGTCTGTGGCTGAAGCTCCTTGACCGGTTCGGCGTTGGATTCGACTCCTAACTCATCGCCGAGCTTTCGTTTGGAATGGCGCACATCGGTGCTCGGGCTCTCTATGAGATGTGGTTTACCATGATGTGCTTGACCTCGGTGTAATGATCGAGGGCATACGCCGACATGTCCTTGCCATACCCGGAGTGCTTGAAACCGCCATGTGGCATTTCTGACACGATCGTAATGTGGTCGTTGATCCACACCGTACCGAAACGCAGTCCTTTCGCCATCCGCATTGCACGCCCGACGTCGCTCGTCCAAACTGACGCGGCCAGTCCGTAGTCGCAATCATTCGCCCAAGCGAGCACACCAGCCTCATCGCCGGCATCCTGCACTGTGAGCACTGGCCCGAAGACTTCGCGCTGAATGATTTCCGACTTCTGATCTGCTCCAGCGATCAAAGACGGCTCGTAGTAGTAACCGACGCCATCGATCCGGTTGCCGCCTGTAACCAACGTGGCGCCAGCGGACACGGCGCGATCGACGTATCCGGCGACACTGGCGAGGTGTTGCCCCGAAACGAGCGGGCCCATCTCGATGTCAGGATTCTTCGGATCGCCGACGCTGATCTGGCTGACTTGATCATGCAGCGCTTCAACGAGCGCGTCATAAATGCCAGATGTTGCGATGACGCGACATGGTGCTGTGCAGTCTTGACCAGAGTTGTAGAAGCTTGCTTCCCTGAGCTTGTCTGCGACTGATGAGATGTTGGCGTCGTCGAACACGAGTACGGGCGCTTTGCCTCCGAGTTCGAGGTGGACCCGCTTGAGGCTCTCAGACGCAGTACGAGCGACGGATCTCCCAGCTTCGACGCTTCCTGTGATAGAAATCATCGCGATGCCCGGGTGTGCAGACATGGCCTTGCCGATGACCGAACCGGAGCCACACACGACGTTGAGAACCCCTGGCGGGAGGACGCCGTCGAGCATCTGTGCTAACCGCACCGCAGTGACGGGTGTGATGCCCGAAGGCTTGAGGATCACGGTGTTGCCGGTAGCAAGTGCCGGGCCGAGCTTCCATGTCGCCATGTTGAGCGGGTAGTTCCACGGCGCGATAGCAGCAATCACTCCGAGAGGATCGCGACGGACGAACGAGGTCGCGTCGGGCCAGTATTCGGCGGCGGCCTTGCCCTCGATGTGTCGCGCAGCCCCTGCGAAGAAGCGCCAGTTGTCGACGGTCAGGTCAAATTCGAAGTCGACCATGGAGACCGGCTTTCCGACATTATCTACTTCGAGGCGACACAGCTCGTCCAGATTGTCTTCGATCACCTCGGCAACATCGAAGAGCGCCTCAGAACGCTGCCGCGGTGTCTTGTCTGCCCAAGCGGGGAAGGCCGCGTCGGCCGCACGCACGGCAGCATCCAAATCCTCCACAGTACTCAACGGCGCGGTGGCCATCGTTTCGCCGGTCGCAGGGTTGATTACTTCGGTCGTTGCGCCATCCGATGAAGGCATCCACGAGCCTCCGATGTAATTGAGCAGCTCCATACGAAAACCTTTCATGTCGGTCTGACTGCCGAAGTATCGCTAACAGAACAGCCATGATACAACCGATTCGCTATTGAAAGCCAACTCACTTGCGTGGATCGGCAAGACACAAGCGATGGTGTCCGCGTATGTGATGAGGCTGCCGTCAGCGAGAGTTCGATGTCGGCTGAATAGCGGCGATCGCCTCAACTCGGCGGAAGGCCCCAGGCGTATGTCTGCTTTGTTAGCCTCAGGTATGTGAACGTCTCGGTTGAAGACACGCCGTCGAGGGCGCGAAGTTGCCCTATCACAGACAGAAGGTGGTCGGTGTCAGCGCAGAGCACTTCCACGAGCAGATCGAAGCGGCCCGTGGTCAGTACGACGTACGTGACAGCGTCGATTGCCCCGATTGTCTCGCTCAGCGCTTCGACATCGCCTTGAGAAGTGAGACCAATCATTGCTTGCATGGTGAAGCCGACTCGAAGTGGATCAGTGACAGCAACAACCTCAAGGGTCTCCGACTCAAGCAACCGATTGACTCGCAGCCGGATAGCCGCTGGCGAGAGGTCGATCTCCCTGGCAATCTC
>JASJYA010000154.1 GCA_030125685.1 Actinomycetota bacterium
CATCGTCGTGTGTCGTCATCGAGTCATACCACCGTGTTCCTGTTTCGTGAATCAGTCAATAACTGACACTGACTCCGCGATGATCTGCGATGCTGTTTCGATCTCGATCTCGGTGACGGTCATCGGCGGCGCTATCCGCACAACATTGCCATACAGGCCGCCCTTTCCGACCAGCAATCCACGATTCTTACACTCCTCGAGCAGACGTCCCGCACGGTCTTCGTCAGGTTCCAGCGTTCCCGGTTTCACGGTCTCGATAGCAAGCATGAGCCCTCTGCCTCGAAGTTCGAGAATCCAAGGCGTCTCGTCGCAGACAGGAAGCAGCGCCTCGTAAAGCTGCGCACCGGTCTTGAGGGCGTTGCCCTGAAGGTCGTTCTCCACGAGGTACCGCAGATTTGCCAGCGCCCCCGCTGCGGCCAACGGGTTGCCGCCGAACGTTGAGATCGAGTTCGCTCCGATGCAGTCCATAATCTCTCTCCGCGCGACGACGCCGCCGATCGCCAGGCCGTTCCCGATGCCTTTCGCGAAGGTCAATATGTCAGGGGTGAGTCCGTGCGCCTGGTACCCCCACAAATGATGACCGGTGCGACCCCATCCCGTCTGCACCTCGTCAGAGACGAAGAGGATGCCGTACTCATCGAGCACCTCCTTGAACGCACCGAAGAATCCATCCGGCGGCGTCGCAAACCCACCGACGCCCTGGATGGGTTCGACGATCATGCACGCGACATCTCCCGAGGTCATCATGTCGATTACCTGCCGCAGATCTTCGACCGCGGCGTCGATGAAAGCAGCATCGTCAAGCTCCCTGTACGGGCTGCGGACCTTGTAGGGGCCCTGGACATAGTGCACGTTGAGTCCTGAGTAACCCGTTGGCGACCAGGCACGGTGGCTCGTGAGCGCTATGGCGGTGAAGCTGCGACCGTGGTAGCTGTTGCGCAGGGCAAGCACCTGATTCGACTTGCGATACGCCGTTGCAAGAAGCATCGCAGCGTCGTTCGCCTCGGTCCCAGAGGGTGTGAAGAACACCTTGGAGTCAGGGATACCGGACATCTCGACAACCATCTCAGCGAGCTCGACCATCGGCTGGTTCAGATAAAGCGTCGAAGTGTGAAGCACCTTCGCAGCTTGTTCGTTGATGGCTGCCGTCACCTCTGGCAGCGAGTGCGCCGTCATCGTTGTGAGAATGCCGCCGAAGAAGTCCAGGTACTCGTTCCCCTCAAGATCCCAGACAGTACGGCCCTCGCCGCGGTCGATAGCTATTGGCTCGTCGTAGTACAACGCAAGCCAGGAGGGCAGGACCGCCCTGGTACGTTCCGTGAGCTCTTGGTGGATGCCCATGATCGCTATCCCTTCGTAAGCGGCGCGTAGGTCTCGGGTCTGCGGTCCCGATAGAAGGCCCACTGGTTGCGAACCTCCTCGATGACGTCGAGATCGAGGTCTCGGATGAGCAGTTCGGCTTCGGTGTCGGACGCGACGTCGCCGACGTATTGGCCGCGGGGATCAACGAAGTAGGACGAGCCGTAGAAGTCATTGTCGCCGAGTTCCTCGACACCGACCCTGTTGATCGCCGCAACGTAGTACATATTTGCAACGGCCGAGGCCGGCTGTTCGATCTGCCACAGGTATTTCGACAAGCCTCGGCTCGTCGCCGATGGGTTGAAGACGATCTCGGCGCCGTGGAGGCCGAGCGCCCGCCAACCTTCGGGGAAGTGCCTGTCGTAACAGATGTATACACCGACCTTCCCGACGGCCGTGTCGAACACGGGATAACCCTCGTTTCCTGGCCGAAAGTAGAACTTCTCCCAGAAGCCGCCGACATGCGGAATGTGGTGCTTGCGGTACTTCCCGAGATACGTGCCGTCCGCGTCGATGACGGCGGCCGTGTTGTACAGGAATCCCGCCATCTCCTTCTCGTACAAGGGCAGCACCATCACCATGTTGAGTTCCTTGGCAAGCTCCCGGAATCGCCTGGTTGTCGGGCCGTTCGGAATTTCTTCGGCGTATTTGTAGAACTCGATGTCCTGCACCTGGCAGAAATACGGACCGTAGAACAGCTCTTGGAAACAGATCACCTGAACGCCGTCAGCGGCTGCCTGTCTCGCGTACTTCTCGTGAAGCTCGACCATCGTTGCCTTGTTCCCGGTCCACTCCGTCTGGAGGATGCCCGCTCTGACGACTCTGCTCATGAGATGTCTCCTTCACACCGATATCCGGGATCGCCGGATCATGTTTCAGCAATTCTCACACCCTAGCCCCGATGCAGTCGGCGCGTGGAGAGTGGGGGAACCCAGGTTGTAGAATGTCTCGCATCCTCGGGCGTAACCGCCCGCGGTGGTCACAGTCTCAATATCTGGATGCCCGTTCAGAATGGAGGAGAGAGACATGAACGTTGGTGTGGTCAGGGAGATCAAACCGGATGAGCGCAGGGTCGCGCTGCTCCCCGGTGCAGCAGCCGATCTCATCCACAAAGGGCACCGCGTCATTGTGGAGTCTGGTGCGGGCGCTGGCGCCGGTGCACCAGACGCAGCGTTCCTCTCGGTGGGCGCAGAGATCCTCGATAGCGGCTCCGCGGTCTTCGAAGAAGCCGAGTTGATCGTGCACGTCAAGGAACCGCAGGCGTCCGAGATCGCCATGTTGCGGTCGGACCACATCCTGTTCACCTATCTGCACCTCGCTGCGTACCCGGCCGTTGCAGAGGGTCTGTGCGAATCCGGTGCAACCGCGATCGCATATGAGACAGTGAGCAGGGATGGGCAGCTTGTGCTCCTCGCACCGATGAGTCACATCGCAGGCAGGCTCTCCACGCAGGTCGGCGCGTTCTACCTGATGGCGCCCAACGGTGGTATGGGTGTACTCCTCGGAGGGCATGCAGGCGTCCCTCCCGGACTCGTGGTCGTGATCGGCGCCGGTGCTTCCGGCATGAACGCCATCGACGTCGCCGTTGGACTCGGCGCCCAGGTGACGGTCCTCGACATCAGCGTCGACGCTCTTGAACGTGTCCAGTCGAGGTGGGGATCGAGGGTCGTCACAGAGTACTCGACGCGCCATTCGGTCGGAGAGTGGACCGCCCGGGCTGACCTGGTCATCGGGGCCGTCCTTGTCGCCGGTGACAAGGCGCCTACGATCGTGACTCGTCAGATGGTCGCTGCGATGCGCCCCGGATCGGTCATCGTCGACATCTCCATCGACCAGGGAGGCTGTTTCGAGACAAGCAGAGAGACGACGCATCACGAACCAACCTACGTCGTTGACGGTGTCGTGCACTACGCTGTCGGGAACATCCCGGGTTCGGTTCCTCATACTGCCTCGCGTGCGCTCTCGAACGCGACGCTCCCCTATGTGCAATCGCTCGCATCCGGGCTGGCTTCAGCGTTCGAAGCGCACCCTGAACTCATCGGCGGAGTCAATGTTGCGAACGGGCAACTGACGAACGAGGCGGTTGCGCACGGCCTCGGCGTCGACTGGACCGATCCGCTCACAGCCCTCGGCATGTGACCCCCATTCCCCGATCCGTGGGCCACAGGAG
>JASJYA010000052.1 GCA_030125685.1 Actinomycetota bacterium
GGTTCGATGTTTCAAAACCGGTGAGCTGGCATCGGGATGCCTACCGGGACGGTCCATCAGCAGTCTTCAAGGAGATTTGTAAGGGTGGATCTAGAATGTGGTAATCGTGACTGCAGCAACTTCACACGGAGACACCGGGTCCAACCACCGAGCGATTCAAGAATACGAAGTCGTAGAGGCCGGAGCCCCGATGCTCGAGCTTGGGTTGCGCAGTCTCGGCGTCCTCATAGCCGGTGTACTGTCCCAAGGTGAGGGATTCCGTCCCGGAGGGGAGAGAACCAACGTCAAAGAACGGGGGAGCGGTACGACCGTACTGTCGTTCACGCGAGGCTTCGGAGACGGTACCTCAGATATGACGGGTCACCTCACGGACCAGCTCACCACACTGTCGGTTGAAGAGTTCGAGCGCAAGTGGCTCTCATCGGGCCCTTGATCGAACCTTGCTGCTGGGTCCCCTCGAAGAGAGCAAATCCGGCCAGTCCCAGATGCGGGCATCACCCGCGCGATTCGTCGCCATCCACTTGTGAGTCGCCGCGCAGGGCCGCGTCCACCGATTCCGCGACGCTGGTGTTGGGGCTCAACTCGGTGCCCGCTCTGTAGACGGCGCGTCCGATGAGGTGCGCCCCGATAGGCGCGGTGACGAACTGGAAGATGATCACCGCACCCAACTTCGCACCAGCGGAGAGATCCCCCAGCGCGATTGCGACACCGGTCAGGGTGAGAACCAGCCCGAGCGTCGCGGGCTTGGTAGCAGCATGCATGCGAGAGAAGAGATCGGGTAGGCGGTGAAGGCCTATGCTCGCAATCAGAGCCAGACTGGCGCCGGCGAGCATCATGGTTGCCGCGATGAAGTCGATCATCGAGTCCCCCGCTTGTCGATGTACTGGGCAACTGTCGCCGTTCCAACGAAGCCGAGCAGCGCGGTCACCACGAGTACGTCGAGATAGACGTCGTCACCTCGCCGGACCGAGAACACCGCAATTCCGCTGACCAGGATCACGAGGAGAGTGTCGAGGGCAACGATTCGGTCGGCGACCGAGCCCTTCCGAACGAGCCTTGCCAGACAGAGGCCGGCTGCGGTCGCAAGCAGGCCGAGCGCTATGGTCGTGATCAGTGCCACCGCTTCATCTCCTTGCAGTCGGTGTGAACATGGTTCTCTTTACTCGTACAGCAGGTCTTGGGAGGTTACGTCGGTGCCGAACGCCCGCAGCGCGAGGGATTCCAATCTGTGAACACTGACTTGTATCTGGTCATCGTTGCGGAGGTGAAGGACATGCACGTAGAGCACAGGCGGACTCCCAAGCACCTCGAGAGTCAGGGTACCCGGCGTCAATGAGATCATGTTTCCGATCAGTGCGGCCAAGACTCGAGACTCGGTGCGGAGTGGCACCGCGACGACCGCCTGGTTGAGGCGGTTGATCGGGGTGACGACTTGCCATGTAACGATCGCGCTTGCAACGATCAATTCCCAGAAAAAGTAGAGGACGAGGTGGAGCGCAGCGAAGGGTCGCAGTGTGAGATCCGAGCCCAGGCTGCGCGGTGGAACCAGCACCAGGATGACTGATCCGACCAAGAGGCCTCCAAGGGCGTTCGCTACTGAGATGTCGCCCCACAGTGCCACCCAGACCGAGGTCATCCACACGAGCGATAGCAGTCGCTCCCTCATCGGCCCAACACCGCCTCAATGTACGGGCTTGGGTCAAGCAGGGCGATGGCCGCTTGCTCGCTGATTTGATAGAGGGGCTCGGCGATGACGACGAATCCGAGGGTTGCGAGAACGAGGGCGGCGGTCGACCAGACCATGAGCCTCGGCAGCTTCAGTCGTCTGGCGCCCTGGGTGTCTCCAGCCGGCGGTGACGGGTCAGGTACTCCCCAGAACACGCCAGACCAGACCTTGACCATCGAGAATAGCGTGAGGAGGCCGACAGCGAGTGATACTCCCACGATGAGAAATTGATCGATGGCAAAACCTGCCTGGATCAACGTCAGTTTGGCGAGAAAACCGGAGAAGGGCGGAATCCCTGCCAGGCTCATCGCCGGAATCAGGAACAACGCTGCAACGAACGGCGTCCGGTGAAGCATGCCACCCAGCCGCGGAAGTCGGCTCGTGCCCGTTGCGTGCT
Organism: Actinomycetota bacterium; assembly: GCA_030125685.1. Taxonomy (GTDB): domain Bacteria; phylum Actinomycetota; class Acidimicrobiia; order Spongiisociales; family UBA5794; genus B3-G11. Next base: position 2,124 of record JASJYA010000052.1, read on the forward strand.
CGACGAGTCCCCCGACGAGGAACAACGCAGTCTTCACCATGATGTGATGGAGAATGAAAAACACGGCGCCTGCCAGGCCGGCGACGGTGAACAACGCCAGGCCCATGATCATGTAGCCGATTTGACTGATGATGTGGAAGCTGAGGATCCGCTTGATATCGTTCTGGGCGATGGCGCCGAGCACTCCGATCACCATGGTCAACCCGGCTAGCACCAGGATCAGTGTCGATGGACCGTCTGAGGGAAAGAGCAACGTCTGGCTGCGGATGATCGCATAGACGCCGACCTTGGTGAGCAGCCCTGCGAAGATTGCCGTGACTGGCGCCGGAGCGGTGGGGTACGAGTCCGGGAGCCAGAAGAACAGGGGGAAGATCGCGCCTTTGATGCCGAACACGAGGAGGAACATGACGCCGAAAGCTTCGCGCACGGAGGGGGAGATGTCTCCGAGTTTGACAGCGAGATCGGCCATGTTGACAGTGCCGACCGCAGCGTACATGAGCCCGACCGCGGTGATGAAGAGCATCGACGCCAGAAGGTTGATGATGGCGTACGTGGTTCCGTGTCGAATTTGATCTCGCGACCCTCCGAGGGTGATCAGCACGTAGCTTGCGCTGAGCATGACCTCGAAGGCCACGAACATATTGAAGAGGTCGCCGGTGAGCAGCGACAACGCGATGCCCGCAGTCAAGATCAGATACGTGGGGTGGAAGAACCGGGCTTCTTTCAGAGTTCGCGGGCTGCCGATGGCGTACACGAGCACGGTCAAGACAACGATCATCGAGACCACCAGGATCAACACGCTGAATAGGTCAGCGACGAGCGTGATGCCGATCGGCGCCGCCCAGGCTCCAGCATTCGCGACAACCACGCCTTGGGACTCGACCCTCCAAAGCAACGCGATAGCGAGGCCGAGGACGGCTGTCAACGTGGTGACCCCGACGCCTCGCTGCAGTCGCGGGTGTCGGATGAGGGCGTACGAGAGGCCTGCCGCTCCGAGAGGCAGCACGACAGGGAGCACGACAAGCGCGCTCATGGCCGATCCTCCGGGAAGGTACCTCGTGCGATTCGACGGTCGTCCAGGTCGTGCTGCACGATATCGTCACCGTGAAGAACCCAGCTTCGATATGCCATAGCGAGCAGGAACGCTGTGATGCCAAAGGTGATGACGATGGCCGTCAGCGCCATCGCTTGGGGGAGTGGGTCGGACATAGCGGACGTCTCGAGGCCGACCAAAGGTGGTCCGCCGGGGGGGCCGCCCGCAAGCAGGAGCAGCAGGTTGCCGCCGTGAGCGATCATTGCGAGCCCGATCACGATACGGATCAGATTTCGCTGAAGCATGAGATAGGCGCCTGCTCCATAGAGAACAGCCACGGTCGCGACGAGGACGAGGGTCATTGCTCCGCCTCTCGCCCGAGCGACCCGAGAGCTTCCATGACAAGGCCCACCACGACGAGGTATACCCCCGCGTCGAAGAGGAGGGATGTTGATGTCTTGATCGTACCGATCACGGGAAGATCAACTCTGATAGGGGCGCTCTCGAGAAACTCGATACCCCACACCCAGCCCCCGAATCCAGTCGCGATGGCGATCATAAGGCCCGCGCCGAGCACGACGTTCGCAAACCGGGCGCCGACTCGTTCGGATCCTCTAGGTGCGCCTGCGAGGTAGCGCAGTACGAGTGCAGCTCCTGCTACGAGACCACCGATGAACCCACCGCCGGGAGCGTTGTGGCCGGCAAAGAACATGAAGACCGAAAATACCAGCGCCGTGCGGAACACGGTGTCAATCGAGACGTCGAAAATCAAGGAGCGCCGCACCATTAGCGATCCCCCAGTCTCTGCCCCACGAGGGTGGCGATCCCGATCGCAACCACGAGGAGTACCGTGATCTCACCCAACGTGTCGAGAGCCCTGAAGTCGGTGAGGATCACATTGACGACGTTTCGAGCCCCCGTGTCCGGTAGGGCTCGGGCAGCCATCTCGAAGCCGATTGACTCTGTGACTCTGGCGTTGACGGCGACCAAGGCAAATCCACCGACGAACGTGCCGAGGCCGATGGAGATGATCAGTCGACTTGTCTGGCCGAACCGATGTTGACGCTTCCTAAACCGATCGGGCAGGTGGCGAAGCACGAGAACGAAGAGCACCAGCGCGAGAGTCTCGAACAGGATCTGGGTGAGCGCAAGATCCGGGGCGCCGTACATCACAAACAGGATTGCCACTCCGTACCCGACTGCCCCCAAGAGGAAGACGGCGGCGATGCGGCGTTCCTGAAACGCGGCTGCGATCGCGGCCACGATAACGAAGAGAGATACTGCAACCTGGAAAGGGGAGTCGGAAAACTCGATCGTCATACCAAGGGGCCAGGCCCGTACCACCATGGCGCCCACGCCAAGAGTGACGGTCGCCATGATGATTCCACCGTAGACGGGCAGTGATCCGACTTGAATTCTTCCTGTGACCTGACGGGCCACGCGGTTGAGAACCGTGACGCTGCTGGAGTATGCCTGTTCAGCGCTTGGAAATCGAGCGGTCAAAGACTGAATTCTTTCAACCGTCTCGCGCTGCCAGAACATCATGAGGCCCACACCGACAGCGAGCGCAGACCAGGCGATGGATGGCACGAACCCGGACCACAGCGCCAAATGGAAGGCCTTGTCGGGTGCTGCAAGGCTTGCGCCTGCCGCTACGACGAGCGGCTCGATCCATTGTGGCGCGAGGCCAAATGCCACGGTGAGCACGGCGAGGGCAGCCGCGGGCGCTACCAGCATCCGATGTGGGCGGGCAACGTCTTCGCCTATGATCTCGGTCGACGGTGGTTTCGATCCGAATACCCCCCACAAGAACCGGGCGCCGTACGCGGTGGTTAGGGCGGATCCGATGACCACTGCGAAGAAGGCCACCGACGCCGCATCGGATGGCGCGAGGCGGAAGCCTTCTAATGCGGTCTCCTTTGCGATGAATCCGAACAACGGCGGAAGGCCCACGTAGGAAGCCATCGCTATTGCAGCTACCCAGAAGGTGACCGGCATCTTCTTCGCTAAGCCGGTTAGGCGTCGGATGTCGCGAGTGTGGACCTGATGATCCACCACCCCGATCACCATGAACAGGGCTGCCTTGTAGAGGGCGTGCGCGAGGATCACCGCAGCGCCCGCGAATGCTAGTTTGGGAAGGCCGGTGCCCAGAAGAGCAGTCATGAGTCCGAGTTGCGACACGGTGCCATAGGCGAGGATGAGCTTTGCGTCGTGCTGACGGAGCGCTTTGTAACCGCCGACGAGCATTGTCAACAGACCTATGCCGACTACAAGGGGCCGCCAGTACCAGAAGAGGGGAGCAAAGGCTGGGGAGAGTCGCGCGATGAGATAAATGCCTGCCTTCACCATGGTGGCTGAATGCAGATAGGCGCTAACCGGAGTGGGCGCCGCCATTGCTCCAGGGAGCCAAAAATGGAAGGGAACCTGAGCAGATTTTGTAAACGCTCCAACCAGGAGTAGCAGGAGCGCCGCGCCCGTCAAGGCCGAGGTCGGAGGTGAAGCGAGTATCTCCGACATGGAGTATGTGCCTGCTTCGGCGCCGAGAATCACGATTCCTGCAAGCATGATCAGCCCGCCGGACCCCGTCACGAGGAGCGCTTGCAATGCAGCGCTGCGAGCTTCGGGTTTGTGATCCTCGAATCCGATCAGCAGGTAGGACGTGACCGCGGTCAGTTCCCAGAAGACGAACAGCAGCAACAGGTTGTCGGCGGTGACGAGGCCGAGCATCGAACCTGCAAACAGCACGAGGTATGCGGCGAATCGCCCGAGTCCGGGGGTGGCGCCGAAGTACCATGTTGCGTACAGCATGATCAGAACGCCTATCCCTGACACCAACAGTACGAACAGCAATGAGAACGAATCGACGAGGAAAGAGATTTCTAGCCCGAGGCTTTCGACCCACGGAACTGAGATCCATACCGACTGCCCGGAGAGGATCTCGTCGGCTCGTAACAATGCCCAAACGAATGTTGTTGCCGGGGCCACCGCGACGAGTGGGAGGACGAAGCGGCCGAGCCGCCTACCGGAAGCACCTGCGACGCCTGCAACGACACCGTGGAGGAGCAGGAGAGCGATCATTGTGTGGGGTCTTCGTGATGGGCATGGGTGGCGCTCACCGACGCGACCGACGTTGCTTGCACCATCTGTGGACTCTCCCTCTTGCGTTCTCGCGAGACGCTGCTAAAGGTAGAAGGCTATGCCCCGGACCGTTCGCTCAGCGCCGCGGTCGGACATTCTACGGAATCAGGCTCAGGGAGTGCGCACCATGATCAGGGTCAACCGGTTCGTCGTCGTCTCGACGACCTCGAACGCGACATTTGCGATCGTGAATTCTTCGCCGGCGCCGGGGATGTGGCCGGCATGGCCGATGACAAGACCTGCAACCGTGTTCCAATCACCCTCTGGCAGCGAGTACCCGATCTCGCGTTCGAGGTCGTCGATGTCAGTCGTCCCGACCACAGACCATGTCGATTCGCTGACTCTCTCGATTCCGGTCGATGTCGGCTCTCCGCGCCCGGAGATTGAGTCGAAAAGCCTGGCAACGATGTCCTCGATCGTGACGATGCCTGCGGTCCCTCCATACTCGTCGATCACCACCGCAAAGTGGATCCCTGCACCTTGCATGTCATCAATCAGTTCGACGATGCGCCTTGATTCGGGAACGACGAGTGGTTCCGTGGAACGCGTGGTAACGGACTCATCCGGCGTGACCAGAGCAGCCGCCGCGAGGTCTCTCAGATGCACAACTCCGACGATGTTGTCAACATCGTCCGCGTAAACGGGGAGTCGACGATGTCCGGAGCGAATAGCGAGCTTCAATGCGCCGCGAACGGTCGCGGTGTCGGCTATCGCGATGATGTCGAGCCGAGGAACGTACACGTCGTCGACTCGCAGGTCCCCCAGTTCGAACGCTCGGTCAATGAGGACGCGGTCGGATTCGTCGATCGTGCCGACGTCCGCTGCCTCCGTCGCGAGGAGGATGAGTTCCTCCTCTGTCGGCGCGGTCGGTGAAGCGACCCCTGTCCCGGGCGCCTGGAGATCTGCGAACCAGACAAGCAGCGATACCGCGGGCCTGAGTAGCCATGAGAGAAACTGAACAAGGGGCGCCGTGGCGCGCGCCACCGTTTCGGGGTGACGTACCGCGTATGTCTTCGGGATGGCCTCGGAGTATACGAAGAGCACGAAGGTCAGAAGGAACGAAGCGAGTGTTACCCCGACCGATCCGAAGAGGCGGGATGCGAGAAGGCCTGCGAGGGTCGCAGCGGAGATCTGAACCAGCAACACCACAAGCAGCACAGTATTGAGAACTCTCGGCAGTTCATTGAGCAGCCCGACCATCGTACGAGACCGCTTGTCTCCGTTCTCCGCGGCAATTTCAATTCTGACGCGTGGTACCCGCAGTAACGCCGCCTCGGCTGCACCGAGAATGGAAGCCCCGACGATCAGTACAAGCAGCGAAGCCAGAAGCCACAGATCAACGCCGGTCATGGCGCAAGCTTGGCACGTTCACGGAGGTATCGGCTCAGCACCGAGGACGGGTTTATCGTCACCCCATGATCTATTCACCAACAACGATGTTGCACGGATCGGTCGAGATGCCGATGCACGGTCTTGGTGTCTTCCAAACAGCCGACGGCGAAGAAGTGCGTAACGCCGTCAAGTGGGCGATCGAAGACGGTTACCGGCTTGTCGACACAGCAACTATCTACCGCAATGAGACCGGGGTTGGTAGGGCCATCGCCGATTCCGGGGTGCACCGCGAGGAGATCTTCGTGACCACGAAGCTGTGGAACTCGGACCAGGGATATGAAGCGACTCTGCGTGCCCTGGAAGCAAGCCTCGAGAGACTCGGCATGGACTATGTAGACCTCTACCTCGTTCACTGGCCCGTCGACGAGATGACGGCAGATACCTGGCGCGCGATGGAGCACATTAGGTCCCAAGGCGTTGCGCGGGCGATCGGCGTCTCGAACTTCGGACCTCATCATCTCGACAAGCTCATGGCCGGCGCCAACGTAGCGCCTTCGGTGAACCAGGTCGAACTCCACCCGAACCTGCAGCAGAGAGACATTCGAAGAGCGAACGAAGCGGTTGGGTGCCACACCCAGGCGTGGAGTCCCCTCAAGCAGGGCCAGGTGCTGACAGATACGACGATCCGCGATATCGCTGGCGACCATGGGGTCACTCCCGCGCAGGTCGTCATCAGATGGCAGCTCCAAATGGGAGTATCGACGATCCCGAAGTCCGTGAATCCGGACCGTATCCACGAGAACGCCGATGTGTTCGGGTTCTCTCTCAGCACTGACGACATGACTGCTATGGAGGCGCTCGATGATGGCGACCGAATCGGGCCGGATCCGGACAACAGGGACTTTTGATTCGCGGTGTATCGAAGCGGCCCGACTGCCGTTAGCATTCGCGCGCACGAAGACTCTGGGATGTGCACATGACTTGGACTCCTGATAGCTGGCGCTCAAAGCCGATTCAACAACAGCCGGACTACCCGGATCTCCCTCTCCTGAGCGAGGTCGAAAAAGAACTTGCATCCCTGCCGCCGCTCGTGTTCGCGGGCGAGGCTCGTCGGCTTCGCAAACAGCTTGAAGCCGTCGCAAAAGGCGAGGCGTTTCTCCTCCAGGGCGGCGATTGCGCCGAATCGTTCGCAGAGTTCCACGTCGACACCATCAGAGACACCTTCAAGCTGCTGCTGCAGATGGCCGTGATTCTCACCTACGGGGCTTCAATGCCTGTGGTCAAGGTCGGCCGCGTGGCCGGACAGTTTGCAAAACCTCGCTCTGAGAACTTCGAGGTGCAGGATGGTGTGTCGCTCCCGAGCTATCGCGGTGACAATGTGAACGGAATGGCCTTTGATGCCAAGAGCCGAACTCCAGATCCGAAGCGTCTGGTTCGGGCCTACAACCAGTCTGCTCAGACGCTCAATCTCCTGCGCGCGTTCGCCCAGGGCGGTATGGCGAATCTCGAACAGGTTCACAGGTGGAACCTCGAGTTCATAGACGACAGTATGCAGTCTGAGCGATACGAGGGTCTTGCAAGAGATATCGACTCTGCGCTCGCCTTCATACGTGCGGTCGGCCTCACACCTGAGACCAACCGCGAACTGCGCGAGACGGATTTTTACACGAGCCACGAGGCGCTGCTCCCTGGGTTCGAGCAAGCGTTCATCAGAGTGGACAGCATCTCGGGTGATTACTACGCAACATCGGCGCACATGCTGTGGATCGGCGATCGGACACGCCAGATTGACGGGGCGCACGTCGAGCTTCTCAAGGGCGTTAAGAATCCGATCGGCTTGAAGTGCGGTCCGTCCCTGGAACCCGAAGAGCTCATCCGCCTGATCGCTGCTCTCGACCCGTACAACGACCCGGGCCGACTCACCTTGATCACGCGTCACGGCGCCAAAGATGTTGAGCGGTACCTGCCGCCGCTCATCGAAGTGGTTGAGAAGGAGGGGCTCGACGTTGTCTGGTCGTGTGACCCGATGCACGGGAACACCATCGTGTCATCGAATGGGTACAAGACTCGACCTTTCGACCTGGTGATCTCGGAGATCCGCAGCTTCTTCGCCATCCACCGGTCCATGGGCAGCCACCCCGGCGGCGTCCACATCGAACTCACGGGACAGAACGTCACCGAGTGCACGGGGGGAGCAGCCCAGATTGCCGAAGAGAATCTCGGAGATCGCTATCACACGCATTGTGATCCCAGGCTGAACGCGGGACAATCCATCGAACTCGCGTTCCTGCTCGCTGATGAGCTCAAGGCCATGAGCGTTGGCTGAGGCGCTCGATGACGGCGTGTTCGTCGGTGTGGAGCTTGGCGGCACGAGGATCGTTGTTGCTACCGGTCGCGGCGTTGGGTCGTTCGAGCGGCGCGTTGAGGTACCGACGAGGGATCCGGCTTCGACTCTGAACGAGGTGCGAAGCGCGATCGATGTGGTGACGGATGGTCACCCGATCGCCGGTCTCGGGATCGCGTCTTTCGGCCCGATCGACCTCAGAACATCAAGCGACACGTAGGGGAGCTGCTCAGCACTCCGAAGACGGGGTGGACGGGGGTCAACGTGGTGGAAGAGATATCGCGAGACGTCGAAGCCCCGGTGGGCGTCACGATCCCCGGTGTCGTCCTCCACGGCGCCAATCATCCCGAGATCGGCCACATCAGAGTTCCTCGTCACAAGGACGATCATCACATGAGTTCATGCCCGTTCCACGACGACTGCCTTGAAGAGATGGCGTCAGGGACGGTGGTGCGAGAGCGATGGGGAGCACGTGCCGAGGATCTCGGTCATCTGACTGTCTCCGCGACGCAACTCGAAGCATGGTATCTGGCGCGTGGCATTGCGGGGTTATGCGCGATCATCCCGGTCGAGCTTGTCATCATCGGCGGCGGCGTATAGAAGTTCCCTGGCCTGCATGACGAGGTCGCTCGGGCTCTCGAAGAAGCCTCTGGCGCCTGTCCACCGGTTCCTTTCGCTGAGGGAGGGCCGACGCTCGTAGCCCCAGGCCTCGGTGACGACGCGGGAGTCATCGGGGCGATCGAGTTTGCGAGGATCGCTACAGGAGGATCGGTAGCGAAACCAGTATGACGAGCCCGACGGTCAGCGTGGTAACGTCGAAGCCGAGGATAAGCATCCGGTTGCGTGGCCGATTCATCTTCGAGCTGACACCTGCAAAGAAAAGCACAGACGCGAACGACACCATGGTCAAGACGTAGTTGTCGCCGTTCTGGTTCGCCGTGCGTGCTTGAGCCGCCTTGTCGTCTGCCACATGTGCGAGCCTGTCGGCTTCAACCCTCTGCGCCACGACGTACTCGTCCATGATGAAGGGAGTCTTCGGAGCGGCCTCGTTGATGATCGGCTCCGTTGCTAGCCACGCATCGACGGCGGGCAAGAATTCCTCGCTGAAGCGATTGTACAGGAACCCTGAAACTGTGCCATCTGTCGGTGTGTACGGGTTGAGAGAATCTTCCGTGATCGCTCCCGTGTTGAGCTCCTCGCGCAAGGCGGTGATCCAGTCGATGTACATGGCTACGTCGATCTGGATGAGTTGTCCACCGAGGGTGTCTGAGCGTGTCGACTCCGTGCGCGCCGCGCCGGCTTCCGAAAAGTTGACCGATTGCTCTCCGCCCATTTGCCGGACTGGAAACCTGACCACGCGGTGAGGATGGTTGCGACAGCCAACACGATTGTCGCGATCAATTCAACGCGGTCGCTTGAGCCTCACAATCCCCTGCCCCTCGCATTCTTCACCATCACGCCACGCTACAAGAGTTCCAGAAACTACGAGTCACACGCATCCCCCCCTCGCAACGGCTCTCCCGGCACACATGTGGT
>JASJYA010000155.1 GCA_030125685.1 Actinomycetota bacterium
ACCAGCCCTCCCCCACAACACAATACCAACGCAACCGCACCAGATACACCCGCGGCAACTGTCCCGGCGTCCTCCCGTGCCTCGCTTTGTTTCAAGGTCTCGTCCGACATTGGAATGCGCTCCATGGGTGTTGGGTTACAACATCATAACATTTGCTTACTACAATATGACGCGTAGAGTTACAGTCAGCGAACGAGAAACACGGAGATACCATGGGGCGCCCCGCAATAGTTGAGCCAATCCCGATTCCCCTCGAGGACGATGAGCTCATCGCCCGGATCTTTCGCGGCTTGGGCGATGCAACTCGGGTTCGGATACTTCGGATGCTGCTTGATGGCCCACGATCCCAGACAGAGATCATCAAAGCAGTGAGGCTTTCACAGGGGAGAGTCTCGCAACATCTCTCCTGTCTGGTGTGGTGCGGATACATCGAAAGCACAAAGAAGGGCCGCGTTGTCGAGTATCGGATCACCAACGTCCGAGTCGCCGCCCTGCTGGATCTCGGAAGCGGATTTCTCGACTCCACGGCAGGCGACATTGGTTCCTGCCGAATCGTGAACAGCGACGAACCCGCAGGTGATCAATGATTTGCCTTTCCCAATATGTAAATGCAGTGAAAGATCAGCAGGAGCGGAGTAGACAATGAACACAAAGATCACTCTTGATGTCACAGGAATGACGTGTGACGGCTGTGAAGGTCACGTCGGAGACGCACTGGCTGCGGCCGGGCTAGCCGACGTCTCGGTGGATTGGCGTCGCGGGTTCGCGGCGGGCACCGACACTGGGTCGTTCGATGCTGCGAAGGCCGCGGAAGCGTTGGAGGGCTCCAACTACGAGATCGTTTCTGTCTCGGTGCCTGACGACGAGCCTGCCATCCCAAAGGCTTCGGAAGATCAGGACTATGACCTGTTGATACTCGGGTCGGGATCTGCTGCGTTCGCAGCAGCGATCAAGGCGAAGGATCTCGGAGCGACGGTCGCGATCATCGAGAAAGGAACCATCGGCGGCACGTGTGTGAACATCGGCTGTGTGCCATCAAAGGCGTTGCTGCGTCCCGCAGAGTTGTATCACCAGGCAGGACACTCCCCCTTTGCTGGAGTCGAAACCTCCTCAGGAGGTGTTGACATGAACGCCCTTATTGCTTCTAAGGACGAACTCGTCGGTGTCCTCCGCCAGGAGAAATACGCCAACCTGTTGGATGTGTACGACATCGACCTGATCCAAGGAACCGCCAGATTCACCGGTCCGGACAGGGTCGAAGTCGACGGGCGGCCGGTCACCGCAGGCCGCTTCCTCATCTCGACAGGGGCATCGTCGTGGGTACCCCCCATCGAAGGCCTCGACGACACCAGATACCTCACATCCACCACAGCACTCGAACTGACAGAGCTTCCCGGCGACCTGATCGTCGTTGGTGCCAACGCAATCGGTCTCGAACTCGGCCAGCTCTTCGCCCACCTCGGAACGAAGGTCACCTGGGTCGAGGCATTGGACCGCATTGCACCGTTCGAGGAACCCGAGGTCTCCAGCATCATGCGCGGCCACCTCGAGGCCGAGGGCGCACGTGTATACGAAGGAGCGATGGCGCAACGGGCTGGGCGCGACGGTGACCGCGTCTGGCTCGAAATCGAGCATGGAGACTCCACGACGCATCTCGAAGCCGACCAGCTGCTGATGGCCACAGGACGCAGAGCCAACACAGCAAACCTGGGCCTCGATGCAGCAGGAGTCGACACAGACGCACGCGGGGCAGTAATCGTCGATACAGGTCTCGCAACCTCTAATCCGTTGGTGTGGGCGGCGGGCGATGTGACCACGACACCGCAGTTCGTCTACGTCGCAGCCGCATCAGGGAACATCGCCGCGGAGAACGCGCTGCGCGGCGCCGGACGCACGATCGACCTCCGTACGATGCCGAGGGTCACGTTCACGACTCCGTCAATCGCATCTGTCGGTCTCACCGAAGAAGCAGCACATGAAGCCGGCCACCCGGTCATGACATCGCTACTCCCCCTCAACGCTGTACCGCGAGCGTTGGTCAACAGGGACACGACAGGAGTGGTGAAACTTGTCGCGGACGAATCAACGGGCGAGCTCCTTGGCGCTCACGTGATGGCAGAAGGTGCAGGCGATGTCATCCAAGCAGCAGTTGTAGCGATGAGCTACCACGCAACGGTCGACGAGATCGCAGCAATGTTCCACCCATACCTGACAATGGCCGAGGCCCTCAAGCTCGCGGCACAGACATTCAACAAAGACGTCAAGACGCTCTCGTGCTGTGCCACATGAGTTCGCAACGGCATGCGGCCAGACCTGGTTGAGTCACGATGACAAAGGAAGGAGCCGATATGTACAGATTCATGATTCCCCGCGTCGCTCACTGCAGCGACGGTTGTAAACCGACGTCCTGAGCACGACGACAAACTGCTCACACGTTTGGGGGGGCCGGCTGGACACTCCGACTGGCCCCCCAAGCGGATTGATAGGCCGTCCCCCGGTGTGCTTGACGGGGAGGTTGCCGCACTTGGAATACGGCACTCATCATGAGAGCCGCTGTCTTCAGTATTCGACGAATGGACTGTTCATCCGAGGAATAACTCGTCCAGATGAAGGTCGGCAAGCGTTGCCGGAATCGAGAACGCCCAGGTCGATCTCGACCAACGGACCGTCACCGTGTACCACGACACAAACCCTGCAGTCGTTGTGGAGGCTCTCGATGCTCTGAACCTCGACACGACACAATTCGCAGCAGATCTGGTCAGCCAATGTAGGGCGCTAGGTCCACCAGGTGCCGACGAGGAGGGTGGCGGCGGTGATGGCGATCGAAAGTGCCGCCCAGAAGCGCACTGTGTGTCCGTCGATGGTGAGGACGAGAAGGTCGATACCGTTCGATGTGAAGTTTCGATCGTCTTTGACGGTGTTCGCCTGGTCGGAGCTTTCGTGGTGGTCGTCTTGGGTGATCGATGCGTATCGGGTGTTGATGGGTTCGCCTCGCAGGAGTCGGCCTCCGAAGGAGTTGGCGAGCACTGCGGTGACGGATGAGATCATGGCGATCATTGCCCATACGGGGCTGACGAGTCCGGTGACTGCCGCGACGACGCCGACGCCGTTGAAGCTGAAGGCGAGTGCCAGGTTCTGTTTGGTCTTGCGGTAGGAGGAGACACCGATCTCGTGGGCGTCCATGACGGATCCGAGTCGGTCGCTCATGATGACAATGTCGGCGGAGTCGATGGCGATGTCGGTTCCGGCGCCGATGGCGACGCCGATATCAGCTTGGGTGAGCGCGGGGGCGTCGTTGATGCCGTCGCCAACCATCATCACCCTGGTCCCGCCCTCTTGGAGTCGGCGGATCTCTGCTGCTTTCTCGTCGGGCAGGATCTCGGCGAACACTTCGTCGATGCCGACCTGGGTCGCGACGCTGTGGGCTGTGCGTCGATTGTCGCCCGACAGCATCACCGGCGTGATGCCGGCA
>JASJYA010000053.1 GCA_030125685.1 Actinomycetota bacterium
CCTGTCTCCTGTCGTGATTCTGTCTTAGCCCCTTGGTATCTTGACTTTGTCCCGCACTTCCATGAAAAGGGAGTGTCATGGACTTCAACGTAGTAGTTATCGCAGGTACGGTCGCTGTTGAGCCGGAGATCCGCACCTTTGATTCGGGCGCCACTCTGATGCGGCTCCTTGTGACGGTTCGCACGACGGAACCCCAGAGGCGCATCGACGTCATACCCGTTATCCAATGGAACCCGAACCTTGACGACCTGCCGGAGGGGCCGGTTCGCGGCAGGACCGTATTCGTCGCCGGGGCCGTCCAGCGCAGATTCTGGTCGGACGACTTCGGACGCCTGAGCAAGGTCGAGATAGTTGCCCACGAGATCGAATTCAGGGAAGAAGAGGCTCGCACTGCTGAGGAGGCTGCCGTGACGCCCTAATCTCTCCGAGCATGTCACGAACCGTCATCGCAGCCGCGTCGACCGTCGCCGCCGAAGCAGGAGCGTCTGTAGCGGACCTCGGAGGGAATGCTGTCGACGCGGCCGTTGCCGCAACGATCGCGTCGATGTCAACAGAGTTGGGAATCGTTTCTCCCGGGGGAGGGGCATTTATCACCATCTGGCCTCCACGTGGCGAGCCCGAGGTGGTGGACGCGTACGCAGAGATGCCAGGGCGCGGCCTGATTGCCGGCGCGACCCCGGCGACCGAGAGGGTGCACATGGAGTACGGCGGCGGCATGGACACGGTCGTCGGGTGGGGGAGCATCGCAATCCCTGGTGCGTTCGCGGGGTTTGATGTGGCGTCGAGCCGATATGGCGCAGTTCCCTGGGCGGAGCTTCTGGCGCCAACCGTTGACGCGCTCCGCAGAGGATTTCCTGTCTCGCAAGCAAGCGGTATCTACCTGAGTTACTCACACGAAGTCATCTACGGCTGGGATCCGGAGGTAGCTCCGCTGTACCACCGCTCCGACGGCGCGCCGGTCGAGAGCGGAGACATCGTCACGAACATGCTATTGGCAGACTGCCTCGTCAACCTGGCCGATGAGGGAGCAGATCTGCTGTATCGCGGAGAGCTGGGGATGGCACTCGTACGAGCTTCCGAGGAACGAGGCGGCCTCATTACGAAGCACGATCTCGAAGAGTACAAACCCGTAGTGCGCGCTCCATCGCGAATCGGGCTACGAGGCTGGGACATTGCAACGAATGCACCGCCGGCCGTGGGTGGGATCACGATGACTGCGCTGTTGACGCTCATTGAACGGAACCGGATTCACGGATGGACAGCACCTGAGGTAGCAAAGTACGCCGCCGCACAGAATGCGGTGTTCTCGTTCCGACGGTCACACCTCGATGGCGATACGGATCGATTCGTTGGATCTGACCTTCTTCTCACTCTGGCCGAGGCCGGTGATCTGGCAGCCTTCCACCGCTCCCCATCGACGGTGCATGCCTCAGCCGTCGATGACACCGGACTCGCGTGCTCGATCACGGCGTCGGCGGGCTACGGATCCGGAGCGGTGATCCCGGGAACCGGCTTCGGTCTCAACAATTCTTTAGGCGAGCTCGAGCTCACGAGCGAGGGACTCCACGCGCTCGCGGTTGGAACTCGGCTTCTCTCGAACATGGCGCCCACGGTTGCCCGTTCCCCCGATGGTGAGATAATCGTCCTCGGTTCGCCCGGCGCAGGCCGCATTACTTCGGCCGTAGCGTCGGTGCTGATGAATCACATCGTGTGCGGCATGGACCTCGAGACAGCCGTAGCGCATCCGCGCATACACGCAGAGGTATTTGAGGGGGCGCCGATGCTGGCTGTCGAGCCTGGCATCGACACATCGAAGGTTCAGAACCTCGCCATCAGGACTCTGCCTGCTCTCTCGATGTACTTCGGGGGTGTTCAGGCGGCAATGTGGGACGGGGAGTCAGGTCTCACAGGTGCGGTCGACCCTCGACGAACCGGCGCAATCCGCGTCGGAGGTGGTTCGTGACAGGGCTGCGCTCAGGTGGTAGCTCTGCGTAGCCTCAGGGTGTGCCTTCTCGATTCGACTCCAAGGTGTTGCTCCAGGTGCGATGGATCCTTGCGATCGTTGTCGGCATCGTGTTCGCATTGGTGTTCGTCCGTTTAGCACTCTGGCAGCTTGACCGTCTTGAGGAGGTGAGAGCGTTCAACGCGACCGTGGAGGCTCGATCGAGTGAGCCGCCTCGACCGCTCGAAGGCATCCTTGGGCAGTACGGAAGCGACGTCGATGCAATGCTGCACCGCACCGCAGTCGTCGAAGGCGTTTACCGTACGTCCGACGAGTTCTTCTCCATCGGGAGAACGGCCGGGGATGTCCAGGGAGACCTCGTTGCTACGCCGCTCGACCTGGCAGACGGAACCGTACTCATCGTCGTGCGCGGGCTTCTTCCCCCAGGTGCAGCAGGCCCGCCTGCTCAGGGATATGAGCCACCGATGGGACTCGTCTCGCTGGTTGGCCGTATTGACGACGGTGAAGACCCGACCCGGATCGGCGAGTCTGCCCCTGAAGACGGGCGTCTGGAGTCGCTCAGCAGGCTTGATCTTGTCTACATTGACAGATGGCTGGACGGGGATGTTCTCCCGATCACGCTGATCCTCGAGGAGCAGGCGCCACCTGATCAGAACGGAACGCCCCTGCGGATGCCGCAGGAAGAACTCACCGAGGGCTCTCATCTCGGGTACGCCGTGCAGTGGTTCGCGTTCACGGTCATCGTTGTGGTCGGGGTAGCCGTGCTCGTCTACCGGGCTGGGGGACGAGACGACCCTATCGAAACCGACCGGGATGGAGCATCTCAGCCGTAACTCCATATCGAGCTACGTTCTCCGGAACCGAACCGTCCAGGAGCAATCCCGCAGCTGTGGCGCCGAGCGCGGGACTTGTGTGGATCCCGTACCCGCCCTGGCCTACGAGCCAGAAGAAGCCGCCGCCGCCGCCTTCTTCGTCGTAGCCTGCAGCGGGAGTGCGGTCCGGGGTGAACGTTCGCAGTCCTGCCCACTGACTCTTTATGGATCGTATCGCGAGCGTCGTGGACTCGTTGATACGTTCGATGCCGAGTGCGATATCAATCTCGTCTGGTCGAGCATCTGAAGGCGCCTGTGGAATCTCACTGGCGGCCGATCCAAGCACATGGGGCCCTTCAGGCTTCATGTACCACTGTTCCGCAGCGTCAACCACGAACGGCCAGTCACCGGCGGGAACTCCGGGATCGAACGTGAATGCTGAGCGCTTGAATGGGGTGAGGCCGAGAGGTTCGATGCCTGCCATGGTTGCTACGGCGTCTCCCCACGGTCCTGCTGCATTGACGATCGTGCCTGCGGTGAGGTCGCGATCTCCCGCACGCATCCACCACCCGGAAGGGTTCCGAGTGATCTCCGAGACGCGGCTACCGGTGAGGATCCTGCAACCATGGTTTCTCGCCGTCGTGGCGAATGACGTCAGAATCCCGTGGACGTCGAGGTTCAGACCACCCGGCTCCAGAATCCCGCCAGAAGTCATGCGGGGGAGGATCACCGGCGCCAGCGCTGTGACCTCCTCGGGTGAGAGACGCTGAATCGTCGGGACCAGGGGGTGGTAGGCGTTATAGAGGTTTTCGACCGCATCTGTGTTGTCGTGCGCTGCGACGAAGAGGACCGGAAGAGGGGTACCGAGCGGTTCGTCTCTATCGACAAAATACGATCGTGAGGCGAGGGAGAGCCTTCGGATGAGTTCAGCGCCGTAACACTCCGTATGGATCGCGGCCGATCTGCCGGTCGCGTGGTAGCCGAGTGTGGGTTCCGCCTCGATTACAATCACCGAGGCTCGCGGCGCCAGGTAGGCGGCACAGGACAGTCCGGCGATGCCCCCTCCGATGATGGCGATGTCAACGCGCATGGGTGGACGTTAACGCCGTGGATGCTCCAGCGCGATACTGTGGAGCCAGGAGGAGGTTCCATGACTGAGAAGATCTACGCGACCGACGCATACGCCGCCGAGATGCAGGCCGAGGTGCTGCGCACCGACACAGACGACAACCGTGTCCTTCTGGATCGCACCGTGTTCTATCCGGGAGGAGGCGGGCAGCCGCATGATTGCGGGACGCTGTCGATCGGCGACGACAGGCTGGAAGTCATCCGAGTCGCCGAGGATTCCGATGGCGTCTGGCACTGGCTCAAGGGCTCGCTGCCATCCGTGGGCATGACCGTTGACGGACAGATCGACTGGGACCGGCGTCTCAAGGTCATGCGCACTCACACGGCCCTGCACGCGTTGTGCGGTGTGATTTGGAACCGGTTCCAGAGTCCGGTGACGGGGGGCAATATGGCGCCGGGGGAGGGGAGACTCGACTTCGATCTCCCCGATTGGACAGCCGATGAGATTCCGGTCGTAGAGGCGGCGTTGAACGACGAACTCTCGAAGCGGCGAGCCATTGAGGTCTCGTTCCTCCCACGCGACGCTGCCGACAAGGACCCGAGCCTCATCAGGACCAAGGTGAACCTGCTGCCGAAGGGTATCCAGCAGGTACGCGTCATCGACATCGTGGGCCTCGACCGGCAGGCTGACGGCGGTACCCACGTGTCGAACACCGACCAGGTCGGCCGCGTCACGATCCCGAAGGCGGAGAGCAAAGGGAGGGGATTCCGAAGAATCCGCATCAGGCTCGAAGATGTGTAGGTGTCAACCACGTTCCCATATGCGGCCGTCCGGGTAGAACGTGAAGTAGTCCTTGGTGAACGACGTGAATGCGGGGAGTTGATCGAGTATCTGGTCGGCGAGGGGGCCTTCGATCCCTGTTCCGCGAGAGATGTGAAACATTGTGCCTGACACCGTATCGACTAGGTTTCCGTCGTCTGAGAACGCCAACTGCACGATGACACCGTCGTCGAGCGTTCGCGAGAACACGGTCCACGACACGCGTTCCTCGGGTTCGATGACAACCGCTATTGGGACGCCGTCGACGAAGTCGTTTACGACCTGGGTGATGTCCTTCACAGGGTACGCAGCAGAGTCTTCGTTGAACACGACCACGATCGACATCTGATCAAGGGCAAACCCGCTTGGCCTGCCGGGAGCGTCGAGAGCTTTGGTGTCGGGATGCATGCGCCTCCACTCGCCCCACGTCGTGAGTGTCGAAGGCAGCAGATCGAGTGTCGCGCCTCGAGCTGGACCGAGGATCGCTTCTCCGAGCGGCTGGGACCACACCGAGCCGGTCTCGTGATCGAACATCGTCATGGCGTTCCCCCACAGGGCGCCCTGGTTCCCGAAGACGATCACCTGGTCGTTGATTGAGCGGCGATGAACCATCGCCGTGCCACAGAGTGGTCACCAGGTGACGAGTACGGGTGTCTTTCCAACATGGTCGTTAACGATCTCACGCCGATTCAGGAAACTCACGGGGTACGCTTTTGCGTCGCCGTCGATCGCAAGTCCGATAACGAGTGTGTCGCGGTGCCAGTCGGTCTCGGCGGCGGAGAGAAATTCAGGGTCGTACACCGGGCGTATGCCGTCGCGAGGGATGAGCTGCCGGAAGCCGGACGGCGTCTCCTCCCCGGCATGTACAGGGTTGTACAGGGAGCCGATCTCGAGGCCTTCGATCTCAGGCTGGACGCCGCGGTCGTTCGCGAGAGAGAGTGTTACAAGGACGGCGACCGAGACTGCGATGAAGACCATGATCGGCTTTATCACTGTCTTCACGGTAAGACAGCCGGCGCTAGCTGATCATGCACAGCAGCGCGGGCTCTCGCGAACGCGATTCGTGCTTCGTCCGGCGTCACCGAGAAGTCGAGATCGGCCATCACCGGCACGGAGATTTCTTTGTCTGCGCCTTCGATGGTGCGTGGCAGGGAGTATCGAGCTCGAATGCCGGAGAAGATAACTGCTCTCGCGAGTCCGTACGGTCCCCTGATCGAATTGTGAACGTGCTGATGGCCGTCAGGGCTAAGCCGGAAGCCGAAGACAGGCCGATCCTTAGCGATCACACCGATTGGATAGTTCGCAGCCATAGCGCCATCTGAGAAGAGAACCTTTTCACCGTTCAACCTATCACGCAAAGGAACCGGTATGAACAGAAAGGGCACTGCTGCTGACATGACGACCGCGCGGGCGACGGAGAATGTTTCTGGGTCGTGTCCGTATCCGGGGAGGCAGTGCGGGAACGCGACGCCTGCACCATGGGTCAGGTCGGTCGCTATGACCTGTAGCGCTCCTTCGGGAAGATCGCCAAAGGTCCTAACACCCTTTCGCAACAGGAGGCGAGACCACACCTCTTCGAGTCGCATAGTTGTGTTGACTCCCTGGTAGGCCAAGAGCGCCATGTGCTTGCCGAGGAGTGGCACGGACGCCAGGGGTGCGGGCTGGAGGAGGCTCGGCCAGTCCAGTCCCGCCACCTCCGCTTCGAGTTCGGGAGCGTCGTAACCCGCCATGAGAAGCGCAGCGACAAGGGCGCCCGCCGACGTACCAACAGCGCGATGGAAGCTGTACCCGAGCTCAAGGGTTGCGGCTGCTGCACCCGCAAGGGCGATACCTCGAACGCCACCACCTTCGAATACACCGTTGATTTCCATACAGAAGTAACGAGAGCGCCGCTGACCCGACGATGTCATTGTCGGATGTCCGACGAATCAGCGGGAACGAGTCGGCGGCGCTGTGCGTTGCGGTGTCATGACCACAGCACTCGATCAACATGCCGCCTGGCTCGCAAGAAGCCTCGGACGAACCGACTACCTCCCGATGCGACGGGAGGACGCAGCCGCTCTTTCTGCGGCAGGCACAGTCATCGACAAGTACAAGGGAACACATCTGTTTCGCGAAGGCGACGTTGCGGATGCGTGTTACATCATTGAAGAAGGCGAGGTCGAGCTGTATCGAGCAAAAGGCTCGGGAAAGTCTGTTGTGTTGCGGATCGGTCCCAGCTCGGTTGTCGGTGACATCGCGATGTTTCAAGAACGCCCCTATCTCTCGTCGGCGCGGGTGACGACGGCAACGCGAGTACTCCGTTTGGAGCGCGACCGTCTCGTGCCCCTGCTGCTCGTGCGGCCTGTGCTGGCTATGCGGTGGCTCGTCAACGGCCTCAGTCAACTCGAGGCGACCCAGCAGCGCATCATCAGGCTCATGAACCGGACGGTGCTTGAGCAGGTGTCCGGCCTCCTTGTGGATGAGGTGGACAGTTTCGGGGAGGTGCATCTCTCCCAAGCGACCATGGCGGAATTGCTCGGTGCGAGCCGTCAGTCGGTGAACGAGGCGCTCGGCCAGCTCCGCTCGTCTGGCGCCATCGACACCGGTTACCGCAGGATCACAGTTCTTGACGGCGACATGTTGCTGTCAGTTTCGACGGGCTGAAGCGGCGTAGACCATGCCGACGACGCTGCCGACGGCGAGGAGAACGATGCTCTCGGTGAGTGCGTTCGGGAAGGGCGAGAGCGCTGGACCGTCGAGGTTTCCGGTGAGGGCGAGCGTCGTCACGACGAGTGCGCCGATGACAATGCCGAGAAGCACTGCTCGCCGCGGATGATCGCTGTCACGACCGAGGAAGGCTGGAATCAGCGGGATCAACAGTGGCCCGAGATGCAGCGTCGTATCGGACCGGAGGAACGCAGCCACTATCCAGACGAGTGCGATCCCTGCGGTCCACACACCAACGGAAGCGATCGTAACGCGGTTATGAGTTGTTCTCGTCGCCATAGTTCATCGAACGACGTGTGCTGACGAGGAAACGGAGAACTGTCGGAGTTCAGACAGTGTGGAACACGACGGAAGCGGGCGACGTTGCTCTGCGAAAAGGGAGAAGTGGTGTCTGCACGAATAACGATGATGGTTGCCGCTGGGGCGCTGCTGCTCGCGGCGTGTGTCAGTGCGACCGTGACCAATGAGCCGGAAGCGACAGAAGACACCGCGTCTTCAAGCGACAGCACGTCTTCAAGCACTGTTGGTTCCCTGGCGCCTGCGGTTGGCGCCCTCCCCGACGGTCCAAGCGCGTTGGACACGATGTTCGCTGAGGAGTTCCCTGACCCCCTCATCGACCCTGGAGACGTGATCTCAGGAGGTCCGCCGCCCGACGGTATACCCCCGATCGACAATCCGGTCTTCCTCGATGTTGCTGACAACCTCGAGCTGCTTCCCGGTGGCGAACCGGTCGTGGTGCTCGAGATCAACGGTGACGCCCGCGCCTATCCGATTCGGGCAATGGTGTGGCATGAGATCGTGAACGACACCGTTGGCGGCATCCCCGTCTCTGTCACCTACTGTCCGCTCTGCAACTCGGCTGCCGCATACGAACGGACGATCAACGGAGTCGAAACGACGTTTGGTACCTCCGGCCGGCTCTTCGCTTCAGCCCTGATCATGTACGACCGGGCGACTGAGAGCCTCTGGACGCATTTCAACGGTCTCGCCGTGATCGGCGTATTGACCGGTTTTGAGCTGGTTGAACACCCTGCCCCGCTCATGGCCTGGGAGCTTTTCCGATCGACATACCCGACCGGGAAGGTGCTCGACTGGACGCGTACAGGGTTCAGCCGCGATTATGGACGAAATCCTTATACCGGCTACGACGACCCGGAGAGCACCCCCTTCCTGTTCAGAGGCGCCCTCGACGATCGCGCCGCGGCCATGCAGCGGGTGATCGGCGTTGAACATGAAGGCGATTCCGGTGCGTTCGCGCTCGAAGTCGTCAGTGGGGGAGCGGGGAAGGCGACGGCCGTAACGGTCGGCGATGCTTCCTTGGTCATCTTCTGGCTAGCCGGCCAGGCGTCGGCGCTCGACACAGCGGCGATCTCTGAAGGGCGGGACGTCGGATCCACCGGCGTCTTCGTGCCACGAGCAGCAGGCAGGGACCTCACCTTCACCCATGACGGCGACAACTTCATCGATGTGGAGACCGGATCCGTGTGGCTGATCAACGGTGAGGCGGTCGAGGGCGCACTCGCGGGGGAGCGGCTCACGCAGCTACCTCATTTGGACACGTTCTGGTTCGCGTGGAGCACCTACCAGCCGGACACATCCCTCCAGACCGAGTAACCCCCGGATCCGGTAAGGATAATTTCACACAGCGCGAGATGCTTCGTACGCCACAATTCCATCTGATCTCGTTCACGTTCGCCGTGAGTGCGGGAGCGGGCCTCATGGCGATCGGGTTGATGAAGCTCTATCCCATCGAAGCACTCACAAGCGCCGGAGTTGACTCCGTTGAAGCGAGCGCGATCGCGGGCACGGCCATGGCGGTGTTCTTCAGTGTGGCTAATGGAATCGGTCGTATCGCGTGGGGCGCTCTGAGCGACACGCTCGGTCGAAAGCGGTCGGTCGTGATCATGGCTGGAACCCAAGGTATTTTCTTGGCTGCGTTCATCCCGATGGCTGGGAACGAATACCTGCTCTATCTCGCGGCCGCCTTGATCGGCTTCAACTATGGTGGCAACTTCGCCTTGTTCCCTTCCCTCACAGCGGACGAGTTTGGCGATGAATCAGTCGGGAGGAACTACCCATTGGTATTCCTGGCGTACGGAGCGGGCGGTATAGCGTTCCCGGTTCTGGGTGGCGTCCTTGGCGACATGGGGAACTTTCCGCTCGCGTTCGGCATCGTTGCAGCAGCATGCATAAGCGGCGCCGTGGCGACAGCGTTCGTCTACCCACCTCGCCAGGAGAACGTCGCCGGGCCGCTCACATTGCATGGATTCGTCGAGACCGCGAGACTCGCTGAGCACGGATCGACCAAGATCGGCGCGTAGGCGAGACTTCGAGCCGACCACGCCGAAGGAACAGCGCGGGTAGGGGGTCTGAGCGGTTATCTTGCGCGCTCGTCGAAGCGCGTTCTGGGAGTCATTCCATGGCAATCGAAGTCTCATCGGTCTCGTTCTCGTACCCGGACGGAACGACCCCCATTGAGGATGTCTCGTTCAGGGTGCCAACCGGGTCCGTTACAGCGCTCGTCGGTCCGAACGGGGTAGGCAAGACAACGATGCTTGAGCTCATCGCCGGACATGAACGCCTTGATGAAGGGCACGTGAGATCCGACACAGAGATCGCATATATGCGACAGAATCCGGGCTTCGACGACCTCCGGTCTGCGACGGTGCTTGACGCTTTGGCCCTCTCGCTGCCGTCAGAGTTGCGGCCGGTTCATGACCGGCTCCAAGAGTTGTACGCGTCGGCGGGGGAGAGCAACGGACTCGATCTCGCTTCTGAGCTTGAACTCTGGCAGTCCCTCGGCGGATATCAGGCTGAGGCGCGTTGGGACCAGGTTACGCGAGCGGTGCTGCGCCAGGGCCTCGACGAGGCCTCCGGTCGTAAGATCGCGGAGCTATCCGGGGGAGAGCGGAAGTCGATCATCCTCAGAGCGTATCTGCTGTCGGAGGTGCCCACATTGATCCTGGACGAGCCGGACAACTTTCTCGACCTCTTCTCGAAAGCGTGGCTCGCCAATGAACTACGCAAGTCGTCCAAGACGATTCTTCTGGTCTCCCATGATCGAGATCTGCTGACCCAGGCAGTGGATCGCATGGTGGCGCTCGAACACAATGATGTCTGGACGCACGGAGGGACGTACGCGACCTTTCCGGAGCAACGCAGAAGACGCATCGAGAAGTTGGCCCGAGATCTTGATGCTTGGAAGAACGAGGAGCGACGCCTCTTTCGGTACTTCAAACTGTTGAAGCAGCGCGCGGGAGCGAGCGAAGCTCTGGCAAACCGCGCCAATGCCGCGGAGAGCAGATGGCGCCGTTTCAAGGAAGCAGGCCCTCCGCAGCTCCCCCCTCCCGAGCGGGAGATCACCGTCCGGCTCCGTGGTTCGAGAACAGGCAGGGAGGCTATCCGGCTGACCGGTTTCGAGATCGAAGATCTCGTCGCTCCCTTCAGCGTGACTATCTACAACGAAGATCGTGTCGCGTTGTTGGGCGAGAATGGAGTTGGGAAGACCACATTTCTCAAGAAGATCGTCGAAGCCGATCCGACCAACGATCACACCATCCGTTTCGGACCGACCGCCCGGACTGGGTATTTTTCCCAGAACAACGAGATTGGCGATCCGGAGAGGCTGCTTTTCGATGTCGTGCGACCACACTTTCGGAACGATCAGGAGACCCTTTCGGCACTCGGTCGATACGGCCTTGCGGACCACCCGAAGCACAAGCTCAAGCAGCTATCCGGCGGCCAGACGGCGAGGGTGCAGCTTTTGATACTCGAAACGGAGGCGCCGAACGTGTTGCTGCTCGATGAGCCGACGGATAACCTCGACCTAGAATCGATACTCATCATCGAGGAAGCATTGGTGGACTCGGAGGCGACCCAGCTTACGATCACGCACGACGCCACGTTCACGCGGATATTTGACCGGTTCATCATCTTCGACAGGCATGGAGTCGTCGCCGAGGCCCCTGACAGAGAGCACGCCCTCTGGGTGGCGAGTCATAGAGCGTTCTCGCTGCTCGATGACGCCAGGATGAAGATTCTCTCCGTCTGATTGCAACGCTGCGCAGAACGCCCATAATCCATGTTATGTAACATTAG